>CAIVJW010000307.1 GCA_903906315.1 uncultured delta proteobacterium | reverse complement strand
GATCTGCCCCCACCCGCGCCGCCGCCGCTGGCCGCGCCGCCCGCGCCGCCCGCGCCGCCCGCCCCGCCGGGCGTCTGCTCATCGACGCACGCGACCTGCCCGGCCGCGTTGCGGCCGCACACCTGGCCGAGCACGGCGCAGTCGAGCCGCGTCACCTTCTGCGGCCCCTCGGAGTCGGCCACGCAGCGCGCGGCGGTCGTGCCCTCGCACCGGCCTTCGACCGTGATGCCCTCGCACGGGCCGGTCACGCTCGCGAGCAGCGGCTGCACCTTCGGACCGAGCGTGGCGTACGCCTCGCCGACCGTGCTGCACGGGTACGTGGAGCCCTTGAACGATCCCGAAACGACCGCGACGACGACGTTCTTGCCGTCGATGCGCGCGAGCAGCGGCCCGCCCGAGTCGCCGCTGCACGGCTGCGCGTCGTCCTTGCCGAGGCCGACGTACGCCTCGTGATCGGGCAGGAGCGTGAGGTCGTAAAAGTCCTGCAGGCGGCCCTGGTTCGACTCCATCCACCAGTCGCTCTCGTACGCGTCGACGTGCTTCACGAGGTCGCCGAACGTCGGGAAGATCGTGTGCAGCGGTTGCCCTGAGACGCCCTGCAGCGTGACGGTGCCCGCCTTGCGCGTGCCGCTGTTGCGCTCGCGGTCCTGCACGCCGAAGCCGACGGCCGTGAACTTCTTGCCGACCTCGGACTCGGCGAGGTGCGCCGGCGCGTAGCGGATCGGCGCGACGTCGGTGATCGGCGCCTCGAGCAGGTAGACCGCGACGTCGCTGCCGTACTTCACGAAGCCGCCCTCCTCGATCGCCGAGAGCATCACCTCGGCGGCCTTCACCGTGCGCTTGGGGTTGTGCGAGTCCGATCCGACCGCGAAGTAGATGGGCTCCTGCGACAGGTACGTCTCGCCCTTCGGGCCCTCGGCGGCGCAGTGCTTCGCGGTGAGCACGACGCGCGGCGCGATGAGCGTCGCGGTGCAGAAGTAGGTGAAGCCGTCGTCGCGCAGGTGGCCGACGGTGCCGATCGCGTCGAGCGTGGCGGACGTCGCGTCGACGCCGCCGATGAGGTCGCTCTCCTCCGAGGTCGCCGTGGGCGGCGCCTCCGAGCAGCCGGCGAGGAGGAGGGCGGCGATCGCGGTCGTGGCGAGGCGAGGCGAGGCGAAGGTCATGGTCGGGCTCCTGGGCGTCCCCCGGGCATAGCAAAGACCCGGTCGGGGCAACATGCCCAGCGACCCGCACGCCGTGCCTATTTCGCCACGGGAGGCGGTGGCGTGCGGTTCAGCCTCCGCTTGCACCAGCGGCGCTCGCAAGGGGGCGCGAGCCGGCGAGCACGATCCCGGCGGGGTCGCCGTGCTCGCCGACGCGGCCCGGGCGTCAGTTCACGCCGACCGCGGCCCAGGCGGCCGCCACGCGCTTGCGCTGGGGGCTCTTCGGGCCGAACAGGTCGGTCGCGGCCTCGATCGTCGCGCCCCGCGCCTCCGCGTAGCCCGTGTCGGACGTCATGTAGACCGTGAGCGCGCGGTACCAGATGCGCGCGGCGGCCTCGCGCCCGATCCCCACGATCTCGCCCTCGCCCGAGCAGGTGGTCGTCCGAGGCGTCGTCCCCTCGGCGAGCAGGTAGAAGAAGTGCGCGCCGACCCCGGCGCCGAGGTGCGGGTCGAGCGAGCCCACGTCCGGGTCCCAGCACCCGACGTCCGGCGCGGCGAGGTCGCGCAGCGCCTGCCCCTCGGGCCAGAGCACCTCCTCGCCGATCGTGTAGTCGGGCGGGTCGTTCGGGTTGTTGGCGTGGTGCTCGACCATCGTCGCGAAGATATCGCTCGTCGCCTCGTCGATCGCACCCGGCTCGCCCGCGTAGACGAGCGCCGCCGTGTTCGCGGTGAGCGCGTGGGTGGCCTCGTGCGCGACCACGTCGAGCGAGACGAGCGGCAAGATGCTGGGCTCACCCGCGCGGTGGACGCCGTCGCCGAAGCTCACGCAGGCGCACCACGGGGAGTAGAACGCGTTGGCGTACCGGTGGCCGAAGTGCACGCGCGCGACGAGGCCCTGGCCGTCGCCGGCGGGGCCGAGGCGCCCGTGCACCTTCGCGAAGTAGTCCCAGGTCATCGCGAGGCCGTACTGGGCGTCGACGGCGGCCGACGCGCGGTCGCCGCTCGTGCCGTCGCCGAAGCTCTTGGCCTCGGCCACGACCGGCGCGTCGTCGAGGCCCTCGCCCCCGAGGGCGTCGAGCGTCTGGGTTCCGCCGCGCCCGTCGTCGGCGAGCTCGTAGCCGCCCGTCACCTTGCGCGCCGTGAGGGCGACCTGGCCCGCGTAGAGGCCGCGCCCCGTGGCCTTCACGGTGCGGATCGCGTCCCACCGCTCGAGCACGAGGCCCGTCACCGCGTCGACGAGAGCGTGGACCTCCTCGGGCGTGCCGTCGTCGGCCTGGCCCGATCGGACGACCTCCCACGCGAGGCGCGAGATCCCGCGCCGCGCGAGCACGACGAGCTCGGGGGCGGACGCCTCCGAGGCGGCGAGGCCCGCCGCCGTGACCGCTTCGACGGCGTCGATTCCCGGGTCGATCCGATCGGGCAGCGGCGCGCGGAGCGTGTGGGTGGCGCGGTCGAACGCGCCGTCGGGACGGGCGTGCGCGACCACGTCGCCGCCGAGCACGCGCAGCCCGCGGTACGCGCGATCGAAGCGCACGTGCGCCGCGCCGTCGTCGTCGGCGAGCGCCGCGCGCGACCGAAAGAGCTGGCCCGCGCCCCCGAAGACGAGCTCCGGGTGCGCCTCGAGGAAGGCGAGCGCGCGCGCGGTGGTGTCCGGCGCTGGGGCGGACGTGGGGGCGGCGACGGCGGGATCGCCGGGCGGCGAGATCGGCGCGCCGCAGCCGGCGAGGACGGCGGGCACGACGAGCGTGGCCGCGAGGACGAGTCGAGCAAGCGAGCGATTCATCATGGGTGCACCTCCTTGGGTGCGCGCCCCACTTCACGCTCCGTGCCCGCGCCACGCCGCCGCCGGTATGGCTCGAAATCGCGGCGAAATCGCTCGCTCCGCGCCGCCCGACCCGGCCGATCCGGTGGCGGCCGCCATGGCGGGCTTCGGCGTCCGCCACCCCCCCGCGCCGTCGCGACCGCGACCGCCGTTGCCCTAGCGATCGCCCTCGCCGGCTCCGCGCGCGACGAGGATCGCGCCGAGCACCGCCGCGCACACCGTCTCGGTCCGCAGCACGAACGCGCCCAGCGAAACGCGCGCTACACCGGCGCGGTCGGCGGCTTGGAGCTCCTCGTCGTCGAGGCCGCCCTCGGGCCCGACCACCACGACGGCCTCGTCGGCCGCCGCGAGGCGCGCGAGCACCCGGCCGAGCGGGACCGCGCTCGTCGGATCGAGGCAGACCGCGACCACGCCCCGGCCGGTCGCGAACCGCCCGATCGCGTCCGCTACCGACGTGGGCACCTCGATCTCCGGCGCGTCGCCCCGCCCCGACTGGCGCGCGGCCTCGATCGCGATCCGGCGCCACCTCCGCGATCGCGCGTCGCCGTCCGTCGGTCGTGCGATCGATCGCGCTGCGAGCACCGGCACCACGCGCGTCGCGCCGAGCTCGGTCGCGTCGCGCACGACCTCGTCGAGCTTGTCGCCCTTGCCGATGGCCTGCACGAGCGTGAGCCCCTGCGTCGCGCGCACGGACGCGGGCCGGAGCGGGCCCGTGATCACCCGCGTCGCGCGCCGGTCGGACGATACCACCTCGACGTCTGCCTCGACCGCGCGCGCCGGGTCGAACGCCACGAAGCGCGCGCCCGGGCCGAGCCGGTGCACGCGGGTCACGTAACGGGCCGCGTCGTCGGGCAGCGTGGCGGCGCCCTCCGCGAGCCCCTCCACCGGGACGCGCAGGGGCGTCGCGCTCACGGCGCCGCGGCGAACGCGATCGCGACCCAGTCGTCGACGCTGCCGGCGGTGCCCGAGCCGCTGCGGCGTCGCGATTCGACGTGGCGCAGGCGGTGGCCGCCCACGCTCTCGTAGAGCTCCTGCAGCTCGGCGTGCTCGCCCGCGAGGATGCCCGAGATCACGAGCAGCCCTCCCGGGGCCACCGCGCGCACGAGGCGCTCGGCGATCGGTCGCAGCACGCGGGCCTCGATGTTGGCGAGCACGACCGCGTAGGTGCCCTCGACCGACTCGATGCCGCCCGCGCGCGCCTCGACCCGATCGGCGAACCCGTTGCGGGTGGCGTTCTCGCGCACGATCTCGAGCACGTCCGTGTCGGTGTCGACGGCGAGCGCCCGCGACGCGCCGCAGAGCAGCGCGACGAGCGAGAGGATGCCGCTGCCCGTGCCGACGTCGAGGACCTCGCGGCCGGCGACGGCTTGCGTGCGGCCGTCGAGGATCTCCGCGACGAGCGCGGTCGTCGCGTGCAGGCCGGTGCCGAACGCGCGGCCAGGCTCGAGCACGAGCACGCGCGCGCCCGGGGTGGCCGGCTCGGGCGGGGCCCACGGTGGTGCGACCGTCACGCTCGGCGTGAGCGCGAACGGCGCGAAGTGCTCCTTCCACGCATCGCGCCACGCGTCGCCGACGACCTCCTCGAGCCGCGGGTCGCCGTCGGGGTGCGCCTCGCGCAGCGCCTCGATCGCCTCGTCGGCGGCCTCGCGGTCCTCGAAGCTGCCGACGAGGGTGACGCGGCCCGCGCCGGGGCCGCGGGACAGCGTGGCGTCGTCGCGCTCCTCGACGCCGAACGCGCCGAGCTCGAACAGCTCGACGCCGACGTCGTCGGCGATCTCGGTCGGTACGTCGACGGCGACGAAGGGATAGCGGGGCTCGGTCATGGCTTGCTCGACTACTCGCCGATGTTCACGGTCACGGTGGAGGTGGACTTGCCGTTGCCTGGGTTGGACGCGGCGGAGCTGCGCGCCCCGAGCACGATGCCCGCGATCACGCCGCCCACCACGGCCGCGCCGACGGGCACCCAGAACCAGGGGCTCGTGAAGACGCCGCCGCCCTCGTTTGGCACGGCGATGCGCAGCGGGGTCGCGGCGTCGCCCTTCGCCCCGACGGGCAGGCCGCCCTTGTCGATCGCCTCGAGGTAGTACTCGACGAGGGGCGGCTTCACCGCGCCGCCCGGGATCTGCGCGCGGAACTGCCCGAGCGAGTAGCTCGCCCCGACGGCCACGAAGCGCCCCTTCGTCCCCGTGCGGTAGGCGAGGGACACGCCGCGCACGCGGCCGCCGTCGTCGTCGATCGTGCCCGTGATCTTCACCGCGGCCCCGGACACGCCCTCGGCCGGCGGCTGGTGCTGAATCTTCACCGCGGGCTCGGCCGCTGCGGCGCTCTCGCCCTTCGCCTTGCCGGGCTTGCCCTCGGCGTCCCACTTCTTGCGCGTCGAATCGAAGAAGTCTCGGAACCGGGGCGATTCGGTCGGCGGCAGGCGGAACGTCTCGTCGATCGCGTAGAGCCCGCGGACGGCCGCGTCGGCCTCGTCGGTGCGCTTCAGGCTGATGTAGTCGTACGCGAGCAGCCGGTAGATCTCGACGCGCTCCGCGATCGACGCGCCCGGCCGCACGAGCGCGGCCGAAAGGGTCTGGATGGACTCCTCGTACTGCTGGTCGTCGTAGAGCTCCGCGCCCTTGTGGATCAGCTTCGTCGCGCCCGTCCCGGGCTGCGCGACGGCGACCTGGATCGCGGTCGTCGCGAGCGCGCCGTGGCACGCGAGGGCGAGCGCCAGCCGGGCGACGAGGCGCGTCTCTTGGCGGCGGGCGAGCATCGGGCCGAGCGTACATGCCCGCGCGGGGCTCGCCAATGCGGTCGGCGTCGGTCGCGCGGCGAAGGGCGGCCCGCTGGATCGTCGCGTGCCGAGAGGTCCGCCGTCCTTCGTCGAGGAGCGTGGACCCCCGGCGGGGGCGAGGAAGGCGGTTGGGGCCGCACGCCCGGTTGACGTCCCCGGCTCGGCGAGGCATCTAGGACGTTCGCCCCCCTCGGCGAGCGCACGGAGCCCCGGATGAGCAACCCGAACCCCGACTACATCCCCTACGAGCAGAACGACGGCCCGACGGCGGGGCCGCTCATCGGCATCGCCCTGGCCACGCTCGCGATCTTCTTCACGTTCATCTACAACGTGAGCCCTTGATCCCTCGAGTCGCGCTGCGGCCGCGAGCGGCCCGAACGGGCCGGTGATCGGCCACGCCCGTGGCCCCGCACCGACGCCGAACCCCGCGCTTCTCCTGACCGTTGATCGTCCCCTGCGGCTTCAGCCTCGAGCGCTGCCGGCGGGGTTCCGCGTGCGCCTTGGGCCGCGTCAGCGCGGGAAGTAGGCGCGGCGGGCCGGGACGCTGACCAGCGCGGCGAGCCGTTCGGCCGCAGGCGGGGGCCGCTCCCCCGCGCGCAGCACCATCGCCGTGAGGCGGCCCCCGTAGACGCAGCCCGTGTCGATGCCGGTCGCCCACGGGTGCACCTGCGGATCGCCGAGCGCGTTGTGCCCGAAGACGACGTGGGGCGGCCCTTCCCAGCGCGCGGCCCACGGCCCGACGCCGCCGTCGCGCTGCTCTACGGGCTCGTTCGCGGGGCCCAGGCAGCGAACGAACATCAGGGTGCGCGGCGCCTGGCGCTCGACCGGCACGCCCGGGACCACGCCCGCGTGCACGACGCGCACGCCGTGCTCCGGCAGGTCGATCCAGAGCGGGAGGCCGGCGAGGAACGCCCAGTCCCGCTCGCGCATCGTGCGCGCCGTCTCGCGGTGCGCGGGGCCGAGCGGCTTCGCCTCGCCGCGCGCGCGGGAGGCGCGCCAGCGCAGGAGCTTGTCCTCGTGGTTGCCACGCACCGCCCGCCCGCCGTGCGCCCGAACCAGGTCGAAGACGCGGCGCGGCTCCGGCCCGCGGGCGACGAGATCGCCCACCAGCACGAGCCGGTCGCCGGCGCCGAAGCCGACGTGGGCGAGGAGCCGGTCGAGCTCCTCACCGCAGCCGTGGACGTCACCGACGATGACCGTGCGCATCGGAGGTCGCGAGCTGGATCTCGGGCGCGCCGGGCTCTCGCCCCGCCTCGCCCATCAGATCTTCGATCGCTTGGGGATGACGACCACGCCCCCCTCGCTCACGAACCAGCGCTTCTTGTCCTCTTCGAGGTTGTAACCGATCTGCGTCCCGGCCGGGATCTCGACGTCCTTGTCGATGATGGCCTTCCGGATCTTCACCCGGCGGCCGATGATCACGTCCTCGAAGAGCACGCTCTCCTCGATCTCGCTGAACGAGTTCACGCGCACGCGGCTCGAGAGCACGCTCCGGTGGATGCGGCCGCCGGAGATGATGCACCCGAGCGACACGAGCGACTCGGTCGCGACGCCCATGCGCTCCGCTTCGCGGAAGACGAACTTCGCGGGCGGGTCGTGCGACATGCCCGTCCGGATCGGCCAGCGCGTGTTGTAGAGGTTGAACGCCGGCTGGATGTTCACGAGATCCATCTGCGCCGACCAGTACGCATCGACGGTGCCGATGTCGCGCCAGTACGGGTAGCCGTCCTCCTCGCCGGGGACGACGTTCGTCTGGAAGTCGTAGACGTGCACCTTGCGGCCGTTCGCGACCATGCTCGGGATGATGTCGCGGCCGAAGTCGTGCGCGGACGACTCGAGCTGCGCGTCGGCGTCGAGCGTGTCGAGCAGCGGCTTCGTGCGGAAGATGTAGTTGCCCATCGAGGCGAGGGACATCCGCGGGTTGCCCGGCATCGGCGGAGGGTTGGCGACCTTCTCGTGGAAGGCGATGATGCGGCCGTCGGGCGCGCACTCGATGACGCCGAACTGCTTGGCCTCCTCGCGCGGCACGGGGATGGCCGCGACGGTCGCCTCGGCCTCCGTGTCGAGGTGCTGCGCCAGCATCTGGCGCACGTCCATCTTGTAGACGTGGTCGCCGCCGAAGATGCAGACGTGGTCGGGCGACTCGTCGGTGATGACGTGCTGGCACTGGAAGACCGCGTCGGCCGAGCCCCGGAACCAGCTCTTGCCCGTGCGCTGCTGGGCCGGGATGGTCTCGATGAAGCTGTCGAGCATCGGCGACAGGCGCCACGCCCGCGCGATGTGCTCCTCGAGCGACGCGCTCTTGTACTGAGTGAGCACCTTGATGCGGTGCATGCCCGAGTTGACGAAGTTCGAGAGGACGATGTCGATGATGCGGTAACGGCCGCCGAATGGGACGGCCGGCTTCGCGCGATCCGTGGTCAGGGGACCGAGCCGCCGGCCTTCGCCGCCGGCCAGCACCATGACGAGAACGCGTGAGCTCTCGAAGGGAGCACGGACGATGATCTCGCGCATGACCTTCGGGCCCTCGGGCCCGCCTCCTTGATGACTCGTTGGGAGCCGGTGTCTAGTAGGGCACGCGGCTCCGGTCGGGTAGGGCGCTGACGCCCCACGGGGGAGTTTCTCTTTACGCGCTTCCGGGCCCTGTGTTAGCCCTTTTCGGCCCAAGCGCGCCGGTCGTGGTGGCGTGGCTGGTCACGGAGCCCCGATGAACGTCCGAAACGCCACAGCCATTGCCTTCGCTGCATCCCTCGGATCGCTCGTCCTCGGCTGCGGCGAGGAGGAAAAGCCTTACGACGCCAAGCCCGCGCTGAGCGGCAAGAAGCCCTCGGTGCCGCCGGTGCCGACCCTGCCATCGAAGGCCAAGAAGGACTCCAGTGGGGCCTACACCATCTGGGGCATCACCCACGACCTCCGCAGCCGCGTCCACCGCGAGGAGGTCGACGGCAAGAAGGTCTCGATCGTCGGCTACATCGTGAAGACGAACTTCAAGGATGCGCCGAAGTGCTCCGTCCACAAGACGGGCAAGGCCGACCCGGCCGACTGCAAGCCGCCCGTGCCGACGTTCGCGATCGCGGACGACAAGGCCGAGACGAAGGACATGATCGACGTCATGGGCTGGTCGTCGAACTTCGCCCAGATGTTCGACCTGATCGAGGCCATCGACAAGGCGCCGAAGGGCAAGGAGGCCGAGGTCAAGAAGGCCGACGAGTTCTGGGGCGGTGACCTCCCGAACCCGCTCCCGAACGTCGGCGCCAAGGTCAAGGTCACCGGCACGTACGGCGTGACCTTCACCAAGGCCACCGGCGGCACCGCGGCGAACCCCAAGTACGGCATCATGACGGTCGAGAAGATCGAGTACCTCGAGCCCCCGTCGGCGAAGCCCTACCTGCCCGGCATGAAGGAAAAGCCGTAGCGGCCCGCGCGCCCAGCCCGGGCGGCGGACACGCGCGACGTTTTCCTTCGGCCCCCCCATCCCTTAGGCTCTCCCCGCCGTGCTCCAAGGCGAGCGCGGCTCGAGCCATGCGCACGGGCCCTATCTCGCGGCGAGCACGAACGGACCGAGGCCGCGTCGCGCGCGCCGCGGCCGTCGTGGGCGTGATCCTCGCCGGGGCGATGGCGCTCGGTTGCCGCCAGAACCCCTACCTCCGGCCGACGTGCACGCCGGAGCGGAAGGACGCCTCCGGCTGCGTCGTGGATCGGCTCGACCTCGTGGGGGCCGACGCGGTCGCCGCCGGCGACATCGAGGCTCGCCTCGCCACCGCGGCGAGCTCGCAGCCGCTCGGCGGCGCGCTCGAGAACGTCCCGATCCTCGGCATCGTCGATCGCCTGTCGGCCGACTACGAGCGCTTCGACCGGTACGTGCTCGAGCGCGACCTCGCGCGCGTCGAGCGCTACTACCGCGCCCGCGGCTACTACGAGGCGCGCGTCCGCGCCGGCCGCGTGACCCAGCTCCCCAGCCGGCACGTGCACGTCGAGATCGTCGTGACCGAAGGCGCGCCGGTGACGATCGCCTCCGTCGACCTCGCGTGGACGAACCGGTGCCTTCGCGAAGAAGGGCTGGCGCCCGAGGCGGACGCGGTCACGAACGCGAAGCGCGACCTCACGGTCGGCGCGCCGCCGGTCGAGGCGCCCTCCGATGACATGAAGAAGGCGATCCTGCGCGTGACGAAGGCGGTCACGAACGCGAAGAACGACCTCACGGTCGGCGCGCCGCTGGTCGAGGAGTCCTTCGAGGCCACGGGTAAGGCGATCCTGCGCGCGATGACCGATCGCGGCTTCGCCTACGCGTCGGTCGCCAGGCACGTCGACGTGGACCTCGCCGCCCATGAGGCCCGCGTCCGGTACACCGTCGAGCTCGGGCCGCTCGCCAAGTTCGGCCCCATCAAGTTCCTCGGCCTCGAGCAGACCGACGCGAAGACCGGCGAGCGCACGGACTTCTTGGCCGGCGCCGACGACCCGCTGCGCCGCGCGATCGGCTTCAAGGAGGGCGACGCGTTCTCGACGAGCGCCCTCGACTCGGCGCAGCCCGGGCTGACGGACTTCGGCGTCTTCTCGTCGGTCGAGATCGTCCCGGAATACGGCACCAAGCCTGCGACGCCCGAGGACCCCTGCTCGCCGCGGCCGACGGTCGAAGTGCGCGTCAAGGTCCACCTGCAGGTCGGCAAGCTGCGCACGGTGAAGGTCGGCCTCGGCGCCGAGGCGGGCTGGCAGGTCGAGGGGCACGGCGTCATCGGCTGGGAGGACCGGAACTTCGTCGGCGGCCTGCGCCACTTCGTCGCCGAGGCGAAGGGCGGACCCGTGCTCTACCCGACGCGCCTCGACACCCTGCTGAGCGCGCCGCCGTCGCGCATCCTGCCGCAGCTCAAGATCCGCACCGAGCTCAGTCAGCCGTGGCATTTCCGCACGAACCTGCACCTCGCCGGCTCGTTCAACCTCTACCGGCTCCAGCCGACGACGGGGTCGACCGACGCGGCGCGCCCCGTCTACGCCCTCGACCTCAAGGGCCCGACGCTCGCGAAGTACGAGCCGAACGTCATCGGTTACCGCGAGTACACGGGCCGAGCCGGCGTCGATCGCACGTTCACGCGCTGGAAGCACTACCTCGGTCTCTTCTACAACCTGCAGCTCTTCTCGCCGTTTTCGTACAACGAGCCGGAAGCGCCCGCCGGCTACTCGAACGTGCTCGTGCCGTACGCGCAGCTCGTCGGCACGCTCGATTTTCGTCGCGGCGCCTCGAGCAAGCCCGACCGCATCCACCCGCACTCGGGCGGGTGGCTCTCGACCGACGTGCAGCTCGCGAGCGGCTCTGCGCAGAACGCGAACGACCTGCGCATCCGCCCGGAGGTGCGCGGCTACGTGGCGATCTCCAAGCGCGCCACGCTCGCGTCGCGCCTGGCCGTAGGCTTCCTGTTCCCGCAGAACTACGGCAGCGAGCTGTCCGGCGGCAACGCCTCGACCCCGGCCGAGTGCCACGATCTGCAGCTCCTGCAGCTGCGCGGCTTCTTCAGCGGCGGCCCGTACTCGAACCGCGGCTACGGCTACAACGAGGTCGGGCCGCACGTCACCGCGACGTGCAGCGCGCAGATCTCGACCGTGAACCAGAGCACGGCGACCGGCGGGCTCTCGATGTGGGAGGCGTCGGCCGAGCTGCGCGTGCCGATCGGCGAGAGCTTCGGCACCGCGCTCTTCGTCGACGCGAGCGACGTGACCGGCTGCATGGGGGTCGTGCGCTTCACCCACCCGCACCTCTCGACCGGGTTCGGCCTGCGCTACGACACGCCCGTCGGGCCGCTGCGCGCGGACTTCGGCTGGCGGATCCCCGGCGCGCAGGCGCTCGACGCGAAGCGGGCGTGCCTGCGCGACGCGCCAGACTTCGACCCCAAGCCGACGCTCGGGCTGCCGATCGCGATCTCCATCGCGATCGGGGAGGCGTTCTAGCCGCCGAGCGGGGTCGGTCGCGCGCGCCCCGATCGGGACGCCCCGGCGGCGTCGTCGCCTCGGGTCCGCCGTCTTCGGCTCGGGGGCGACCGCGTCGGGCAGACGGAGCCGGTCAGCCCTCTTCTTCTTCGATGCTCCAGGCCGCGAGGGCGGTCACGCCGATCGCGGTCGCGCAGTTGTCGCAGAGCGCGGGCTCCTCGAAGCGCACCTCGTCGCCGCGCGTCCACATGTAGAGGCCCCGCCCGGCCGGCTCGCCCTCGAGCGGCCCGTCGCAGGCGTCGCAGCGCTGCTCGGCCGAATGCCCGTAGAGCGCGCGCAGGGCGGCTTCGGCGATGCCGTCCGCCGCGAACGACAGGATGGCCGGCCCGATCTCGCCCGGCAGCGCCGGATCGCCCGGCGTCGCGGAGACGGTGCGGAGAACTGCTGCCACGCTTGCCACGAGCTCACCTCGACACGAGCGCGGGATGCCTCGTTCCCCCTGGTGCGCGCGATCCTAGCGCCGATCGCTCGCGAACGCACGGGCGCGCCCGAGCGAGCGCGACAGGTCGGGCAGCTCCGGGGCCGGCGCGCGTCGCCACGCGCTCGCGCGCGCGCCGGCTCCCGGGCCCACCCGGGCCGAGCTCGCCGCACCGCGAGGCGTGCACCTCGATCGTCTGGGGGAAGGTCTGGAACGCGGCGTTGCGCCGGATCACGGCAGCGCCCCTCGATCGCGCGCCCAGCGCCCCGTCGCAACCAGGTGAGCGACGGGGACGCCGGTGCAGCCGGCCGGGCTCTCGAGCTACTCGGCCGCGACGGCCTCGGCGGGGGCGGCCTTCTCGGCGTCGTCACTGTCGGCCTTCTTGGGCTGCTCGACGACGCAGCTCTCGGCGAGGAGCTCGACGATGTCGAGCTGCCGGACGCTCTCTTCCTTGCTCTCGGCCTTGAGGCCGTCGGTGATCATCGTCTGGCAGAACGGGCACGCCGTCGCGATCGTCTTCGGATCGGTCTTGAGGAGCTGCAAGGTCCTGCGCACGTTGACGCGGTCCTTGTTGCCCTCCTCCATCCACATCTGCGCCCCGCCGGCGCCGCAGCAGAGGCCCGTCGACTTGCTCTGCTCGGGCTCGACGAGCTCGACGCCCGGGATGGCGCGCAGGATCTCGCGGGGCGACTCGTACACCTCGTTGTAGCGGCCGAGGTAGCAGCTGTCGTGGTAGACGACGCGGCCCTTCACGGCCTTGGTCGGCACGAGCCTCTTCGCGGCGACGAGGCCGAGCAGGTAGTCGGTGTGGTGGACGACGTCCCACGTGCCGCCGAAGTCGGGGTACTCGTTCTTCAGCGTGTTGAAGCAGTGCGGGCAGGTCGTGAGGATCGTCTTCACGCCCCCCTGCTCCTTGTAGCCGTTGATCGTGCCGACGTTCTGCTCGGCGAGCTGGGCGAAGAGGTACTCGTTGCCCGCGCGGCGCGCGGCGTCGCCCGTGCACGTCTCCTCCTGCCCGAGGATCGCGAAGTCGACCTTCGCCTGCCGGAGCAGCTTGGCCGTGGCGCGCGCGATCTTCTTCGCGCGGTCGTCGTAGCTCGCGGCGCAGCCGACCCAGTAGAGGACCTCGGCCTTCGGGTGGTCGGCCATCATCGGGACGTCGAGGCCGTCGGCCCAGTTCGCGCGGTCCATGCGCGCGAGGTTCCACGGGTTGCCGTTGACCTCCATCGCCTGGAACGGGCCGCCGAGCATCGCGGGGAACTCGCCCTTCACGAGCACCAGGTGCCGGCGCATCTCGACGATCTTGTCGACGTAGCTGATCATGACCGGGCACTGCTCCTCGCAGGCGCGGCACGTGGTGCACGCCCAGAGGACGTCGGGGTGAATGACGTTGCCGACGAGCTCGACCGGCTCACTCTTCACGTCGGGGTAGGGGACCGGGTTCTCGGGCAGCACCGGCGCGTGGTGGCCGTGGTCGTCGTGGCCGTGGTCGTGGCCCTCCGCGTGCGCGGAGTCGTCGCCGTGGGCGTGGTCGCCCTCGGCGTGCGCCGCGTGCGCGTGGTCGTCCGGGTCCGGGCCCTTCGGGCCGCCCGGCCGGTTGAGCAGCTCGTGCTCGCGACCGTAGAGATGGTCGCGCAGATCGAGCGTGATCATCTTCGGGCTGAGGATCTTGCCCGTGCGGTGCGCGGGGCAGTTGTCCGAGCAGCGCCCGCACTCGGTGCACGTGTAGAAGTCGAGGACGGCCTTCCACGTGAAGTGCTCGATGCGCGAGATGCCGACCGGCGCGGCCTTCTCCGGCTCCTCGGCGGCGGCCATGACCTTCTCGCCGATCTGCTCCATCGAGCCCATGAAGGGCAGTCGACCCTTCGGCGCGAGGCTGCGCGCGAAGACGTTCGGGATGGCCGTGATGATGTGGAAGTGCTTCGAGTGGGGCAGGATGTTGAGGAACACCAGCACCAGCGTCGAGTGCGTCCAGAAGCCGACGTGCGCGATCGCGACGAGCAGGCCGGTGCCGGCCCACGAGAGCGCGAGCGCGAACACCGACCCGGCCGGCGTCATCGGGCTGAAGGCGAGCTGCGCGGAGACGGGCTCGGCGCCGAACTGCGCGAGGAGCGTCGTGACGCGACCGCAGGTGTCCGCGTCGTCGGTGCACGCGGACTGGGCGAAGCGATGGTGCAGCGCGATCGACGCGCCGTCGTAGACCATGTCCGCGACCATCATCGTGATGATGATCCCGAGGATGAGGATCGCCTCGCCCGACTGGGTCATGCGCTCGACGTGCTTGACCTTGCGGAAGTAGAGGAACGTCCCCGCGCCCGCGACGACGGCGAGCGCGATGAGGTCCTTCAGGAACTCGTAGAGGTGGCCGAGCGGGAGGCCGAAGACCGGATCGGGGCCGAGGATCCAGAGGTTGAAGCTCGGGTCGAAGCCGCGACCCCACAGGATCATGCTCCGCGCGAGCAGGATGAGGAAGCCGGCGAAGATGAGCTGATGGGCGAGGCCCGCCAGCGGGTAGTAGTACATCTTCTTCTGGCGAAACGCGTAGACGAGCACCCCCTCGATGCGCTCGCGCACCGAGTCGATGCGGCTCTCGGGCCGCCCGACTTTCAGAAGCTGCCATCGACGGTTCGCGCTCCACGCGAACAGCGCCACGAGACTGATGATCACCGTGGCCATCGCGATCGGGTTCATTGAGGCCCCTTTCCCGCTTGATTTGGGCGCTGTTTTCTAGGGGCAACGCGCCGCGCCGTCAATTCGGTGAGGTCGTTGTTCGAGCCTCGTTGCGCGCAAGTTTGGCGCCTCCTCGCCACGCATCGCGCGAGCGGGCGCGCGAGGCCTCGCGCGTCGAGGGGCGACCGGCGAGGCTCCGCGTCGCGCTCGATCGCCTCGCCGCGCTTCGCGCGGGACCTCGGCGCGTTCCGGCTCCGCTACAGCGTGAACTCGAAGCTGCGCTCGTCGGTGCCCGCGCCGGGCGCGAGGTCGACGCTCATCCCGAACGATCGCTGGCCCACGCGCGCGCCGAGGCGGACGCGGATCGGCGAGGGGGCGCCGTTGAGCTTGTCGAGGCGCACGACGACCTTGTAGCGGCCCCGGCGGGGCTCGCCCTCGGCGAGGTAGACGTTCTCGACGTTCTGGCCCTGGCACTCGCCGTTTGGCCGCGGGCAGTCGCGATCCTTCACGAGGCCGCCCGCCGTGGGCTCGCCCGTGCGGGCCAGCTCGCCGGTTGCGTCGTGGACGTTGAGGTCGACGTCGGCCTCGGCCGCGTCCCAGGCGATCGTGAACTGGAGGATGCCCGCGCGCAGGCCGCAGCCCTCGTCGATCACGCCGTTGCAGTTGTCGTCACGCGCGTTGAAGCAGATCTCGACGCCCGTCGGCGTGCAGGCCGACTCGAGGCCGACGCCCTCGGAGACCGTGACGTCGCGCACCGCGAGGTCCGGCTTCGGCGTCGCGGCCGGCAGCTCGAGGCACGCGGCGAGGGCGACCGTCGCGAGCGCCGCGGCGGCGAGGCGCCGCGGACGCGCGCGCAAGACGATCAGAAGGACCCCGCGCAGAAGAGCCCGGGAGCGCCCGCGAACGAGCACGCGAGCCGGGGCCGCGGCGCGGTCGCGGCGTCGGGCCTGGCGTCGTCGCGCGGCGAGGTGGCCGACTTCGCCGGCGGGTTCAGGAGGATGAGGGCGAGGCCGCCGCCGCCCGCCACGGCCGCGCCGATCGCGAGGCCGATCGAGGCGTTGCGCAGCCCGTCGGCGCGGTCGGCGTCGTGGTTGATGAGCTCGCGGTCGTAGGCGCAGAGGCGGAAGTCGCCGCGCTCGCAGCCCTCGCCGAAGTGGGCTCGGTGGACGTCGATGTCGCTCGCGACGTTGCTGCGGAGGCGCGCGCCGCTGACGGCCGCGAGGACCGCGCCGGCGCCCGCTGCGACGCCGAGCCCGACCCCGACGAAGCCGATCATGCGGAGCGTCGGCGAGCTCTTCGACTCCGGCGCCTTGGGCTCGGGCTTCGGAGGCGGCGGGGGAGGGGGCGCCGCCTTCTTCTCGACCTTCTCCTCCGGGTCGAGGACGAGGTCGACGGTCGACCCGCCGGCCACGTCGAGGTCCTTGGTGGCGTCGATGCGACCGTCGGCGTGTACGGCGAACGTGTGCCGTCCCTCGGGCAGCCGGAGCGGCGCGGCGAGCGGGAGCGGCTTCGGCTCGGCGCCGTCGACGCTGAGCTTGGCGCCGTCGACCTTGGTCGTGATGCCGATGAGGCCGTAGTGCGCCAGGGCCAGCTTGAGCTGGTCCTTGACGTCCTTGCGGTCCGCCTCGCTCAGCGGGCCGATCTTGGAGTCGAGCGCGCCTTCCATCGCGTCGATGGCCTTTTCCCACTTCTCGAGCGCGAGGTACGAGTACCCCGTCATGCGCAGGATCTGGGCGCTCGGGTAGAGCGCGCGCGCCTGCTCGAAGGCCTCGATCGCCTTCACGTATTCCTTCGCCTTGTAGGCGCTCAGGCCCTCGAGCGCGGTCTGGCGGGCGATCTTGATCTCGTCGGGCGACTGGCCCTCGGCCGCGGGCGACGCGGCGGCGATCGCCAGGCCGATGAGGACGGCCGAAGCGGCGCGCCAGCGGGGGCTGAGCGTGCGAGGGGCGATCGCGGAAAGGCGGGGGGCGAAGGGCATGAGGAAGGGCTCCCGAGCCGGCACGATACAAGGGTCGCGCGGGGAACTCCCGCGCAATGCGATCGGGCGCGCGCGGGGCGCGCCGGCGGCTCAGAAGGTGATGTTTCCGACCTTCGGGACGCCCTTGGGCGGTGGCTTCCTGGGCGCCGCGGGCGCGGCAGGCGCCGCGGCGGGCCTGGGCGCGGCGGGTGCTGCCGCGGGGGCGGCGGCGACCGCGGCGACCGGGGCGGCCGTCGCGGCGGCGGGGGCTGCCGAAGGCGTCGTGGTGGGGGCCGCGATCGGCGCGGTCGAGGGCGTGGCGCTCGGGATCGCGCTCGGCACGGCGGCGGCGGACGCGGAGGCGCTCGGTTCGACCGGGGCTGCGCTCGCCGACGTCGTTGCGGTCGCGGTGGGCGCAGCGGGCGCGACGGTCGCCGCGGGCGGATCGGATGCGGGGGCGGCGGCCGCCGTGGGCGGGGGCGGCGGCGGAGTGGGGGCTCGGGTCGCCGCCGTCGCGGCGGACTCGCGACCGCGGAGGTAGAGCCACGCGCCGCCGGCCGCGCCGACGAGCAGGAGCGCGGAGACGACCCCCGCCATGACCGCGAGGAAGGGGGATCGCGTCGGGGGCAGCGCCGAGCCCACCGCCGTCGCCGCGCCGCCCACCGCCACGGGGCCCATGCCGGGCGCACCGGCGTTCGGCGCGAAGCCGGTCGCCTGCATGGACCCGAACGAATAGGTGGGCATGCTCGACTGGGACGCCGCGAGCATCGCGAACGCCGGATCGATCGACGCCTGCGAGATCTCGCCCGTCATCTGCGCGCCGAAGCTCACGCCGAGCGCGGCGCCGAGCTGCTGGATCTGCTCGCTCGACGACGCGAACCGGAGGTCGACGTTGCGGTTGCACGCGCGCGAGAACCAGAGATCGAAGCGCGGCCCGAGGAAGGGAGCGGTCTGGCTCGGCGCCACCATCGGCTCGTAGAGGATCTGCGCCACCAGCTTCGGCATGTCCTCGGCCGTCCAGTAGTTGCGGCCGGTGAGCAGGCGGTACGCGATGAGGCCGAGCGCCCAGCGGTCAGCGGGCGGGCCGACGGCGGCTTGCCCACGGGTCTGCTCGGGCGACATGTACCAGGGGGTCCCGAAGATGTGCCCGTCGCTCGCCGCTTCGTGGGCCGTGCCCGTCTCGTCCGCGAGCTTCGCGATGCCGAAATCGAGGATCTTCACGACGGGCGAGTCGTCGTCGCGGTGCGTGAGAAACAGGTTCGCCGGCTTGAGATCGCGGTGGATGATCCCGATCGAGTGCGCCTTGTCGAGCGCGCGCGCGACCTGCTTCAGGTAGAGGCACACCTCCCCGGGCGGCAGCGCGCCGCGGCGCTTGAGCTCGGTGCCGAGGTCGCGGCCCTTGAGCAGCTCCATCACGAGGAACGGCACGCCGCCGAGCTCGTGCGCCACGTCGGCGTCGATGACGCGCACGACGTTCTCGGTCCCGATGCGGATGGGCGCGCGCGCCTCGGTCCGGAAGCGCTCGACCGCGGCCGCGTTGTTGGCGAGCGCCGGATTGAGGAGCTTGAGCGCGAGCTCCTCGTGGGTGTTCAGGTGGCGGACGGCATAGACCGCGCCCATGCCGCCGCGGCCGAGCACCTTCTCGATCGAGTACCG
Organism: uncultured delta proteobacterium; assembly: GCA_903906315.1. Lineage (GTDB taxonomy): Bacteria > Myxococcota_A > Polyangia > Polyangiales > Polyangiaceae > CAIVJW01. Next base: position 6,659 of record CAIVJW010000307.1, on the reverse strand, counting down.
GTTGGAGATGATGGTGCCCGCGTGCAGCTCGGCGCCGGGGCGGGAGGCCGCCGCGTCCGACACCGGCGGGGCGTGCGGTGTCCCCCCGGGGGCGACGTAGGAGTACTGCGAGTTGCGCGCGGTAGGCGGCGCGACCGGGGGCGGGAGCGCGCGGGGCAGCGGGTTGGTCGGGGGGGGCAGCGCCGTGCCAGGGGCAGGGGTGAAGACCGCGTTCGCGCCCTCGCCGGGGAGGGGCAGCTCGGCTGCGAGCCCGTGCGGGGCCGTGCCGTGGACGAGCTCCGACGGCGCGTGGGGCTGTTGCGCCGGCTGGGCCTGCTGCGCGGGCTGGGGCGCATGGGGCTGTTGCGCGGGCTGGGTCGGCTGGGGCGCGTAGGCTTGCTGCGCGGGCTGGGTCGGCTGGGGCGCGTAGGCTTGCTGCGCGGGCTGGGTCGGCTGGGGCGCGTAGGTGGCGGCCGCTTGCGAGCTGGGTGCGGCCGGCTGTTGCGGGCGAGCCTGCGCCGCGAACGGCTGCGGGGGCGCGGACGCTTGAGCGGCGTACGCGGGGGCCTCCGGCGCGACGGAGCGCGCCGCCGAGGCGGCCTCGATCGCGGGCTCGGCGGCGGGCGGGTGCGAGGAGGTCCCGTGGACCGCGCGCCGCGAGGCCGCGCGAGGCGCCATCGAGGGCGCGTGCGTCGCGGCGGTCGGCGTCGGGGCGACGTGCGGTGCGGGGGAGGGCGCGGGCTGCGGGGCGAGGCCGAGGGGGGGCGTCGCGCCGGCGAGCGGCGTGGCAGGGGCCTCCTGATCGCCCCAGCCGTCGTCGAGCAGCGAGTCCGAGTCGAGCTCCTCGAGGACGGGCTCGGCGGCCTGTGCGGGCGCGAGCGCCGGCGCGGGTGATCCGAGCCCGAGCGACGTCATGCGGCGCGGAGGCGAGGAGTGTTTCGGCGGCGGGGGCGCTGGCACGGTCGGGCGGCTCCGAGATCCGGCGAGGCTTCGAGAGCCGGGAGAGAAGCGTAAGGGGATCGCCCGAAGGGAGCAAGACGCGCGCTGGCGCGCCGCCCTTCGCGGGCGCTCACTTCCTGGTCTGAAGGATGGGCTCCCACCCCTCGGGGAGGCCCTCGCGCGCCAGGCGATCGCACTCCGACGCGAAGACCCCGGAGGGCCCGTCCTCGCCGCCGCGTGCGGCGATCACGGCCGCGAACCCGGCCCGCGCGCCGTCGAGGTCGCGCGCCTCGTAGCGGTCGAGCGCGCCCTCGTAAGCCCCGACCCACGCGCAGTCTTGCGAGGCGTCCAGGGCCTCGAAGACGGTGATGGACTCCTGCTTGCCCTGCACGCGGAGGCGGCCGACGCGCCGCCACGTGATGCCCGCGCAGTCGCGCGCGAGGTCGCGCGTCGCTTCGTCGAAGAGGTTTGCGACGCCGAGCTTGCCGCACTGGCCCTCGAGGCGCGAGGCGAGGTTCACGCGGTCGCCGAGCACGGTGTACGACAGGCGCCTCGACGTGCCGAACGTGCCGATGAGGATGTCGGGCGCCGAGGCGCCGCCGATCTTCATGGTCTTGAACCAGGGGTTGTGGACCTTCGCGAGCGCCTCGGCGCTCTCGACCGACGCGCGCACGACCCGGCACGCATGGTCGGTCGGGTCCCCCTCGACCATGTCGCCGCCGCGGAAGGACATGACCGCGTCGCCGATGAACTTGTCGACGATGAGATCGTGGCGCAGGTGCACCGCGACGACGGCGTCGAGGCACGCCTCGAGGTTCAGCTTCAGCGCGTCGAGGTCGCCGCCGAGCGCCTCGACGGACGCGGTGAACCCGGAGAGATCGCAGAAGATCACGGTGGCCGGGCCGCGGATGCTGTGACCGTAGGCGCTCGGGTCCTTCATCAGCCGGCCTGCGACCTGCTCGGGCAGCGCCACGTTGAGCAGGGTGCGGACCTGCTGCGCGGACACGTCCGGCAGCTGGTAGCGAACGATCGCCATCACGAGCCCCGTGCCGAGGAGCGAGCCTACGACGAGGTACAGCTCGGCGGTGCGCGGGTTGCCGACCGGGTTGTCGACGAGCACGAGGAGGAGCGCGACGTAGAGCGCGACGGAGGCGGTGACGGCGCGGTGGAACGCGACGCTCTCGGCGGCGTCCCCCTGGCCCTCGGGCAGGCGCAGCCCCGGCATGGACCGCAGCACGCGCAGCGATCGCAGCGCTCGCAGCAGCCGGAACACGCGCATCCCCCGGACGAACCGCAGCCCGCGCATCGCGGCGGGCGCGCCGCCGAGCGTGGCGACCACCGGCAGCGCGGAGACGAGGTCGATGAAAAACCACCCGGTGCGCACGTACGGCCGCCCGAGCACGGCGACCTTGAGCACGACGTCGATCACGAAGATCACGTCGAGCGCCGCCGCGAGGATGCTCGTCGCTCCGGCGAGGCCGTGGTCGGCCCAGAACCCGGCGAGGTCACCGAGGTAGATCGCGACCGCGATCGCCGCGAGGAGCAAGACCGGCGTTTCCGTCCGCTCGACGAGCTTCCGGAGCCTCGCTCTCCGCGGCGCATCCTGCGACGACATCCGCGCACGATACCGACAAGCGCCCGTCGACTCCACGGGCGCCGGTCGCCGTGATCAAGTCGGCGTGGGCCCGCCCCCGCCTCCGCGGGCGCGCCGGCGCTCGGGCGCGACGTCGTAGCCGCGGGTGAGGGCGGTGACGGCCTCCGCGGGCACCTGGATGCCGTTCGCGGCGAGCACCTCCGGCGCGTGGTCGAGCGTGAGCACCAGCGCGCGCGCGAAAAGCAGGGATTGCTCCGCCTCGTCGAGGTCGCCCGCGCGGCCCTCGGTCGCACGGCTCAAGAGGATGGCGGCCGTGACGCTCACGTTGAGGCTCTCGGCGAAGCCGCGCATGGGCACGCGCACGCGCCGCGAGCACGCCGCGCCGAGCTCGTCGCCGATGCCGTCGCGCTCGTTGCCGAGCACGAGCGCGACCCGCGGGATCGCCGCGAGATCGCCCGGCAGCAGCTCGCCGTCGGGGTGCGTGCCGACGAGCTCGTGGCCCGAGGCGCGCAGGGCGTCGAGGGCCTGCGCCGTGCCCGCGTAGGTCCGCACGTCGACCCAGCGCTGCGAGCCGCGCGAGACGGTCCGCGCGGCGAGGAAGGTCTCGATGCGCTCGATGACGTGGAGGCGCTGCACCCCGAAGGCGTCGCACGACCGGATGACCGCGGCGCCGTTGTGCGGGTCGTGCGGCGCGTCCATGAGCACCGTGACGGAGTCGAGCCTCGCCGCGAGGACCGCGTGGATGCGCTCGCGCCGCGCGGGCGTCACATGCGCCTCGAGCACCCGGCCCACGGCGTCGGTGTCGAGCCTCGCGAGCGCCGCGAGCAAGCGCCGTTGCTCGGCGGCGACCTCTGCGTTGTGTGGGCCGGACCTTCGCATCGGGTCGGCGTGTCTACCACACGGCGTCCCCGCGGCGCGAGCGAGCCCGCAGGCGCGCCGCGCCGCGATCGCGGCCCCGTCGTGACTACGCCTGGAAGATCGGCAGGTGCACGACGTCGCGGCGCGCCTCGGAACCGCCGCGCAGCGCGCGTTCCTTGAGGGCGAGCTCGTGCTCGACGATCGTCAGCGGACGGCCGTGGTCGGGCAGCTCGAGATCCTTGTTTTTCGCGTGGATCGGGTGCCGGCCGTGCTCCTGGTACCACTCGGCGACCGTCGCGTTCGCCTTGATCTGCTCGATGATGTTCCGCCAGCCGACGCCCGTGTTGTACGCGCAGAAGCTGATCTCGCCGAGCTGCGTGCCGTACGGGATGATGCACATCTCCGTGCGGCGGAAGTCGTAGTTGAACAGGTCCTGAAACCACATGCCGGCCACGAAGAGGACGCGCCACTCGTAGCGCCGCGCGTCGGCCTCCCCGGAGTGCGCCGCGCCGGTCTGGCTGAGAAACTGCTGGATCAGCGTCGCGAGGTCGAGCCCCGGCGGCGCCTTCTCCGGCCGGTAGTTGCGCAGCAGCGACGCGACGACCTGCGCCTTGGCCCACGCGCCGCCGCGCCCCGCGGTGAAGATCGCGCGCAGGTCCGAGAGCACGCGCTCCATGTCGAGGAAGTCGAGCAGCGCCACCCTCTGCTTGGTCCGCTTGTTGACCATGAGGATCGTCCCGACGCCGCAGTTCGGGTGGCAGCCGCAGTTGAGCGTGCCCCAGTCCTTGTCGGGGCCGTCGAGCAGATCGGTGACGTCGCCGAACGGCGACAGCGCCGAGAGCGGGAACCAGTCGCGGAGCGGGTGCGTGACGCCGGTCTGCTCGGAGATGTCGCGGGCGAGGTGGCTCAGCGTGTAGCGCTGGCGGTGGCGCACCTCGTCGCTCACGTCCTCGTCGCGGCCCGTGAAGCTCACCGGCTGGAAGCTGACGACCGTGATCTTGTCGGCGTTCTCGACGGCGAAATCGACGATCGGGCCGACCTGATCGCTATTTACGCCGTTGACGATCGTGACCACCAGGATGACGTCGATGCCGGCCGCGGCGAGCTCCTCGATCGCGCGGAGCTTGACGTCGTAGAGGTTCGAGATCTTGCGGTGCCCGTTCGCCGCGTTGGTCACGCCGTCGAACTGCAGGTACGCCATGCGCAAGCCGGCCTCCTTCGCCTGCTTGGCGAAGCCCGGCTCCTCCGCGAAGCGCACCCCGTTGGTCGCGCACTGCACGGCGAAGTAGCCCTTCTCGCGGGCGTAGCGAATGGCGTCGAGGAAGTGCGGCGACAGCGTCGGCTCGCCGCCGGAGAACTGGATCGACATCTGCCGGCGCGGCCGCACGTTGGCGGCGTCGTCGAGGATCTGGCGGATCTCCTCCCAGCCGAGCTCGTGGACGAAGCCGACCTGGTTCGCGTCCATGAAGCACGGGTCGCACATCATGTTGCAGCGGTTGGTCAGGTCGACCGTGAGCACGGCTCCGCGACCGTGGCGGATGGTGCTCGAGCCGTGGTCGTGGATCGCGTCCGGCGTCATGTCGACGTCGCGTCCGGCGAAGAGGCTCTCGATGCGCTCGAGGAAGCGGGGGTCGATCGAGATCACGTCCTCGAAGGAGCCGTGCTTCGGGCACGCCTTCTCCATCACGATGCGGCCGTCCTTCTCGCGGATCGTGGCCTTGATCTCGCCGGGCTTGTCGGTCACGAGCGAGCGCCAGTCGGCGTGGCCCGAGAGGATCGTGGCGCGCGCTTCCTTCACGCACACCGGGCAGAGGCTGTCCGTCTCGCGGGGCCAGCCGAGCTTGGGGCTGGTCTTCTGCTTGCCGCGCGGGATGGGCTTGTCGCTCCACTTCGGGTGGAAGGGCGCGGCCGCGGGGGCGACCTCGTTGATCCGCTGCAGGAGCGGCCAGATCGCGTCGGCCGCCCTCGTCACCAGCTTCTCGAGCGTCTTGGCAGGGCTCATCGTCGGTCTCGGTCCTGGGTGGCTCTGGGGTCTCGTGTCGGCGACCTCGCCGAGGGCGAGGGCGGCTTCGCGACCGTCACCGGAGACCCGCGTCGCGCGCTGGTCGAACGAGGGAGCCTCGCTCGGTCCGCCTCCAGCGTGCGCTACGCTACGAGGCGCACTGGCTGGGTTCCAGCACTTTCCCGCCGGCGCGGGATCCGCGGCGGGCGTTCGCCGCGCACCCGCGCCCTGGCCGGCGCGCGGCGGATCGTGGATAGTCTCGCCGATGACCGGACGAACGGGGCGAGGTCGCATCGCAGCGCTCGCGCTCGCGGCGGCGCTCGGCTTCGTCGCGCCGGGCGCGGCTGCCCAGCCCGGGGGCGGCTCTCGGCTCCCGGCTCGAGGCGCCGGGGCGGCCGCACCACGCCCGAGGTCGGCCGAGGGGCTACGTGGGCATGTGGGTCTCGCGGTCGCGCGGGCGCTGCTTGCCTCGGAGGACGCCGCGGCCCGACTGCGCGGCGTCGAGCGGATCGGGGCGATCGGGACGCCCGAGGCCACCACCGCGCTCACCGAGGCCCTCGAGCAGAGCTCGCCCATCGCCCGTGATCCGCGCGCCAGGCTCCTGGCCGTGCGCGCGCTCGCTCCGTACGCGGCGCGGGATCCCGTGCGGCTCGCGCTCGTGCGCGAGATGAGCGATCCCGGCGCGGACGGTCGATCGGGCGGGTCGCCGCTCGTCGCCGTGGCGCGCGACTCGGCCGCGCTCGCGCTCGCGCGGTCGGGCGACCGCAAGGCGCTGCTCGCGCTGGTGAACTCCGTGCTGCAGGCGGGGGTGGCCGGTGAGGCCGCGACGCGCGCGTTCGAGGCCTACCCGCCCGAGTCGCTCGCGGCGCTGCTCGAGGGGCGAAAGACGCTCCCTCCGGCGCTCGTGGCGCTGCTCGGACGCCTCGGTGACCTGCGCGCGTTGCCGCGGCTCCGCGCGACGCTCGCCGAGCCGGACCCCGCGATCAAGGCGCTCGCCGCCGTCGCGCTCGCCAAGCTCGGCGACGACTCGGTCGCGGCGCTGGCGCGGACGTGGCTCGGCAAGGGCGACCCGGCGCTCGCGAAGGCCGGCGCCGAGGTGCTCGCGTGGCTCGGGGCAGCGGACGCGCCCGCGGCGGTCGCCGGGCTCCTCGCGGTCGAGGCGACTCGCGTCGACGGCGTCGAGCTCGCGCTGGCGAGGCCTTCGGCCGCGCTCGCCAAGCCGCTCGAGGCGGCGCTCGCCTCGGCGTCGGCGGACGTCGCGCCGCGCGTCATCGCGGCGATCGGTCG
>CAIVJW010000306.1 GCA_903906315.1 uncultured delta proteobacterium | reverse complement strand
GATGGGCGCGAACGGCGTGAGGGAAGGCGACATGAGCAACCCCACGACGAAGACGGGTCGCTTTGTCCAGCAGGATCGGGGCCCAGCGTGACGAAAACCGCTTGCGCGCGACGCAATCTGCTTTTCGGCGAGGGTCTAGCTCGATGTTCCCAACGTACTGCAGTCGTTCGATCACCCAGGTGTCCGTCGTCTTTGGCAGGTCGGCGAGGACGCTATCGAGCGACGAGCGCACGATGCTGGGTAGTCGGATCGCGAGCTCGCCGAGGAAGGCGCGACAGTCTGCCTCGTACCCGTGGGCGAGGTCGCGGGCGCTCCAGCCGAGCTCGGTGTTCAGGTCGATCAGGTCAGCCGTCGAGAAGGCGCTGCTCGCGCCCATGCCGTCGATGATGCGCTGCGCCTTCTTGCGTAGGTCAGCGGTGGTTTCTTGTGCGTTCTTCGAGAGCTTGTCCCTACCCGGCCGAAGCCGGCGGACCTCGTCCTCGAGGCGCATGCGAGCGCTGGCGCTCTGGGTCTCGATGGTCTTCCTCGCGGCCATCAGGTCGTCCCGCTCGCGGCCAAGGGCCAGCACGCTAGCGCCGCGGCTTCGAAGGCTGGCCTCGAGCTCGCCGATCCTCACCTCGAGCGCGCGTCGAGTCACGAGCGCGAGGGCGTCGACGAGCCGGAGCGACCGGCGCACCCGCGGGTGTACGTCGCGCGCGCGGACGACGTCGGCGACGGTACTCTCAAGCTCCGGAAAGCCAGACATCTTCCACGCCTCTTCGTATGTCCTGAAGCCGAAGCGGCGCGCAAACCGCGGCTCGTGGTAGTCGCCATCCGGGACGTCGGCGCGGAAGCGCGCAATCAGCGCGAGGAGCGACGAGGTCGGCACCGCCTTGGCACTCCCGAGGGCGTCGAGAAGCGACGTGGATCCGTCGCTCGACCGTGCCTCCGCGCGGATCGTCCCGAGCTTCTCGTTCACGTACGCGACGACGCGCGCCTGGTTCGATGACGAGACGGCGTCGATCTTGTTGAGCACGACGACGATGCGGTCGAGCGCTGCGTCGACGAGCTCCTCCCGCAGCAATCGGTAATCTTCCGCGTTCATCGGCTGTCCGGCGTAGAGCGTGACCACCACCGCGCTGGCGCGGCCGATGTACTCGCGGGTGACGCGCGATCGGCTCGCGACGGGGTCGCGGAGCCCCGGCGTGTCGACGATGCGGACGTTCGGCCCGAACGGATGGGGAAGACGCATCGTTAGCTGGCTTACGATGGGCGTGTATTTGCCGCCGACGGCTACGTAGTCGTCGAGCTCGCTGATCGCGACATCGCGGTCTGTACCGAGAAGCCCGTGGACCGAGTTGGCGAGCTCCTTGCGTGCCGCGGAAACAATCGTGCTTGCGCCGTCGTCGCCGTGATTGGAGGCGTGCTCGAGAGCGGCGAAGTCGTCGCGAGTCAGGAACGCGACGTGCGCGGAGCGCGTCTCCCCGTACTCCACGAAGGTCAGCTTGGCCGTGCACGCCGTCGGCGACATCGGCAACGATTTGATGCCGAGGAGCGCGTTGAGCAGCGTGCTCTTGCCGGCGTTCATCTCGCCAACGACCGCGAGGTCGATCCGAGGGTCTTGGAGGTCGCGAAGGTTCTCGTCGAGGCCCGCGATCGCGGCGCCGTCGCTCTCCCGACCGACCAGCGCCATCGCATCGCGATACGCGTCGATGCTGCCACGTCCGATCCGCTCCGTCGACTCGAAGATCGCGCGTGCCTCTTGTCCGATGTTGGTCATTGCTGCCTCGATACTCCCAGTCGACCCATCGCGTCACCGATGTGCTTGGACCACTGCACACAGTGCGCCTCGACGTCGCCGAGCAACGCCACAAAGAGTTCTCGATCCTTGGAAAGCTCGTCGAGTATGCGCAGTGGATGTCGGCCAACGTGATGAAGCGTTTGTCTGAAATCGCCGCCGTCTTCGAGGCGCCCACGCAACGTCGCTACGATGGACTCTGCTCGCACGACGTCCGAAGCAATCGCCGAGCGAAATGAGACATCGTCGTGAATGGGCTTCGCCCAGCCGTCGTTGACGGAGATAAAGCCGAAGGCCATGTTGGGTGCAGCTCCTTTATGACGGTCGATGATTCCGCCGCAGATCACGACTTCACGAGGCGAAGGCGCGGCCTCGGGATCGGGTCCGGTGGCGCAGCTCCGGCATAGGCGGAGAGGTGCTTCCGTTCGTGCTCGCGCGCCAG
>CAIVJW010000305.1 GCA_903906315.1 uncultured delta proteobacterium | reverse complement strand
GCGCGCGAGCACGAACGGAACCACCTCTCCGCCTATGCCGGAGCTGCGCCACCGGACCCGATCCCGAGGCCGCGCCTTCGCCTCGTGAAGTCGTGATCTGCGGCGGAATCATCGACCGTCATAAAGGAGCTGCACCCAACCAGCTCTGCACCTGGGCCTTGTCGTGCGCGTGCTTCTGCAGGTCGTTGGCGTGCGTGGTGTCCCACTGCCTGCCGACGGTGGCGCAGCCCGCCAGTCCGAGAAGCCCCAGAGCGATCGCGATCCTTCGTGACATCGGCCCTCCCTGCCCGCGCCATTGGGTCACGAGCGGGGCGGACGCTATCGACGGGATCGACGCCTGTCAACTCTGCGTGTTCCAGAATACGCTATTCTAGAAAGACCGGCTCCGCCTCAGGGCCTCTTCAGCGTGAACGTCCCCGCGGCCGCGCCGTCCGCGGTGTTCACGTCGCCCGTGGCGAACGCGCCCGTCGTGTAGCTGACGTGCAGCCGGAGGCCGCTCTCCGTCGTGAGGGTCAGCTCGCCGTACGAGAGCACCAGGCCGTCGACGAAGAACTGGCCCGTGACCGGCGCCGCGGTGAACGCCTTGTCGGCGGTCGTGAGCGTCCCGTCGAGGCGCATCGTGCTCGCGTCGATGCACTGCGTGTGAGCGAGGGTGCGGTTCGAGCACGCGGGCTGCGTGCCGGGCGCGCCGTGCTGCAGGTGCAGCGCGAGGGTCGTGTCCGGCTTGCCGGTGAGGCGGAGTGTGCCAGCCCAGTCACCGGCGACGGTCTGCTCGAGCTCGGCGAGGCCGAACTGGAAGGCGGGCTCCTCCTCGGCGCTCGGGCCGCAGCCGGGTGCGGCGGCGAGGAAGGCGAGCGACAGGGCGGCGGCGGTTCCGAGACGAGCGCGCATGGGGTGGGACCTCGCGGGATTCGGGGGAGGGGCAGCGTAGGCTCGGTGTGGGGCGGTGCAAGCGCTGGGCCGGCGGCCCGATCGATCACCCGCCCTCCCCCCGCAGTCGCCGCAGGCGCTCGCCGATCTGCCGCTCGTAGCCCCGCTCGGTCGGCTCGTAGAAGCGCTCGCCGGCGAGCTCGTCGGGCAGGTACACCTCGCCCTCGGCCACGCCGCCGGGCTCGTCGTGCGCGTAGCGGTAGCCCTCGCCGTAGCCCTCGCCCTTCATCAGCTTCGTGACCGCGTTGCGCAGCTTCATCGGCACCGCGAGCGCGCCGTGCGCGTGGACGGCCTCCTGCGCCTTGTGCCACGCCAGGTTGCACGCGTTCGATTTGGGCGCGGTCGCGAGATAGAGGACGCATTGCGCGATCGGGTACATGCCCTCGGGCAGGCCCATGCGGCGGAAGGCCGCGTCGGCGGCGACGGCCACCTCGAGGGCGCGCGGGTCGGCGTTGCCGACGTCCTCGCTGGCGAAGATCAGCATTCGGCGCAGGAGAAACAGCGGGTCGTCGCCCGCCTCGATCATGCGCATCAGCCAGTAGATCGAGGCGTCGGGGTCGGAGCCGCGCAGCGACTTGATGAAGGCGCTGATGACGTTGTAGTGCTCCTCGCCGCTCTTGTCGTAGAGCAGCGTCTTCGTCTCGCTGGTCGCGGCGACGGCCTCGGTGCGCAGCTCCTCCTCGCCGGCGGCGAGCGCCTCGGACGCGGCGAGCTGGAGCGTCGCGAGCGCGCGGCGGCCGTCGCCCTGCGCGAGCCCGGCGATCGCGAGCAGGGTCTCGTCGCTCGCGCGGAGGGCGCCGCCGAGGCCCTCGGGCGACTCGACCGCGCGGCGCAGGAGCGCGACGAGATCGGCCGGCTCGTGCGCCTTCAGGCGGAAGACCTTGCACCGCGACAGCAGGGGCGCGACCACGGCGAACGACGGGTTCTCGGTCGTCGCTCCGATGAGCGTGATCGTGCCGTCCTCGACGTGGGGCAGGAACGCGTCCTGCTGCGCCTTGTTGAAGCGGTGGATCTCGTCGACGAAGAGGGTCGTGCGCTCGCCGCGCAGGTCGCGCTCCTCGCGTGCCTCGGCGAGGATCGCGCGCAGCTCCGGGATGCCGCCGAGCACCGCGCTGAAGGGCACGAAGCGCGCGCGCGTCGACTCCGCGACGACGTGGGCGAGCGTGGTCTTGCCGCAGCCGGGAGGGCCCCAGAGGATCATCGACGGTACGCGATCGCCGGCGATCGCGCGGGCGAGGAGCTTGCCCTCCCCGACGAGGTGCGCCTGGCCGACGACGTCGGCGAGCGACCGCGGGCGCATGCGCTCGGCGAGCGGGGTCTGATCGCGCAGCGCCGGATCGCGGCGGCGCGCGGCCTCGAAGAGCGTCGGGGCGCCGCGACCGCCGCCGGGGGGAGCTTGCCGCTTCGCCATGGCTAGGGCCGCGGTCCGAGCAGCGCGATCGCCGCGCGCCGCGCGAGGGCGGGATCGTGGCCGACCCAGCGCACGACGCCGGCGCGGTCGATCACGAAGGTCAGCGGCAGCGATCCGACCTGGTAGCTTGCGGCAAGACCCTGCCCGCGGTCGAACACGATCGGGAACGACGCTCCGAACGCCCGGGCGGCGCGGCGGGCGACCGCCTCGTCGTCGTCCTCGCTGACGCCGATGACCACGAGGCCGTCCTCGCGCCGCTCGCGGAAGAGCGCGTCGAGCGCCGGCATGCTCTCGCGGCAGGCCTCGCACCACGAGGCCCAGAAGTCGACGACGGTCGCGCGCGTCTCGTCGCCGCCCGAGAGGCCCATCGTGGGCAGCTCGCCGAGCTCGGGCGCGGGCGCGCCGGCCAGCGGGTGGCGCGCGGACCGCGGCATGCCCGACCCGCCTGCGCAGCCGGCGAGGGCGAGCGCCGCCGCGAGGAGCGCGCCGCCGATCCGTCCAGGGTCACGCGAGGCCATCGCGCCGAGCATAGTCGACCGGGGGCGTTCTCACGCGCCGGCTCGGCCGAGGCGCGCGGCGGGGCGGTCGCTCGCGCGACGCGGGGACGTGGGGCTCGTGCCCTGGGATCCTTCGGGGGAGGGACTGACGCTCGCTCGGTCGATGGCCCGGCTCACCGGAAGGCGAGGAGGCCTGAAGTCAGACCCCGCCTCCCCGGCTTCTCGTCTCGAGGGTTCACTGCTGTCTGGGTGCGCGCGGCCCGATGATGAAGGTGGGACGGTCGCCGCTCACCGCGCCGGATACGACCGAGCGCCGAAGATCGCCGTGCCGACGCGCACGATCGTCGCGCCCTCGGCGATCGCTGCCTCGAAGTCGTGCGACATGCCCATCGAGAGCGCCTCGAGCCCGTGCTCCGCGGCCAGCGCGCGCAGCGCGGCGAAGAACGGGCGCGCCTCGGCGGGGTCTTCGACCTCGGGCGGGATCGTCATCAGCCCGCGGAGCGCGAGGCCCGGCATCGCGCGCACCGCCCGGACGATCGCGGGCAGGTCCGCGGGCGAGGCGCCGCTCTTCGAGGCTTCGCCGCCCACGTTGACCTCGATCAGCACGTCGAGGCGTCGACCGGCGGCGGTGGCGCGCCGGTCGAGCTCGCGGGCGAGGTCCTCGCGGTCCACGGACTCGACCATCGCCACCCGCGGGACGACCTCCTTGGCCTTGTTGCGCTGCAGGCCGCCGATGAAGTGAAAGCGCACCTCCGGCAGGTCCTCGATCGCCGCGTGCTTGCGGACGACCTCCTGGGCGTAGTTCTCGCCGAAGACGCGCTGGCCGGCCGCGTAAGCGGCGCGCAGGGCCTCGGGCGGCTGCCCCTTCGAGACGGCGACGAGCGTGATGGATCCGGGGTCGCGGGAGGCGGCGAGCGCGGCGGCGTCGATGCGCGCGCGGACGGCGGCGAGCCGGTCGGCGACGGAGTCGGGTTCGGACGGCACGGCGCACGATACTGCGCGGGCCTCCCACGGGCGAGGCTCCGCGCGCGCTCGGATCGCCCCGTCGCCGTCGTGCCACGGTGTGCCGGCTAGGGGGTTGCGCGCGCCGGGGAATCGGCGTGAACTGAGGAAGACCGAGGGTGGCACGCTTCCTGATGCGCCCCGCTCGGGAAGGCCTCATCCATGCTGCGAACCACCCCCCTCCTGGCGCTGCTCCTCGCGATGGGGGCGTGCAACTTCAACCCGCAGCCGGACCCGCCGGGGGTCGATAACGCGGAGGCGAGCCCGGGCGCCGGCGGCGGCGGCGCCTGCACCGGTCCTTCGTGCGGCGGCGCGGGCGGATCGACCGACTGGACGGGCACCGGCACCTCGGGCGCCGGCGGATCGATGGCCGGGGCGGTCGATGGCGGCGCGGGCAGCGGCGGATCGCTGCCTGCGTGCGTCGGTGACGGCGGCGGGCTCGAAGTGGACGGCGGAGCGAGCGACGGCGGGGCCGAGGACGGCGGGCTCGAAGCGGACGGCGGCGCGATCGGGGACGGTGGCTGCAAGTGAGCCGGGAGGACGAGATGAGGCGACGCTCCGGTCGGGTTCGTGGCGCGCGGGCGCTCCCGCTCTCGCTCTCCTGGCGGCACGCCTGGGTGGTCGGCCTCGCGGCCGCGGTCGTCGCGTGCAATTTCAACCCGCAGCCCGACCCTCCGGGGGTGGACGCCGTGCTCGGGACCGACACGTCCACGAAGTGTGTCGATGGGGCCTGCGGCGGAGCCGGGACGACGTCGACGACGAGCGTCGGGACTGGCGCCGGCGGCGCCAACGGCCAGGGCGGCGCGGGTATGGGCGGCAACCATAGCGGCGGCGGCGGTGCGCACGACGAGGGCGGCGGCGGCCAGGGCGGCGCGGGCGGTCAGGGCGGCGCGGGCGGTCAGGGCGGCGGCGCGCAGGGC
>CAIVJW010000304.1 GCA_903906315.1 uncultured delta proteobacterium | reverse complement strand
GGGCGACCGCGGCCGCCCGCGGGGGGGCGGCGCGCCGCAGGAGCGCGACGCGGCCGTGTTCGACGCCGAGGAGCTCCGGCGCCGCGCCGCGAGCGATCCCGAAGCGGTCGTAGTCCCGGTCGGTCTCCAGCACGAGCAGGCTCGTGTACGGGCTCTGCACGCGATAGCGCGTCGAGATCGCGACGACCTGCCGGCGCACGTCGTCTCGGCCGGCCTCGCCCGCCTCGCTCGCGACGAGGCTCGCGATCTTCGCGCGCGCCACCGCGCGCTCGAGCAGCGGCCGCGCCGCGGGGGCCTCCGTAAACGCCTGTCGCACGCCGCCGATCGAGACGCGCAGCGGCGCGCCCTCGCGCACGTGGGCGTAGACCAGCGGCTGATCGCCGGCCTGCAGCCCGTCGAGGCGATCGGGCCAGGACCAGGTCGCGTCCTCGACGACGACCGGCACGCCCGACCGCGTGGCCTGGCCGAGCCTGCGCGCGAGCGTCGCGTCGTCGGCCGAGGCGTCGACGACCACGCCGCCCCGGGCGAGGCCCGCCGTCACGAGGGACCGAAGCGCGCCCTCGTCGCGGATCCCGCCGTCGACGATCGCGTCGACGCGCTCGACCCCCGCCGCTCCGAGCCGTGCCGCGGCCGCGCGCAGCGCCGAGGGATCGGTCGCCCCCGCGGTCACGACGCCGTCGCCGACCAGCACGACCCGGCGGAGCCCTCGATCGCGCGCTTTCTCCTCGGCGAACGCGAGCGCCCTTCCCAGGTCGGACGCGCCGAGCGCCTCGCGTGCGCGCATCGCGCCGAGCTCGCCGGCGCCGAACGCCCCGGCCTCGCCGTCGAAGATCGCCACGACCTCCTGGTCGAAGCACGCGACCGAGAGCGGCGCCCGCGGCCCCGCCGCCTCCACGATCGCCCGCGCGATCCGGGCCACGGTCGCGACCGTCGCCTCGTGACCGAGCGCGCGCGACGCGCTCGTGTCCGCGAGGATCAGCGTCGGCCCGAGCGGGTCGGGCTCCGGCGTGGTCACGGGATCGACCCGGGCCACGACCAGCGTGCCATTGCGCAGCGCGCGGCCCGCCGACGAGGGCGCGGCCTCGACGCGCACGTCGTCCTTCGGCACGTGGTGATCCTCCGACACGACGACGATCGGCTTGGGATCCCCCTCCCTCGAGACCGTGACCGAGAGGCGCCCGATCTCGGGCAGCCCGCGCAGCGGCAGCACGAAGCCGCGCCCGGGGCGCAGCTCCTCGGCGTAGGTGATCACGAGCTCCTTGCGACCGCGCGGAGGGATCGGGAACACGCGCGCCGAGAACTGGTTGCCCGCCGCCTGCTCGAGCAGCGCGGGGTCCTGCCGGCGGTGGAGGAAATCCTCGTATGCCTCGCGCGCGATCTTCTGCTCGACGAACTCGCCCTCCTGCCAGGCGCCGGCGATCTTCATCGCGAAGCGCGCCACGGCGGCGCCCTCGGGCAGCGTGATCGAAAACGTCCCCTCGCGCGTGCGATCCTCGGGGTTGTCGAACGTGAGCCGAAGCTCGGTGAGCGCGAGCGGCTCCTCGAGGACCGAGCTGGCGGCGAGCTCGACGAGGCGCAGGCCGCTGCCGTCGGAGGCCGTGAGGCTCAGCGGAGGCTCCTCCGGGGAGCGCTCTTTCGTGGCGCGAAGGGGGAACGCGAACGTCGGCGGCGACCCCGCGACCGAGAGGACGCGCGGCTTCGGTGGCGGCGTCGCGGCGGGCACCGCGGGCGGATCGGCGGGCACGCCGACGTGGCAGCTCGCGAGCAGCACGGCGCTCGCGGCGACGATCACGCGCGCGATCGCGACGGCGGGAGGCGTACGGGGGAAACGGCGCATGGGGGCCTCGTCGGGTTCGGACCGAGTGACACCGTGCGGGCGCGCGAGTTCCGCGCGGCGCGATCAGACCAGGCGACGCCCCAGCAGCGCGACGCCCGCGGCCATCAGCACGGCCGCGAGGAGCGCGAGCGGGTTGCCCGGCGAGTGGCGCGCGCGCAGCACCACGACCGGCTTCGGCGGGCCGCCGCCCATCGGCAGGAGCGCCTGGTCCTGCAAGATCAAGAGGTCGCTCCCGAGGCCCGTCGACGCGGGATCGTTGTAGCCGACGGTGACGCGCGTCGCGGCCCCGGCCGGCGTCGTGATCTCGAGCTCGGCCTGCACGGTCTTCGGCATGCCGCTCGGGAGCGCGTCGATCGCAAGCGAGAGGGTGCGCACGCGCCGACCGTCCGGCAGGCTCACCAGGTCCGGCCCGACGACGAAGCGGCCGTCCTCGCGCCCGTAGAAGCCGCCGACGGCGTGCGCGAGGAGCGCGACGAGGAACGCGAGGTGGAAGAGGGCCGGCGCGTACGCGGTCGGCGCGCGCACGCCGGCGCGCCACCGCCGCGTCACGGAGTGCCAGGTCGCGAGCGCCGTGTTCAGCGCGTACGCCGCGAGGACCGCGACGAGCCCGTAGAACCACGCGTGGGTCGACGAGGGCCGATCGAAGAACGGGCGCACGTCGTCGAGCGCGATCCCCTTGGACGCGCCGTCCGCCGTGGCGGGCAGGACGACCGATCCCACGGCGAGCAGCGCCACGGTCGCGAGGCCGCAAGCGAGGCCGAGCTCCTGCGATCGCAGCCAATAGGCGAGGCCTCGGCCGCCGACCTCGGGGGTCGCGACGGGGTCGTCAGAAGGCATGGGTCGACCTGCCGAAGAAGAACGAGGTGCCGACGAACGCGACGAAGACGAGGCCGAAGCCCGCGATCGCGAACACGGGGCGCGTCCACGGGCGCGTGACCAGCGACGGCGCGAGCCGGAGGTGGACGAAGGTCGCGTAGTGGAACCAGAGGATGACCGACCAGATCACCTTCGGATCCCAGAGGAAGTACGCGCCCCACGCGAAAACGCCCCAGACCGACCCGCAGATCATCGCCACCGACCACACGGCGAGGCCCTGCAGCGAGAGCTTGTCGACGAGCCGCAGCCACTCGTCGCGTCGCCCCCCCGTCAGCCACACGAGCGACGCCGCCGCGCCCGCGGCCCAGAGGCCGTACGCGACGAACGACAGCGGCACGTGCAACGGGTACCAGATCGTGCGGAGCAGCGGCGGTGGCTGGGTGATCGCGCGCGAGAACGAGGTGGCCGCGGCGAGCTCGCCGATCACCACGCCGATCATCGGCAACGAGTACGCGCGGTCGGGCCTCCACGCGAGGAGCGCGACGACGGCCGTCGCCAGGGCCGCCGCGGAGAACGACTCGAGCTTGTTGGTGAGCGGGACGTAGCCGATCAGCAGGCCGCGCTCGAAGGTCGCGCAGAGGTGCAGCGTCACCGCTGCGGCGAGGAGGTGCCGCGCCACGCGCGCGCCGGCCGCCGCGGCGACGAAGGCCGCGGCGTAGACGACCGCGGCGACCGCGAGCAGGCCGATGGGAGCGGGAGCCATTCGGTGGTGCGGAGGTCAGGGCGCGCAGCCGTCGCACGACTGGTTCGCGACGGGCTTGTCGGCGACGACGTCGGCGAGCCAGTCGACGAGCTTCTTCCCGCCGGCCTCGACCGTGTAGAAGTTGTCGTAGGGCAGGATGCAGTGCTGCTGGCCCTCCGGCAGGAACGCGCGGAAGCTCGGCGAGGCGTCCTCGACGGCCTTCACGTTGGCCTTCATCTCGAGGGACCAGTCCTCGGCTCCGCCGCCGCCCATCGCGTTGAAGTAAAACGTCTGGTTTTCGTCGAGGCGGGTGTTGTACTGCGAGTACAAATTCGCCGGGTAGAACGCGGCGATCATGTTGTAGAGCGCGGGCAGCGAGGTCGCGCCCTTGTAGTCACCGACGAACGACGGAAAGCTCGTGTCGGCCTTCCACGCGGGGAAGCTCTCGGCGAAGAAGTTCTTCGTTATGACCCCCGCCGCGCTGTCGGCGAAGTGGTAGACCTTGGCCTTGTCCCAGTGCTTCTGGATCTGCGGCGCCCACCAGATGCTGCCGTAGCCGCCCGCGCTGCAGCCGGTGACGAAGACCTTGTCCGGTGCGGCGACCTGCGCGTAGGCCCAGTCGAGCGCGGCGCGCACGTTGACCGCGCCCTTGTGGTGAATGACGAACGCATCGGCGCCGGTGCCGTAGGTCGTGTCGCTGTCGCCCCAGTGGATGTCGCCAGTGCAATACGGGATGTAGACGTGCGTCCAGTCCGCCATCGGGTGCGCCGGGTTCGCGTGGTTGTAGAAGCCCGGGGCCTTGCTGACGTCGTCCTTGAAGCCGGGCTCCTGCACGGTCTCCTTGAAGATCGATCCCGAGAGGGAGCACGTCAGGTCGTTCCAGCAGGCGCCGCCGCCCTCGAACTCGACGATGATCTTCTTCGGGTCGCCGGGGACCACGAAGAAGGAGTACTCGCCGCCGCGCGAGCAGACGGTCTTGCCGCCCGGCTTGAGGACGTTGATCTTGTTCTTCTCGAGATCGGCGAGCGCGGGTAGCGGCAGCGCGCCGCCCTGGCCACCGGTCGCGCCACCCTGACCGCCCGAGCCCCCCGGTCCGGTCGCGCCGCCAACGCCGCCCTGCCCCGTGGCGCCGCCTCCGGCGCCACCAGCGCCCGTCGTCGTTCCGGTCGCGGTGGTGGTCGAGGCGGCGATCGCGGGCGCGTCCTCGCTGCTCGAGCACGCGGCGATCGCGAGGGACGACAGCGCGGCGACGATCGCGATCGACGGGGCGAGAGAGCGGGCGATGGTGGGCATGGTCCTCCTCGAGGGGGCAACGCGCAGGCGCCGTCGGCGCGCATCGCCGCGGGGCTCGCATGCTACCGGGCGCAGGGCCCACGTCCACGCGCTTTCCCGCGCACGACGCGCCCGGGCGGTCGTTCGTTCAGCCCGGCGCGCGCGCGGCGAGGTCGGCGCGCACCCGCGCGAGCGCTCGCCGCAGCGGGGCGATCCGGTCGGAGCTGACCGTCCCGCGCCGCAAACGCCCCGCCCGGGCCGTGTGCCACTTGCTGAGCGCGAGCCGCGCCGCGAGGTGGACGAGCGTCGCCCCGCCGCGTCCGCGCCACGAGAGCCGCGCGCGGAGCCCGCCGACGGGCGAGCTGGCCAGGCGGAGCTCCTCCGCGGTGAGCGTACCGAACAGCACCTCGTCCTCGAGGTACGTGCGGATGATGCGCCCCTTGCGCACGACGAGCGCGATCACGAGCAGCACGAACGCGGCGACGAACGCCGCCCACAGGCCCAGCGTCCCGGTGAAGATGCGCGCTGCGCGGTCCGGCCCGATCCCCGCGGCCATCCCGAGGACGACCGGCACCGCGTTCCAGGCCGAATGCAGCGCCGCACCCGCGACGAAGCCGCCGATGGGGGCGGCGACCTTCACCCAGCGACGGGTCGACTCGCGCGCGACGCCGACGCCGATACCGACCATCGAGGTGTAGAGCGGGTGCCCCCACGGCGCGAGGAAGCCGCGCAGGAGCACGAGGCGCTGCAGGGTCTCGTCGCCGCGCAGGGCGGCGTTCGCGTAGTAGAAGACGTTCTCGACGGCGGCGAAGCCGAGCGCGCAGAACGTCGCGTAGATGATGCCGTCGACGACGCCGTCGAACTCGCGCCGCAGGAAGTGGAAGAAGCCGAGGACGACCGCGCCCTTCACGGCCTCCTCGACGAGCGGTGCCGCGACGACCTTGGTGACGAGGTCGGCCGTCGCCGCGCCGAGGGCCGGCCGCAGCGCCGCCTCGACGCCGGCGTTCGCCGCGCCGGCGAGGCCGGTCGCCGCCACGGCGCCCCAGAGGAACGCCATCGCGAGACACCACCACGGCTCGGGATCGAAGCGGTCGATGACGAGCGGGACGAGCAGGTAGACGCCGAGCGACGGCAGCGCGAGCGACGCCCCGGTCGCGAGCGCCGACAGCTCGCGCGCCGGCTGCGCCGCGCTCTGCACCTCGAGGAACGTGAAGAGCACGCCGAGCGCCGCGCCGATCGCGATCGCCCCCGCCCAGAGCGCGACGCCGACCCACTGCCGCCGGCGCTCGACGGGCGTGAGCGAGCCGGAGATCGTCGACGGGGCGACGGACTCGGCCGCGTCGGGGTCCGCGCCGGCCGCGTTCAAGCGCGCTGCGCCCGCGCGTTCATCTCCTGACGGAGCTTCGCGAGCTCCTGCCGGAGCGGCACGATGAAGTCGGCGCTGATGGTGTGCTTCTGCCCCTTCATGGCGCGAGCCGTGTGCCACTTGCTCAGCGCGAGGCGCGCGGCAGCGCGGATGAACTGCACGCCCGTGGCCCCGCGCCACGAGAAGCGGGCCTTCAGGCGCCCCACCGGCGAGCACACGAGGTCGAGCTCCTCCTGCGACATGTTGCCGATGAGCACCTCGTCGCGGAGGTTGTCGCGGATGACGCGCCCCTTGCGAAGGACGAGCACGATCACGATGACGAAGAACGCGGCGACGAAGAGGAACCAGACGATGAGCGACAGGAAGAAGAAGCCCGTACCGAGCCCTGCGACGAAGTTCCACGTCGCGTGGAGGAACACGCCCACGAAGTAGAACCCGACCGGCGCGAGCCAGCGGACGGCCGTGTTGCTCGACTCGCGGGCGATGCCGAAGCCGATGCCGGTCATCGACGTGTAGAGCGGGTGCCCCCACGGCGCGAGGATGCCGCGGATGATGAACGTCGGGCCGAGCCGGTCGGCCGCGGCGGCCCGCGCGTAGTAGTCGACGTTCTCGATCGCGGCGAAGCCGAGCGCCGCGAACGTCGCGTAGATGATGCCGTCGACGACGCCGTCGAACTCGCGCCGCAGGAAGTAGAAGAACCCGAGCACGGCGAGGCCCTTCCAGAACTCCTCCGCGAGCGGCGCGCTGACGACCGCGGTGAGGAACTCACCCGCGCTGCTGCCGAACAGGCTGGCGCCCACGACGTGGACGGCGGTGTTGATGAGCGCCGCGAACCCCGTCGCGGTGAAGGCGCCCCAGAGGAACGCCATCAGAAGGCACCACCAGGGCTCCGGGTCGTAGCGGTCGATGATCGCCGGGACGAACAGGTAGACGACGAGCGGCGGCAGCGCGAAGAGGAGGCCGAGCAGGAGGTTCGCGATCGCCGCGCCCGGGTTCCGCGCCGTGAAGAGCTCGAGGAACTTGAACGAGACGTTGAGCCCGATGCCCGCGACCATGCCGACGATCCAGAGCGTGAGCCCGACCATGCGGAATTTGCGGTCGGGGTCGGGCGCGTCGAGCGGAGCGACGGGCCCGACTGCGTAGGCCGGACCAAAGCCCTGCCCCGGCATCGGAAGGCCCATGGGCACCTGCGGCTGCGTCCGGGCGACGGGCTGCGGCTGGCCCCACCCCTGCTGCTGCGGCGGACCATAGCCGTGCTGCGGCGCCTGCGGCTGCGGCGGACCATAGCCCTGCTGCGGCGCTTGCTGCTGCGGCGCGCCATAGCCCTGCTGCGGCGCCTGCTGCTGCGGCTGCCCCCAGCCCTGCTGCTGCGGCTGCCCCCAGCCCGGCTGCTGCGGCTGCCCCCAGCCCGGCTGCTGCGGCGCCTGCTGCGGCTGCCCCCAGCCCGGCTGCTGCGGCGCCTGCTGCGGCTGCCCCCAGCCCGGCTGCTGCGGCGCCTGCGGCTGTCCGTGGCCGGGCTGCGGCGGCCCCCCGGAGCCACCCCCGCCGGGAGGACCGTAGTTGCTCATCGCAGGCCCCAGAGCGGTGCCGCCGGGCTCGAGTGCTCGCGCGTCTGCATCCGCCCTGCATATCACAGGGTGCCAGCCACACGCGGCACGCGCGCGAGGCCCGTGCGACGAGGCAAGCGCGAAGAGGCGCCGTCAGTTCTTGACGACGCGCGTGCCGGGCGGAGCCTTGAAGTCGAACTCGCCCTTTTCGGTGGGCTTGTTCACGATCGGCGCCGCGAAGTCGAAGCGGTTCTTGTTGCCCTGCGCGTCGAGGATGAGGGCGCGGCGCACCTGGTTGGTCTCCGAGTCCACGTAGAGCAGCATCTTCTGGTAGGCCGGAGTGGCGTCCTTCGGCGTGGCCTCCAGGACGTAGCCGCCCTCGAACTTCATGTCGGCCGCGTCGAGCACGCGGAGCGTGAAGTCCTTGAGGAGCTGGCCCTTGCCCATGAGGAACGCGAGCGCCGCAGGGTACTGCGAGCCCTTCACGGGCGACTCGAAGACCTGGTCGTTCTCCTTCTCGTAGACCCGGATGGTCTTGCCGTCGGACACGACGCGGTTGCCGTTCGGCGCGTCGTATCGAAAGCTCATCTTGCCGGGCTTCTCGAACGCCACCGTCCCGGTCGAGACCTTCTTCACGTTCTGGATCTTGATCGTGTAGGTCTGCGTGAACTTCGCCTGGAACGTCGAGGTCGAGTCGTAGAACGACTGCACCTTGCGGCCGAGGTCGTCGGCGGGGCCGTCGGCCAGCGCGGGCGCGGGCGACAGCGTGGCGACGGCGAGCGCGAGGGCGGCGCCGAGCCAGAGGCGACGAGCGAGGCGAGTGGGACTGGGGAAGGAGGTGGCCATGGTCATCTCTGCCATTGGACGCCCGACGCGCCCGTTCGATGCACGGGTCATAGCACACCGGCGAGCCGCGCCCTGCGCACGAGCAGCCCCGTCAGCGCGGAGGTCGCGCACGGCGGGCCGCGGCGAGCGCCGGGGGAGGGCCGCGCGGGGGGACCTTGCCCGCGATCGCGGCCGCGAAGCTCGCCACCGAGAGGTGCGCGAGCGCGATCGCCAGCGCGTCGGCCGCGTCGGCGGGCGGCGGCGCGGCGAGCCTCAGCACGGCCGTCACGACGAGCGCGACCTGGGATTTCTCGGCGGCCCCGCGGCCGGTGACCGTGCGCTTCACGAGCGCGGGCGCATACTCGTGGATCGGGAGGCCGGCGCGCGCGAGGCGCAGCAGGATGACCCCGCGCGCGTGGCCGAGCTTCGCCGCGGCCTGCGCGTCCTTCGCGAAGAACAGGCCCTCGACGGCCGCCACGTCCGGCGCGTGATCGGCCACGACCTGCTGGAGCGCGGTGTCGATCTCGACGAGCCGCTCGGCGAGCGTTCCGTCGAGGTTGGTGTGGATGACCCCGTGGGCCACGTGCGCGATGCGCGTGCCCTCGCGGTCGAGCACGCCCCAGCCGAGGTGGCGCGTTCCGGGGTCGATGCCGAGGACGCGCATCAGCACGACCCGTGGGCGCGGCGCGGGAAGATCTTGTGCGGGTTCAAGAGGCCCTTCGGGTCGAAGACGGCCTTGAGCCGCCGCTGGAGATCGATCAGCTCGTCGCCCTGCTCGAGCGGAAGGAACTCCGCCTTCGTGACGCCGATGCCGTGCTCGCCCGAGAGCGTGCCGCGCATCACGACGACCGCGCGGAACAGCCGCTCGAGCGCCTGCTCGACGCGCGCCGCGTCGTCGGGGTCGTCCCACAGCAGGTTCACGTGCAGGTTGCCGTCGCCCGCGTGGCCGTACGTGAGCATCCGCACCCCCGTGGCGGCCGCGATCGCCTCGACCTCGGCCAGCAGGTCCGCGACGCGCGTGCGCGGCACGACGACGTCCTCCGAGATCTTGTGCCGCGCCATCGCGCGCGTCGCGTGCGAGAGCTGCCGGCGCGCGTCCCACAGCCGGTCGCGCTGCGCGGCGTCCTGCGCGCAGAGCACCTCGATGGCGCCCGCGTCGGCGCACACGCCGCCGACATGCTCGAGCGCGACCTCGCAGCCGGCAGGGTCGCCGTCGACCTCGAGGAGCAACATCGCGCCCGCGCGCGGATCGAACGGCAGCCCGCGCCCGCGCACGGCCTCGAGCGTCCCGGCGTCGAACAGCTCGAGGCAGCGCGGGACGAGGCCCGCCGCGATGATGGCCGAGACCGCGCGCCCGGACGCGCGCACGTCGGCGAACAGCGCGAGCAGCGTCGCGACCGCCGGCGGCTTCGGCACGAGCCGGAGCGTCGCGCGCGTGGTCACCGCGAGCGTGCCCTCGCTGCCGACGAGCAGCGCGGTCACGTCGTAGCCGGTGACGCCCTTCTGCGTGCGGCGCCCCGTGACGAGGCGCGCGCCGCCCATCGTGACGACCTCGAGCCCGCGCACGTAGTCGCGCGTGACGCCGTATTTGAAGGCGCGGGGGCCGCCCGCGTTCTCCGCGACGTTCCCCCCGAGGGCGCAGGACGCTAGCGAGCTCGGGTCGGGCGGGTAGAACAGCCCCTCGGCCTCGACCGCGGCGTGGAGGTCGGCCAGCACGACGCCGGCCTCGACGACGGCGATCAGCTCCTCCCGGTCGATCTCCACGATCGATCGCAGGCCGAGGGTCGACAGCACGATCCCGCCGGCCACCGGGACGCACCCGCCCGACTTCCCGGTCCCGGCGCCCCGCGGCGTGATCGGCACCTCGGCCTCGGCGGCGACGGCCAGCGCGAGGGCCACGTCGTCGGCGCTCGACGCGAGCACGACCGCGTCGGGCGCGACCGGGTCGGCGTCGGACTCGTCGCCGCCATGGGCCGCGCAGGCCTCGGCGCCGACGAGGAGCTTCGACGGACCGAAGGCGCGACCGAGCAGCCGTCGCGCGCGATCCGCGGCGGACGACGAGATGCGCTCGAAGGGCGGTCGGCGCAGCACGCGCTCCCTTTAGCACCCCCCGCGCCTCGCGCGCCCGTCGCCCGACGGACGGTGGGCGCCGCTCCGCGCGACGCCCTTCCGCTCGCCGGCCCTCGCTGGTAGTTGAGCACGGCATGATCCGCCCGCTTTGCCGCATCCTCGCCGCGGGCGCCGTCGCCGCCGCGACCGGGTGCGGCGACCCCGGCGGCGTCGACCCGATCGACCTCGCTGACGACGTCGCCTGCAACCCGGCCGCGCCGGCCACGCGCACCGCCTCGTGCGTGCTCTCGCTCGATCTCGGGCCCGGCGCGGGCTTCGGCGCGAGCAGCTACCCCGACGTCGTCTTCGGGCCTCCCCGCGGCGGCGGCGCGCGCGCGGGCAGCCTCGACGTCCTCTCGCTCGGCAAAGGAGGGAGCATCGCGCTCGGCTTCGGCGGCGGCGCGATCGTCGACGGCCCGGGGCCGGACTTCCTCGTGTTCGAAAACGCCTTCTATTACGTGCGCACTGCCGATCACCCCGAGGGAGACCCCACGCGCCCCTGGAAGGAGCTCGGCGAGGTCGCCGTCAGCGAGGACGGAACGAGCTGGCGGTCCTTCCCCTGCTCGAAGGACGCCTACCCTTTCGAGGGCTGCGCGGGGTGGCACGCCGTCCTCTCGAGCCCGGACGATGGCGTCTCGCCGTTCGACCCCGTCGTCGCCGGCGGCGAGGCGTTCGATCTCGCCGACGTCGGCCTCCCGCGCGCCCGGTTCGTCCGCGTCACCGACGCCTCGAAGGTCGGGGCCTCGGACACCGCGGGCTTCGACCTCGACGCCGTCGCCATCGTGAACGAAGCGCCACCGTGACCCCGGCTCGCCGGGCGCCGATCGTTCGTTCCAGCGGCGGTCCGCGCCGGCCGAGAACCGTCACCCGCTCACCGGTGAAGTGACGCTATTTGGCACCTTCTCGGGCTCCCCGTTCGCCTGTACGGTGAAAAAGGGTGAATCGGGCACCACCACGCCGGCACGAGACGTGCTTTAGTGCCACCGTAACAGTCGAGGGAGACCGCATGCGCACGAGAGCCTTCAGTCGCGGCTTCACGTTGGTGGAGCTGATGATCACCGTGTCGATCATCGGCGTCCTCGCCGCCATCGCCACGTTCGGGATTTCGAAGTACATGCACGTAGCGAACGCTTCCGAGGCCAAGCTCGTGGTCGGCAGCGTCTCGCGCGCGGCCGCGCTGGCCTACGAGGGAGAGCGAGCGGCCTCGCAGATCGTCGGCGAAGGGTCGAACTCGTCGGCCGCGTCGAACGTGCTGTGCGAGGCGGCGCTCCCCGTTCCGGCGGCCGTCACCCAGGTCGCCGGGAGGAAGTACCAGCCCAACACCACGACGGGCTCCGACTTCGAGACCGGCTCGCCGGTGACCGGCTGGAGATGCCTGCGCTTCGCCACGGCGCAGCCGATCTACTACCAGTACCAGTACAACAAGGGGGCCGGCTACGTGACGGCGGGCATGCCCGGCGCGCCGGTGCTCACCGCGAACAGCTTCGAGGCGGCGGCGCTGGGCGACCTCGACGGCGACGGGCTCAAGTCGACGTTCGCTCGCGGCGGGACGATCAACCTCACGACGGGCGCGTTGACGATGGCGACCCACGTCTTCATCGACAAGGAGACCGAGTAGCGGCGACGGCCGCTCAGCGACCCGGGCGCGGCTTCCCCTCGGCGAGCGCGCGGCGCACGATCTTCTTGAAGCGCGAGAGCGGCTGCGCTCCTTCGAGCAGGTAGCCCTCGATGACGAACACCGGCGTCGCGTGCACGCCGGACGCTTCCGCGGCGCGCGCGTCGGCCGCCAGCGCGGCATCGTGGCCGTGGCCATCGAGCGCGGCACGGAGCCGCACCGGGTCGAGCGCCGCCTTCGCCCCCGCGGCCTCGAGGACGGATCGGTCGAGCGCCCCATCGAGGGCGAAGATCGCGTCGTGCAGGCGCCAGAACCCGGCGGCGCCCTTCTGCTTCGCGGCCTCGAGCCCGGCGACGGCGGCTGGCCGCGCGTCCTCGTGCATGGGCAGCGGCAGGTCGTGCCACACGACGCGGACCTGGCCCGGGAACGCCTTGACGACCTCGTCGAGCGTCGGCGCCGCACGCTTGGTGTACGCGCACGCGAAGTCGCCGAACTCGTGGATCGTCACCCTGGCCGTCGCCGGCCCCTTGGCGCGGTCGTCCTTCGCGGGCGCGGGCACCGCGACCTTCGGCGGCGGAGCGGGCGCGGCGGCGGCCTTCTGCAGCTCGTCGTAGATCGCCGCGCGCGGGGTGCCGCTGCGCTCGAGGGCCTCGGCACGCACGAGCTCGGCGTCGATGAGGGCGCGGAACCGCTCGATGGGCTGCGCGCCGACGAGACGCCGACCGTTGACGAAGAAGTGGGGCGTGCCGTCCGCTGCGACGTCGTCCGCCAGGTCGGAGTCGGCCTCGATGGCCGCCAGGTGCTCGTGCTTCGCGACGGCGCGCATGGCGGCCGCGACGTCGAGCCCGGCGCGCTGCGCCACCGCGGAGAGGTCGGCGTCCTCCAGCGAAGGCGCCTCGAAGAGCAGGCCGTGCACCTGCCAGAAGCCGGCGTCGCCCTTCTGCGCGCGGGCCGCGAGCGCGAGCTCGGCGGCGGGCTCGGCGCGCTTGTGGAACGGGAGCGGAGCGTTCTTCCAGACGACGCGGAGCTTGTCGCCGTACTCCGCGGACAGCGTGCGCAGAGTGGGCTCGACGCGCGCGCAGAACGGGCACTGGAAGTCGCTGAACTCGACCAGCGTGACGAGCGCGGACGCGGGGCCGCGCGCGGGCGAGCTGCCGACGGGCACGCGCCGCGGCGTGCGGTCCTCCTCGTCGGCGTCCTCGGCGTCGGCCGTCGGCGCGGGCACGGCGGCGAGGTTCTTCGCGGTGCGGTAGGCGTACACGCGCGCCGGCGGCATGCCGCCCTTCACGAGCGCGTTCGCCTCGGCGAGCTCGCGGTCGATGATCTCGACGAACGCCGGCGCGGGCTGCGCGCCGTGCACCGCGACGCCGTTGATGAAGTAGGCCGGCGTCCCGGTGACGCCGAGCTTCGCGACGAGCGCGAGGTCGTCGTCGACCTTGCTCTGCGGCTTGCCGCTCGAGAGGGCGCGGGCGAGATCGTCCTTCGCCACGCCCGCGCGCGCGAGCGCGGCGTCGGCCGCGTCCGGATCGGCGCCGCCGACCCCGAAGAGCGTGTCGTGGATCGCCCAGAACCCGGCGTTTCCGCGCAGCTGGAAGGCTGCCATCGCGGCCTCGGCAGCGGGGCGCGCGCGGGCGTGGAAGCTGAGCGGGTCGTTTTTCCACACGATACGCAGCTGCGACGGCCCGTAGGTGCGCCCGAGCTCGCGCATCGTCGCGGCGCCGCGCGAGCAATACCGACACTCGAAGTCGCCGAACGCCACGATCGTCACGCGCGCGTCGGCGTCACCGGACTGCGGATCCGCCGCGGTGACCGGGATCGGGCCGGGGTCACCCGCATCCGCGGCGACGCGCGGGGCGCCGCCTCCGGGGCGGGCCGCGTCGAGCCCGGCCGGGGCGGCGGCGGGCGATCGCGGCCCGCACGCGGCGGTCAGCGCGACGAACGTGGCGAGCGAGACGGGCCCGAAGGAGCGACGCGACGGGGTGCGCATCGGGGCCTCCTAGCACGCGCGCGGGGCGGCGGTGCGACCGACGCGGGGCGCGCGGCGGTCAGAGGTAGTCCTTGGCGAGGTAGGCGAGCCACGACCCGACTCGCTCGATCGGACCGCGCCCCTGCCAGGCCGCGGCCGTGACCTCGACGGAGCTCCGGAGGTCCTCCTCGAACATCGCCTCGAGCGCCGCCGCGAAGCGGTCGTCCTCGACGATCGCGTTCGCCTCGAGGTTCCTCCGCAAGGACAGGCTGTCGAGGTTCGACGAGCCCACCGTGGCCCAGTGCCCGTCGATGGTCGCCGTCTTCGCGTGCAGCACCCGACCGCCGTACTCGAAGATGCGCACGCCCGCGCGGAGCAGCCGGCCGTAGATCGATCGCGACGCGAGCCGCACCGCGAGGACGTCGCTCTGCCCCGGGACGATCACGCGCACGTCCACGCCCCGGCGCGCGGCGGAGGTGAGCGCCCGCAGGACCGGCAGCGTGGGCAGGAAGTACGCGTTGGTGATCGCGATGCTCCGGCGCGCCCCCCGGATCGCGACGCGGTACGCGCGCCGGATGCTCAAGCGGCCGCGGCGCAGATCGCTCGACAGGATGTGCACGCGCCCGTCCGGCCGCCGCCCCTCGTGCGCGTACCGCGCCTCGTCGAGCGGGGCTCCGCCTTCCCTGCGCCACGTGCGCAGGAAGAAGTACTGGAGCTCGAACGCCGCGGGCCCCTCGATGCAGAGGTGCGTGTCGCGCCAGGCGGCGCCGCCCTGGTGCACGGGCGCGTGCTCGTCGCAGAGGTTGATGCCGCCCGTGAAGGCGACGGCGTGGTCGACGACGAGCGACTTCTTGTGGTCGCGACGGCCCAGGCGCGCGACGAGCCGCTCGGACCTCGGGCCGAAGAGCGAGATCGGGCGATAGGGCAGCACCCGCACCCCGGCCTCGCGGAGCCGATCGACGAAGCGCGCGGAGACCGACGATCCCCAGGCGTCGAAGAGCAGGTTCACCTCGACGCCGGCCCGCGCCCGTTCGGCGAGCGCCTCGGCGAAGCGATGACCGACGCCGTCGTCGCGCAGGATGTACGTCTCGAGACAGACGGTCGATCGCGCGCGGCCGATCGCCTCGAGCATCGCGGGGAACGCCTGCTCGCCGTCGCGCAGCAGCGCGAGCCGGTGGAGCCCGAGGTCGACCGCCGCGTACACGTTCGGCGCGCCGGGCAGCTCGGGGGAGGTCACGCGACCATCCTGCACCGTCGCGCGGCGCCGCGAAAGGCGAGCGCGACCGCGGCGCCCGCCCGCAGCGGAGGGTCACGCTCGAGGCGCGGATTCGTCGAGCTGCGCGAGGACCGCGTGGACCGCGGCCTCGTCGAGGCCTCCCGACGCCACCACGTCGGGCCTCGTCGGGCCTTCGTAGATGGCGTCCGCCCCGGGCAGATCGTGCGCGCGCCCCTCGCGCTCGGCCGCGTAGAGGCCCTTCGCGTCGCGGGCGACGCACGCGGAGGCGGGCACGTCGACGAAGACCTCGACGAACCGCGGCGCGAGCGCGCGCGCCTCGTCGCGGAACGCCCGCCGGCTGGCCGTCGCGGCGACGATCACGACGAGCCCCTGCGAGGCGATCAGCGCCGCGAGCCGCGCGAGCGTCGCGTAGAACCCAGCGCGCGCGGCCTCGTCGTAGCCGGGGGCCGGGACCATCGCCGCGCGCACCGCGTCGCCATCGAGCACGCACGACGGGCGCCCTCGAGCGTCGAGCGCCGCGCGGACGCGACCCGCGAGCGTCGACTTGCCGGCCGAAGGGCGCCCGGTGACCCAGATCACGACGCCGCTCACCGGAACAGCGCCTCGACGTCATCGAGATCGAGCCGGCCCCGGTCGAGCGCGCGCTCGACGAACGAGAGCAGCCGGTCGCGCGCGCCCGGATCGACGGCCGGGTACCAGCGCGGGTTCGCCAGCACCAGCGCGCGCCACGCGAGGAAAGGCGGCGCGACCTCGAGCAGCTCGCGGTCGCCGCTGCCCGCAAGGTACTCGTCCCAGAAGCGCGTCCACAGTCCGCGCAGCGCGCCTTGCCACGCGCCGTCGGCCCCGAGCGCGAAGAACGGGAAGTTCACCGCGAGGCACGTCACGTCGTCGGCCGCGTCCCCCTCGGAGCCGCGGCTCGCGTCGAGCAGCGCGATCACGTCGCCCTCACCGAAGACGAGGTTCCACGGGTGAAAATCGCCGTGCGTGCGGCAGAGCCGGCCCTCCCGGCCGCGCAGGCGCCAGCGATAGGCCGCCGCGCGACGCTCGATCGCCTCGAGCCGCGCGGGCGGCGCGCCGGGCACGTCGGCCGGGTAGCCGTCGACGAGACCGTAGATCCCCTCGCCGTGCCCGACGAGGTCGCGGATCGCACGGACGTAGGTGCTCGCGCCCGTGCGGCGCTCGGCGTGCAGCGCGACGAGGTAGCGTGCGAGCGCGACGACGCGAGCGACGTCGTCGTCGCCCGCCCGCCGCGCGTCGGCGACCCTGCGCAGGTCCTCGGCGTAGAGCCGCCCCTCCGCGAAGCTCGTGAGCAGGTAGAACTCGCCGGCGCGCGCGAGCGACACGAAGCCGCCGTCGACGAGCGCCCCGACGTCCACGGCCTCGACGTGGGCCGGCACGCGCGGAAACGTGTCGAACGCGAGCAGCATCTCGGCTGCGCGATCGGAGCGCCGCTCGTGCCCGAAATCGCCAGCGACGGCCGTGTGGAGCACGAAGCGCCGCCTCGTCCCGTCCGGCATGCGCGCGCCGACCGCGACCGGCACGCCGTAGCCGATCGCCTTGTCCGTGGCGCCCTCGTGCGGGCCCTCCTCCGCGCCGAGCGCCTTCACGTCGACCACGACCGCGCCCGCGACGACCGACTCGACGAGCGCCCGCACGTCCTCCGCGCTCGGCCCCACACGCTCCGCTCGCATGCCCGACGATCAGGCGCAGGCCGTGCCATCGCGGAGCCGCGCCCGGGCGCGGATCGCGACCGCGAATCGCGCAGCGGTTGCCGGCGGCGCGCATGGATTGCAGCCGCAACCCAATGGGGCATCGTGCCCCGGCGCACCTCTGGTGGCCGGTCTCTTGCAGCGCTGCCGTGCGGTCGCGTACCCCGAGCGGTCGGGGCAACGTCGCCGGGAGAGCCAGCCATGAGCCGCATTGCGCCCGCGATCGCCGAGTTCATGACGCCGAGCCCGCACTCGATCGGCCGGGATCAGTCGCTCGCCGCGGCCCACCGGCTGATGCGAGAGCACCGCATACGCCACCTCCCGGTCCTCGATGGGGGCAAGCTCGTCGGAGTCATCTCCGACCGCGACCTGCACCTGGCCGAGACGCTCAAGGACGTCGACGCCGAGCGCGTGCCGGTCGAGGACGCGATGTCGCCGACGCCGTACGCGGTCCCGCCGACAGCGCCGTTGGCCGAGGTCGCGCGCGAGATGGCAGGACAGAAGATCGGGTCCGCGGTCGTGATGGAGGGCAAGAAGATCGTCGGCGTCTTCACGGTCACGGACGCTCTTCGCGCCCTCGCCCGCTACGCCGAGGGCGAGCTCACGGCGGCGCCGACGCCGGCGGTTGCGGAGCGCGCCCCCGCGAAGGCCGCGCCGACGAGGACCGCCTCCAAGAAGGCCGCCCCGGCGAAGGCGACAGCCGCCAGGCGTGCGGCCAAGCCCGCACCGAAGCGCGGCGTCGCGCGGCGGAGCACGCCGTGACGGCCGCGCGGGAAGCCCACTACACGATCGTCGTCGGCGCCGATTTCTCGGAGACCAGCGACGAGGCCCTCGATGAGGCGTTCCACGCGGCGCACGCGCGGGAGCACGCCGAGGTCCACGTGCTCAACGTCGAGCTCGACCTCGCGACGCACGCGCGCGTCGCCCACCTCGAGCGCGAGTGGGCCCCGGAGGCCGACCCGCCGAGCCCGGTGTCGAACCTCGACCGCCTCGAGGCGCACGTCGTCGCGCGGCTGCACCGGTTCACTGCGGATCACGGATTGCCCCGTTTCGCGCGGCTCGTGTCGCACTTCCGGCTGGGATCGGCGGCCGAGCAGCTCGTCCAGCTCGCGGCCGATCTCGACGCGGACCTCATCGTCGTCGGCACGCAAGGACGCCACGGTGTGCAGCGCCTCCTGATCGGCTCCGTCGCCGAGCGCGTCATCCGCCTCGCGCGCTGCCCGGTGCTCGTGGTCCGGCCCAAGGACCACCTCGGCCTGCGCGGCACCCACATCCCCCAGCCGACGCCGCCTTGCCCGGCCTGCGTCGCCCGCCGCCGCGAGACCGGCGGCGACGAGCTCTGGTGCGGCGTGCACGGTTCGCCGCAGGTGCGGCCTCACGTGACGTCGTACACCCGCCGCTGAAGCAGGCCCCGGGTGGCGCACGGGCGCCGGACGCCTCGCGATCCGAGGCGTCCGCCCCGGCCGCTCAGTCGCTCTGCCGCTCGCGGCAGACGACCACGGAGCACGGCGCGTGGCTCACGACGCGCGAGGCCGTCGTACCGAGCACGCGATCGATGAGGAGCGTGTGGCCGTGGGCGCCGATGACGACGAAATCGGCCGCCCGCTCGCTCGCTGCGTGGCAGATCACCTGCCAAGCGGGCCCGAGCGCCGTCTCGACCGACGCGACGATCCCGGTCGGCGCACCGGCGACGGCCTCGTCGAGCGCGCGCCGGGCCAGGCCGAGGAGCGTGCCGGGCAGCGCGTCCGGCTCGATGCCGAGCGCCTCGACGGGCAGCTCCGGCGGTATCCCCACCGCTCGGACGACCACGAGGCGAGCCCGAAGCGCGGTGGCCAGCTCGACCGCGTGAGCGAGCACCGATGCGCTGCGGGTCGAGGTGTCCAACCCGACGACGAGGATCCCGGAGCGAGCCATGCTGCGCCTTGAACGAAGAGGGTTTCGAGCATCGCCCCGAAGCGGGCCGGCGCAACAGGGGCAAGACATGTGCCGACCGATCGACCCGGACCGATGCAAAACGGTACGCTTCGTGTATGGGGGGCGCGCCCAAGCCTGCTCCGGACGCGCTCGATGCCCCTGCCCTCCGAATGACGACAGCCACCGACCGGCCGCACGACCACGGCCCGCAGAGAGAGACGATGTTCGACGAGCTGAAGCGCTACGTGCGCTTCACGCCGGCGGACGCGGACGCGCTCGCGGGCTTCGGCCCGCTCGCCGAGCCCCACCTCGCGCACGTGGTCGACCTCTTCTACGAGCGCATCCGCGAGCACGAGGACGCGCACGCCGTGATCCAGGACGAGGCGCAGCTCGCGCGCCTCAAGGCCACCCTGGTCGGGTGGCTCCGCACGCTGTGCTCGGGGCCGCACGACGAGAGCTACTTCGAGAATCGCGCCAAGATTGGGCGCGTACACGTGAGGATCGGGCTTCCCCAGCGCTACATGCCCATCGCCATGAGCGTGCTGCGCGTCGAGCTCCAGTCTCTCGCCGCGACGCTCCCCGATCCGCAGCGCAACGCGGTCCGGTCCGCGCTCGCGCGCATCCTCGACCTCGACCTCGCGATCATGCTCGAGACCTACCGCGACGACTTCGTCGCGAGGCTGCAGCGCGTCGAGCGGCTCGAGCGCGACCGGATCGAGCGCGCGCTCGCGCGGAGCGAGCACCGCTACGTCAGCGCAATCGAGCTCGCGAAGGTGCTCATCATCGGGCTGGACGCCGACGGGCGCATCGGGCTCTTCAACCGCGAGGCCGAGCGCGTGACGGGGCTCGCGCGCGACGAGGTGCTCGGCCAGCCGTTCGTCGAGACGATCGTCCCGGAAGAGACCCGGCGCGACTTCGCCGCCCGCGTCCGCCACTTGACGGACGACCCGGGCACCACCGATCAGGTCTGGGAGGCGCCGCTCATCACCCGGGCCGGTAAGCGTCGCACGGTGCGCTGGCAGGTCACCTACGCGCCGCACGCGGGCGACGAGGACATCGTGACCTTCGCCGTCGGCCAGGACGTCACGGACTCCAACGCGCTCCTCGAGCGCACCCTGCGCAACGAGAAGCTCGCGGCGGTCGGCACGCTCGCCGCCGGCCTCGCCCACGAGATCCGAAACCCGCTCAACGGCGCGCTGCTCCACGTGACCTTCCTCGAGCGGGCGCTGCAACGCAGCTCGGTCGGCAAGGAGGCGCACAGCGCGCTGATGATCATCGGCGACGAGATCCGCAGGCTCTCGGCGCTCGTGAAGGACTTCCTCGTGTTCGCGCGGCCGAGCCCGCCGCAGATCAAGGCGACCCAGCTGTTCGAGCTGTGCGAGCGAGTCGCCGGCGTCCTCTCCAAGGACGCCGCGACGGCCCGGGTGACGATCGCGACCGACCTCGGGACGAGCGACCACACCTTCCACGTGGACCCGCAGAAGATCGAGCAAGCGCTGCTGAACCTGCTGCAGAACGCCGTCCAGGCGGCCGGGTCGAACGGCGGGGGCAACGTCACCCTCCGCGCCCGGCGCCTCCCGCGCGAGATCCACATCGAGATCGAGGACGACGGGCCCGGCCTGCCGAGCCCGGAGGCCCCCATCTTCGACGCCTTCTTCACGACCAAGCCACAGGGCACGGGCCTCGGCCTGGCGATCGTCCAGCGGATCGCGAGCGACCACGGCGGCACCGTCGAGGTAGACAGCCGCCCCGGAAAGACCCTATTCCGGCTCGCCCTGCCCCTCCGCGCGCCCGCGTGAGCCTCTCCGGGCGCCCGCCGCAGCCTGCTTCGCGTATCGTACAGACCGAGGAGACCAAGACCGTGCGATCGATCAAGCCCCTCCGAATCCTGGTCGTCGACGACGAGCCGAGCGCGCGCTCGGGCCTCGAGCTCCTGCTCCGGCAGGAGAGCTACGAGGTCGACACGGCTGCCGACGGGATGCAGGCGCTGGAGATCGCCGCGGAGCGGCCGCCGGACGTGACCGTGACCGATCTGCGCATGCCCGGCATGGACGGCATCGAGCTCGCGAAGAAGCTCCGCGAGCCCTTCCCGCGCATGCCGATCATCCTCGTGACGGCCGTCGGTGAGGTCAACAGCGCGGTGCGGGCGATGCGCGCGGGCGCCGACGACTACCTCGTCAAGCCGCTCGACTTCGACGAGCTCTTGCTCGCCATCGAGCGAGGCGTCGAGCGTCGCGATCTCCGCGCCGAGACCGAGGAGCTGCGCCGTCAGCTCCGCGAGCGCGATCGCAGCGGGCTCGAGGGCCTCATCGGCAGCTCCCCCGCGATGCAGGAGGTCTACAAGATCGCCGCGCGCGTCGCGCCGGCGCGCGCCACCGTCCTCATCACCGGCGAGAGCGGCACCGGCAAGGGCGAGGTCGCGCGAGCCATCCACGCCAAGTCGCCTCGCGCGACGAGCCCTTTCCTCACGCTGCAGTGCGCGGCGCTCGCCGAGACGCTCCTCGAGAGCGAGCTCTTCGGCCACGAGCGCGGCTCGTTCACGGGCGCGGACAAGCGCCGCATCGGTCGCTTCGAGCAGTCGCACGGCGGCACCCTGTTCCTCGACGAGATCGCCGAGATCCCGCCGTCACTCCAGGTCAAGCTGCTGCGCGTGCTGCAGGAGCGCACGTTCGAGCGCGTCGGCGGCAACGAGCAGATCAAGGTCGACGTCCGCCTCATCGCCGCGACCAACCGCGACCTGTCGGCCGAGGTCGCCGAGGGGCGGTTCCGCGCCGACCTGTTCTACCGGCTGAACGTCGTGCACATCCACATGCCGCCGCTCCGCGCGCGCGGCAACGACATCCTCACGCTCGCGAACCACTTCCTGCGCAAGTTCTCCGAGGAGAACAACAAGCGCATCGAGGGCTTCAGCGATCGCGCGGTATCGAAGATGCTCGCGCACCGCTGGCCGGGCAACGTGCGCGAGCTCGAGAACGCCATCGAGCGCGCCGTGGTCATGGTCGAAGGGCCGGTGATCGACGAGGGCGATCTGCCGATTTCGCCTACCGACGACAAGGGCGGCATTCAGATCCCCGGATCGTCGATGGCCGAGATCGAACGCCACGCCATCCTGACCACGCTCGACGCGGTCGGCGGCTCGACGACGAAGGCGGCCGAGATCCTCGGCATCAGCGTGCGGACGATCCAGTACCGGCTGCACGAGTACGGTCGCGCCGGCACGCACCGCGCCTCGACCTGACCGCTCCGATCCCACCTCAATGGCGCGCTCCGGCGCGCGACGCGCGACCCGACGGACGCAGCGTTCGCGCGTCGTGACCGGCCATCGGGCGCAGCGTTGGCGCGCCCCGGTGACGAGCTCGGGCGATCACCGCAGCGAACGCGGCTGGTACGGCGCTTGATAAGGTCGGTCCCGATGGATCCCGCCCACTGCCGGATCTTCCTCGTCGACAACGACGTGAGGGCCACCAAGGTCCTCGCTCAGATGCTCCGCGAGGATGGATTCGACGTCGAGATCACCTTCGACGGCGCGACGGCGATCGCGCGCCTCGGGCGGGATCCGCTGCCCGATGTGCTGATCACGAACTACCAGCTCCCCCACGTCGACGGCCTGTCGATCGTGCGGTTCGCCCGGTCGCGGAGCGATCGCCTGCCCGTCCTGATGATCACGGGCTATCGCGAGGTGCTCGAGCCCGCCGCGAAGGACTTCGATCCGCCCATCCGAATCTTCGGCAAGCCGATCGCGTACGCCGAGCTCCTGCACGAGCTCGAGCCGTACAAGCGCTAGCCGCCGAGCGGCACGCGCCTCGCGCGCAACGGGTGCACAAAGCACGCAGGCCGTGCGGAACGCGGAGGGGCGCCGTCCGTCCAGGGCGTGATCCCTTCCCCGCGACCGCGCTGCGCCGTCTGCGCGGATTCGGCGGCGCTCGCCGCAACGCGCGCGCGGGCTGCCGTCAGCGCGGGGTCACGGCTGCAATCGCTCGACATGCCAGCCGGCTCCCTCGCGCACGAAGACCACGCGGTCGTGAAGGCGGCTCGGACGGCCCCACCAGAGCTCGATCCGCTCCGGCACGACGCGGTAGCCGCCCCAGAACGGCGGCCTCGGCACGGGCGCGCCGTGGAAGCGCGCCTCGACGTCGCGCACCCGCCCCTCCAGGTGCGCGCGCGATCCGATGGGCGCGCTCTGCTCCGAGGCCCAGGCCGCGATCTGGCTGCCGCGGGGCCGGGTCGCGAAGTACGCATCGGACTCGGCGTCGGCGAGGCGCTCCACGACGCCCTCGACGCGGACCTGCTCCTCGCCCTTCGGCCAGTGCAGGCACAGGGCCGCTCGCGGGTCGTCGGCCAGATCGCGCGCCTTGCGACCTCCGTAGTTGGTGAAGAAGAGGAAGCCGCGTGCGTCGAGGTCCTTGAGGAGCACGACGCGGGCGGACGGGCGGCCGGAGGCGTCGACCGTCGCGAGCGTCATGGCCGTCGCGTCGGACGCCTCCCGCTGCGCGGCGCGCGCGAGGGCGGCGCGCACGAGGGCGATCGGGTCGTCGCTCGGACCGAGGCAGTCGGGATCGAGGGCGTCCATGGGCGGCGATCCTTAGCACGGCGCCGATCCGATCCGAGCCAAGGGCCACGCGGAGAACGAGCACCGCGACGGTGAGGGAGCGTGACCGCTCGCGGTGCCGCGTGGGGCTTCGCGCGGCAAACGGTCCCCGATTCTTGCGCGGGCCCGAACGCCTCCGGCTCGCCGCGGCGCTCCTCCTTCGAGCGACGACCGCGCGCGGATCGTCGGCGAGCCCACGGGCCGCGATCGATCGCTCGACCCACGCGCCACCGAGCCGGGTAGAATGCCGCCGAAACCATGAAAGCGACCACCGAGTATTTCTGGTTCGAAACCCCCGGGCGGCGCGAGCTCGTCAACATCACCGACCGCGTCGAGGCGGTGGCCACGAAGAGCGGAATCCAGGAGGGCATGGTGCTCGTGTCGGCCATGCACATCACCTCGGGCGTGTTCGTGAACGACGCCGAGCCCGGGCTCTGGGAGGACATCTGGGAGTGGCTCCAGAAGCTGGCCCCGGTCGGCCCCGACTATCGCCATCACCGGACGGGCGAGGACAACGGCGACGCGCACCTCAAGTCGCTGCTCGTCCACCACCAGGTCATCGTCCCGATCACGGGCGGCAAGCTCGACCTCGGCCCGTGGCAGCAGGTGTTTTACGCGGAGTTCGACGGTCAGCGTCGCAAGCGCCTCGTCATCAAGGCGATGGGCGACTGAGGCGGACGTGCGGCTGTTCGTCGCGGTCGACCCCGGCGAGGCCGTCACGCAGGCCGTGGCGAGGGCGGCCGAGCGCGCGCGCGGTCGCGCCCCGGCCGCGCGCTGGGCCGCGACGGACGGGCTGCACGTGACGCTGGCATTCCTGGGCGAGGTCGAGGACGCGCGGGTCCCGGCTATCGAGGCCGCCGTGCACGCGATCGCCGCCAAGCACGCGCCGGTCACGCTTCGCTTCGAGGGCGCGGGGACGTTCGGCCCGCCGCGACGGCCGCACGTCCTCTGGGCGGGCATCACAGGCGAAACGGCGCGGCTCGCGGCGCTGCAGGCGGACCTCGCGGCGGCGCTCGTTCCCCTCGGCTACGCGCCCGAAGATCGCCCGTTCCACCCGCACCTCACGCTCGCCCGAGGGCGGACGCCGCAGGGCGACGTCGCGATCGCGGACGCGGCGGCGGCGCTCGCGGGCGAGGCCTTCGGCGAGGCGACCTGCGGCGTCCTCGTGATCTACCGGAGCGACCACGGGCCCCACGGCCCGCGGTTCACGCCCGTGTCGCGGGCCCCGCTCGGCGCGACGTAGCGGCGACGGGCGGCGCGCGGGTGAGGCGCGCCACCGGCGACGGAAGCGCTCCTACCAGCCGCAGGTCTGGCCCTTGGTCTTCTCGTCGAGCCACGCCGAGAGCGGGGCGAAGTACTCGAGCAGCGCGCCCGCGTCCGCCTGCGTCTCGCCCGAGAGAGCCCGCAGCGCCTCCGGCCAGGGCTTGCTCGCCCCCATCGCGAGCATGGCCTTGAGCTTGTCGCCCGCAGCCTTGCTGCCGAAGATCGAGCACGTGTGAAGTGGCCCGGTCTGCCCGGCGGCCTTGCAGAGGGCGCGGTGGAACTGAAATTGGTAGATGGCCGCGAGGAAGTAGCGCACATACGGGGTGTTGCCCGGCACATGGTACTTCGCGCCCGGGTCGAAATCCTGCTCGGTCCGCGCGACCGGAGCGGCGACACCCTGGTACTTCAGGCGCGCGTCCCACCAGGCCTTGTTGTAGTCGGCGGGCCCGACCTTGCCGGCGAACACGTCCCAGCGCCACTTGTCGATGAGCAGGCCGAACGGCAGGAAGGCGACCTTGCCGAGGGCGCGTTTCATCAGGTAGTCGAGGTCGGCCTTCGGGTTCGACTCGACCTTGTCCACCAGGCCGAGGGTCTTCAGGTAACCGGGAGTCACGCTGAGCGCGAGCGTGTCGCCGATGCCCTCGTGGAAGCCGTCGTTGGCGCCCTGCTGAAAGAGCACCGGGAGCTTGTAGTAGTACTGATAGTAGTAGTCGTGCCCGAGCTCGTGGTGGATCGTGATGAGGTCCTCCTCCTTGGGCTCGATGCACATCTTGATGCGGACGTCGCCGCCGTAGGTCACGTCCCAGGCGCTCGCGTGACAGACCACCTCGCGGTCCTTCGGGCGCGTGAACAGCGATCGATCCCAGAACGTGGCGGGCAGCTTCTCGAGGCCGAGCGACGTGAAGAAGCGCTCGCCCATCGCGACCATCGCCTTGGGGCCCGTCTTCTTCTTCTGCAGGGATTTCGTCACATCGAGGGACGCCTGCCCCTTCCAGGGCTCGACGAGGTCGTAGACGTTCTCCCATTCTTGCGCCCACATGTTGCCGAGGAGGTGCGCCGGGATGGGCGCCTTCTCGCCGATCTTGTCCTTGCCGTAGACCTCGCGCAGGCGGCTCCGGACGTAGCAGTGGAGCTTGTCGTAGAGCGGCTTGACCTGGCCCCAGAGGCGCTCCGTCTCGGCCTCGAAGTCGGCGGGCGACATGTCGTAGCCAGAGCGCCAGAGCGCGCCGAGATCCGTGAAGCCGATCTCGCGAGCCCCCTTGTTGCCGAGCTCCACGTAGCGCTTGAAGCGATCGCGCATCGGGGGAGAAATGGAGTGCCAGCCCGTCCAGGCGTCGAGGAGCTCGTCGAACTTCCGGCTCTTGGCCATGACGTTCGAGAGCTCGTCGAGCTTGAGGCACTTGCCCTTGAGCCGCGCGGGGCAGTACTGGCCCTTTCCGTAGGTGCTCTGGAGCCCGACCTGGATCTGGGCGAGCTCCGATCGCTCGGCGGCGTCCGAGGGCGCGGGCAGGACGGATCCGAGCTTGAGGAGGTGCATCTGCCGCCGCTCGTCGGCGCCGATCGCGAGGCCATCGAAGCGAGTCGAGGCCTTGATGGTCCGAGAGAGATACTCCATGCTCGCCTCCTCGGCGGCGGCGGAGAGCTGATCCGAGTCGTCGGTGATGTACGTCTGGTTCACCCACGCGGCGCGCGCCGAGTGCGTCCAGAGGCGTCGCAGGTCCGCGTCGACGCCGGAGAGGAAGCGCGTCGCCTCCTCGGGCGAGGGCAGCGCGGCAGCCGGCGCCGCGGACGGCGGGGGCGGCGCGGGGGCGACGACGGGCGGCGGCTCGGGCGCGGCGGGGCACGGAGCCGGACCGCAGCCGGCGGCGGCCGCGAACAGAGCCAGGGTGAGCGGGAGGTGCGGGCGTATCGGAGCGCGGAGCATGCAGCCCTGTAGCCGAGCCGCGCCGGCGCGAAAACCCGCAGGCGTCAGCCCGGGAGGTCGAGGATCGATCGCAGCCGCTTCACCCCGTGGTGGTAATTGGCCTTGGCCGACTCCTCGGAGCACGCGGCGACGGCGGCGATCTCGCGGAACGACAGCTCGTGGAAGAGCCGCAGCTCCACGACCAGGCGCTGCTTGGGCGGCAGCTCCGCGAGGCGCGCGACGACCTTCTGCCAGAGCTCGGCGGCGACGAGGCGCCCCGTCTCGAGCGAGCTCGTGAAGGCCGCGAGGTCGTCGAGCTCGGCCGACTCGAAGCGATCCCGACCGCGCAGGTGGTTCAGGGCGAGGTGGATGGCGATGCGGAAGAGCCAGGATCGGAACGCGGCCTCGCCGCGGAACGTGGCAATACGCTCGAACACGCGGAGAAACGCGCGCTGGGTGACGTCCTTCGCGTCGGCGTCGTTCTTCACGTACCGCCGGACGAGCGAGCCGAGGGGTGCCTCGTACTTGCGCACGATCGCCTCGAACGCGGAGTGATCGCCGGCCCGGATGCGCTCGACGAGCGGCGCGTCCTCGTCGGGGGGCGTCGCGGGCGACTCGGAGTCCGGCGGCGTCGAGGCTCGGTTCGATCCCATGCGCTTCCCTCGGCGCGGCGTGCGGCCGCGGGCCCCGAGGGTAGGCTGGCCGCGCCCGCGCCGCACGCGTGACGTGGAGCGCACGGCGCGGCGCGGCAGGGACCGGATGGCCCTGTGGTAGAGTCGATCCATGCGCAGTCCCGGGCGGCACGGCGACCGCCGCGTGCGGGAGACAGCTTCGGCCGCGCGGCGGCCCGATCGGCGCGGCGACGTGCGACGAGCGGTGGCCGGCCTCGCGCTCTGCGCGGTCGCGCTCGCTGCGCCGACGACGCGCGCCGACGATCCGACGCCGGACGCGATCGCGCGAAGGGCCGCGGCCGCCCACTTCGCGGAGGGCGAGCGCGCGTTCGGCGCGGGAGACTTTCCTCACGCTGCGGACGCCTTCGAGGCCGCGTACCGGGCCGCGCCGCACCCCGACGCGCTGTGGAACGCGGCGCGCGCGCTGCACCGCGCCGGCGATCGCGCGCGCGCCGCGAACCTCTACGCCCGCTACCTGCGCACGGCGCCGCCCGAAGCCCCCGACCGCAACAGCGCCACCAGCGCGGTGCGCGAGCTCGGCTTGCGCCTGGGCCGCATCGACGTCTTCGCCCCGGGCGCGACCGACGTCCGCGTCGACGACCAGCCGCTCGACGGCCCGAGCCACTACGTTCACCCGGGCACGCACGTCGTGCGAGCGCGCCTCGGCGATCGCACCGTCCAGCACGCGGCCTCCGTCGAGGCGGGCGGCGTCGTCAGCGTCGCGCTGGTCGACGAGCCGGCGGCGCCTGCCCCCGCGATCGCGGTCGCTCCGCAAGCGAAGCCCGCGCCCGCGCCGACCGTCGCGACCGCTCCCCCGATTCATCCCGCCCCGGCGCGGCCCGCGATGGTCATGACCGTGGTCGCCGGCGGGCTTACGGCGATCTCCGCGGGCGTGCTGCTGTGGTCGGGCATCGACACGCTGGACGCGAGGAGCGCCTACGACGCGCTCCCTTCGGGGACGCGCACGCAGGAGGTCCTCGACGCGGGCCGCGCGAAGCAGGACCGCACGAACGTGCTCGTCGGCGTGACGGCGGCGCTCGGCGCGATCACGACGGCGGGCGCCGTGTGGCTCTTCGCGACCGAGCCCGCGCCTCGGGTCGGGGCGGCGCCTCGCGTGCGGATCGGCCTGTGCGGCGCTGGCGGGGCTGTCGCGGGGAGCTTCTGACGTGGGCGCGGCCGACGACGGCGGCGATCGGGCGAGCGTCTCCGGCGAACGCCTCGGCAGCTACCAGACCCTGATCGAGCTCGCGGCCGGCGGGATGGGCACCGTCCACGTCGCCCACCAGGCCGGCGCGGCCGGCTTCGAGCGGCTCGTCGTGATCAAGCGCGTGCACCGGCACCTGCTGAAGGATCCCTCGTTCCGCGACATGATCCTCGACGAGGCGCGCCTCGCGTCGCAGATCCGCCACCCGAACGTCGTGCCGGTCGACGACGTGATCGAGTCGCGCGGCGAGCTCCTGCTCGTGCAGCCGTACGTCGAGTCGGTGCCGCTGTCCGAGCTCATCGCGGCGGCAGCGGAGCGCGGCGAGCGCCTGCCCGTGCCCGTCATCGCGCGCATCGGCGCCGACGCGCTCGCGGGGCTCGCGGGCGCGCACGACGCGATCGATCTGCGCGGGCAGCGGCTCGAGATCGTGCACCGCGACGTGAGCCCGCAGAACATCGTCGTCGGCGCCGACGGCGCGAGCCGCATCATCGACTTCGGGATCGCGAAGGCCGCGCGGCGGCTCACGGTGACGAGCAGCGGCGTGCTGAAAGGGAAGATCGCCTACATGGCACCGGAGCAGCTGCGGCAGCAGCCGGTGGACGCGCGCTGCGACGTGTTCGCCGCCGGGGTCGTGATCTACGAGGCGATCACGGGGGCGCGGCCGTTCGAGGGGCAGGACGAGGCCGACACGCTGCTCGCGATCCTGATCGGCGACCCGGCGCCGCCCTCGATGCGGGCCGAGGGCGTGTCGCCGGCGCTCGACGCGGTCGTCGAGAAGCTGCTCGCTCGCGATCGCGGGGAGCGCTTCGCTTCGGCGGCCGAGGCGCACGAAGCGCTCGTCGCCGCGGCCCCGCCCGCGCCCGCGCGCGAGGTCGCGCAATGGGTCGAGCGGCTCTGCGGCGCGACGCTCGACGCCCGACGCGCCGACGTGCGGCGGGCGCTCGAGTCGTCACCCTACGATCGACCCACGGTCGAGCTCGTGCCAGGCGAAGCGGCCGGCCCGGCGCGCGCCGCGGTGCGGGACCAGGGCGCGAGCGATCCCACCGCGGGGTCCGTGGCGCTCGCGCGGACGCGGCTCGCGCCGCCGGCAGGCCCGGCGGCGATCGCGGCCGAACGCACACGCCCGGCGATCCGCGCGGCGATCGTCAGCCTCGGGCTGGTGGCGATCGTGGCCGCCGCGGGCGCGGCCGCTCGGTCGCGCGCCTCGGCGAACGCCGCGCTCGTCACGCCCACGCCCGGCGGCGCGCCGATCGAGGCGGTGAGCGCCGCGCCCGATGGCCCGCCCGCGATCGACGCGCCGACCCGCGCCGACCCGCTCGCCGCGAGCGCCACGGTCTCCACGGTCGGGCCGGAGCGCGCGGTCCCCTCGATCACCG
>CAIVJW010000303.1 GCA_903906315.1 uncultured delta proteobacterium | reverse complement strand
GGGTTTGCGGTCGCGCGCGGCCCCCTCGCGACGCGCTAGCGGTCCGCCGGACCGCGGGGTTTGCGGTCGCGCGCGGCCCCCTCGCGACGCGCTAGCGGTCCGCCGGACCGCGGGGTTTGGGGCCGCTTGCGGCCCCCTCGCGACGCGCTAGCGGTCCGCCGGACCGCGGGGTTTGGGGCCGCTTGCGGCCCCATCGCGACCAGGCGGCGTCGTTTGAGCCACCGGCGGGCGCTCGCGCATGCAGCGGTCGACGGCGGGCTCGAGCGACTCCTGCGAGGTCGTCAGCGTCGGGCGGCCCATCACGTTCACGAACAGCCGGTCCTGCGCGATGCCGCCGCCGGGGCCGAAGCTCATCCACACGAACATCGCGCGGCCCTTGATGTTCTCGAACGGCACGCCCGCGCCGAGCCCGCCGCGCCAGCTGCGCGAGTCGTGGCTGTTGTTGCGGTTGTCGCCCATCACCCACGCCTCCTCGGCGCCGACGTGGAAGGGGCCCTGGAGCATGCCGCAGATGCCGCCGCGGCAGCTGAGGCCGGCGCCGCAGTCGTCGCTCGCCGTGCAGCGCTGCTCGTCCGTCTTGCCGTCGAAGAGCGTGAGGTAGCTCTTGTCCTCGAGGAACTCGACGTAGAGCTCCGCCGAACGCCCCTCGTAGCGGTACGGGCCGACGTAGCAGTGGGGAATGAGCCAGCCGTTGATGACCGGCCGTCCTTCGATGGCCTCGAGCACGTCACCGGGCGTCGCGATGACGCGCTTGATGAAGTCCTGCTCCTTGTTCTCCGGGTACTTGAAGACCATCACGTCGCCGCGCTGCGGCGGCATGTGCGAGAGCAGGCGCTTGTCGGTCCACGGCACGAGCGGGCCGTAGGTGAACTTGTTGACGAAGATGTGGTCGCCGATCATCAAGGTCGGGATCATCGACCCGCTGGGGATCTTGAACGCCTCGACCACGAACGCGCGGAGCAGCAGCGCGACCGCCACCGCGATGCCGATCGACTCGGCGTACTCGCGCATCTCGCCCTTGCGCCAGCGCGAGAGGTGCTCGCCGACGGCGCGATCGGCGCGCGCGTAGGCCGCGTCGAACTCGTCGGTGTCGAACCGGTCGGCCTCGATCGTGCGCTCGAGCGCCTCGAGGGCCTGCGCCACCTGATCGCGCTCGGTGGAGGTCAGCTCGCGCTCGAGCTCGCGCTTGCGCGTGCGCACGATGCGCCCGGCCTCCTCGATCAGCGCCGCCGCGTCCTCGAAGCGGCCGCGGGCGCTCGGCGGCACGTCCCGACGCCCGCCGACCCCGATGGCCGTCGCGAGCGGGAGGTCGTGGCGGAAGCGCCAGAGCGCCATCGCGAAGAGCGTGAACAGCACGATCCCGGCCGGGATCTGCTGCTCCTTC
This sequence comes from uncultured delta proteobacterium, assembly GCA_903906315.1. GTDB lineage: Bacteria > Myxococcota_A > Polyangia > Polyangiales > Polyangiaceae > CAIVJW01. The sequence goes on along the minus strand of CAIVJW010000303.1, from coordinate 22,472 downwards.
ACGAACTCGCGCAGCCCGCCCGACGCCGGGGACCCGGCGTTCGGAGTCAGCAACCACACGTTCGCGACGGCGAGCGCGAACGGCAGCGCGATGATCCAGAAGAAGTAGAAGACGTAGCGGAACAGGCGCAGCTCGCGCGACTCGTGGCGCGAGGGCGGCCCGTCGCGCGGCGTGACCACGCTGGCCGCGCTCACGGAAGGCACGGACGGAGCGCTTGCGGGGGGGCGGTCTTCGGGAGGGGGGGGCAAGGGCGTCAGGGTTGTATCCGGCGACCCCGGGCACCGCAAGCGCGGGGCTGGAGAATCTACGGCGCGGACCCGATCTCGATGGCGTACGACACCATCGCCGCCCGGTCGTCGAAGGCGTTCACCGCCGGCATCGTCGGGCCCGCCGTGGGCGTGTTGTCGAAGACGACGTAGTACTGCCCCGCGGGCACGCTCAGGTGTCGCCGCCATGGCTGGCCGGCGTTCGCGGCCTCGCTGAGCAGCGGCATCGCAGGCGGCGGCGTGGTCGGTCCGGCGTGCGTGTACTGCTGCAGCCACGCTTCGCCGACCCCGCGCGGCACGATCAGGACGTCGACCGCCGGCGCGCCGTCGACCGCGACCGTGAGGAAGAGCGCCTGCCCCTCTTCGGTCACCTCGAACGGGCCGGCGTAGTCGCGCTGGTTCTGGTGCACCTCGCTGCGGTCGTTCGCGACGACGAGGCGCCCGCCCTTCGCGAGGTCGTACGGTCGCCGCGGGCGCTGGCCCTTCTCGATGATGCCGAGGCCGAAGTCGGCGGACCCGTCCTTCTCGCGCAGCACCGTGAAGCCGTCTCGGGCGACCTTGGTGACGACGTTCGCGGCGATGGCCTTCGGGGCGACGCCGAGCAGCGCGGCCGCCTTCAGCGCGGCGTCGTTCTCGAACAGCGTGAAGCTGACATCCATCGGCACCGGCATCGATTTCTGCCGGAAATAGACGTACATCGTCGAGCCATCCATCAGGAAGTCCTGGTCGTACTCGATGGCCCCGCCGGTCTCGAACGCCACGCGCTTCGTCAGGTTGGTCCACGCGTAGCCGCGGCCCGCGAACTGGACGATGAGGTTGTGGTTCGCGAGCTCCTGCGCCGCGCAGCGCGTCGGGAAGAACCGGCCGAACGCGGGATCCGCGTCGGAGATGCGGATCGGGACGCTGCGGCGCAGCATCTCGTCGCAGAGGTGCTTGGTGCCGAAGGCCAGGATCTCGCGGCGCAGCGTCAGGTTCTTCGGGTCGTTGACGACGCCGGGGAGGATGCCGAGCAGGCTCTGCCCGCAGCTCGCGCCGAGGAAGCTCGCGCCGAGGAGGGCCGCGGCGACCTTCGAGACCGTGGAGTTCACGGCGAGGGAGGGTAGCCCGTTTCCTCGACGGCGGGGCCCGGAACGAGCCTCGCTGCCCGCTCTCGCACCCCGGCGGGGCAGTCGCTCTGCCGCAATCGACCCGCCCCGTCGCGTGGTGATACCGTCGGCCTCATGAAGGTCGCGGTCCTGGGGGCGGGCGCGTGGGGTACGGCCCTCGCGAAGGTGCTCGCCGACAAGCTCCACCCCACCACGCTCTGGGCGCACGACGCCGCGCACGCCGCGGTCATCGACGAGACGCGCACCAACGAGCGCTATCTCAAGGGCTTCGCGCTGCCGCCGTCGCTCCACGCGACGGCCGATCTCGGCGAGGCGCTCCGCGGCGCCGAGCTCGTCGTGGTCGTCGTGCCCTCGCACGCGCTCCGCGGCGTCATGCGGGAGGCACGGGCGCTGATCCCGAGCGAGGCCCTCGTCTGCAGCGCCTCGAAGGGCATCGAGAACGACTCGCTCATGTTGATGAGCGAGGTGCTCGAGGCCGAGCTCGGCCACGACGCGGTCCGCCGGTTCACGTACCTCTCGGGCCCGAGCTTCGCGAAGGAGACCGCCGCCGGCATGCCGACCGCGGTCGTCGTCGCCGGCACGAGCGAGCAGGAGACCCACGCCGTCCAGCACGCCTTCGCCACCGAGCGCTTCCGCGTGTACTGGTCGGATGACGTGCCCGGCGTCGAGATCGGCGGCGCGCTGAAGAACGTCGTCGCCATCGCCGCCGGGATCGTCGACGGCATCGGCTTCGGCCACAACTCGCGCGCGGCGCTCATCACGCGGGGGCTCGCCGAGATCAGCCGCATCGCGGTCCGCAAGGGCGCCAACCCGCTCACGCTCATGGGCCTCTCGGGCATGGGCGACCTCGTGCTCACGTGTACGGGTGAGCTCAGCCGCAACCGCACCGTCGGGTTCGAGCTCGGCCGCGGCAAGACGCTCGACGACGTGCTCGCCAACCTCGGCCACGTCGCCGAGGGCGTGAAGACGACCAAGAGCGCCTTCGACCTCGGGCGTGCGATGGACGTCGAGATGCCGATCGCGTCCGAGGTCTACCGCGTCCTCTACGAGGCGAAGTCGCCTCGCCAGGCCGTCGTCGATCTGATGACGCGCGGCCTCAAGAAGGAGTAGAGCCGCTGCACCGAGTCGCCCGCCGCTCCGTCCATGGGAAGGGGCCCGCGGGCTCCCCGCCACGCCCACCCCTGCGAGCCGACCCCCGATGCGATCGAGCCTCCTCCTCGGCCTCACCACCGCCCTTTCTCTCGTGACCTTCGCCGGCGCCACGGCCGCGCAGCCCGGCCCGCAGCCGGGCTATGGCGGGCCGCCGGGGTATGGCCCGCCGGCGGGCTATGGCGGGCCGCCGGGGTATGGCCCGCCGCCGGGTTATGGGGCACCGCCGGGCTATGGCCCGCCGACGGGATATGCGTATCCGCCGCCCGGGGCGCCGCCGCCGCCCGGGCCGCAGCGCGCGAGCGGGCTCGAGATGGGGTACCTCTACGCGGCCTCGGCCGCGTGGGGCGTCGGGACCGGCATCTGGATCGACGCGCTCGCGAACGTCGGCGATCCGGGCCTCATGGCCATCGCGCCGGTGGTGTTCGGCCTGGCTGCGCCGGCGACGGTCTTCGTCCTCGACCGCACGACGAACATCCCCCGCGGTCTGCCCTCGAGCATCGCGACGGGCATGCTGCTCGGCGCGGGCGAGGGCTTCGGCATCGCCGGGTACAATCACGTCAAGGCGTACGACGACAACACGTGGGGCTTCAAGGGCCTCTCCACCGCCGGGTTCATCGGCGCGACCGTCGGCGGAGGCGCCGGCGCCGCGCTCTACTTCGTCGGGCACCCGTCGCCCAAGACGAACATCTTCCTCGCCTCGAGCGCCTTCTGGGGCGCGGCCATCGGCACGGAGCTCGGCGGCGGCGCGAGCAACGGCAGCTGGACGACGTACGCGAACGACGGCATGGCGCTCGGCGGGCTGATCGGCTTCAACGTGCTCGCCGCCGGCGCCGGCGCGCTCTCGACCGTGTGGATCCCGTCGTACAACCAGCTCGGCTGGATGTGGGGAGGGTACGCCGTCGGCACCGTCGCCTCGCTGCCGGTCTACATCTTCTACGCGGCCGCGCCGGACTACGACCCGCGCCGGGGCCTCATCTTCCAGGGTGTCGCGGGGACGCTCGGCCTCGTCGCCGGCGCGCTCCTCGGCAAGGCCGACCGCCCGGGCGCCTTGGCGCGCGATCAAGACGAGAAGGAAGAGGCCGAGCGTCGCCGGCACCCGAAGCTCGCGCGCGTGCTCGGTGGCAGCCTCATGCCGGTCCACGGCGGAGTGGGCGCGAGCGTCGTCGGCGAGCTCTGGTAGGCGAAGGCGAGCTTCGGGGGATCGGCGCGCGCGAGGGCAGGGCGCCGCCCCCGGCGTCCTCAGACCCTGCGCGGCTCGGCTCGCGGCTTCACTGCTTCTCGCACTGGAGCAGCTCGATGGTCGGCAGCGCCGCGTCGCCCGCGGTCGTGTCGTCCTTCGACTCGTACGCGCCGCTCTCCGCGTAACCGCCCCCGCAGCACCCGCTCGCGAGCGCGATGCCGTGCGAGCTCGTCGTCAGCAGGTTCGCCGTCGCGTGCGTGTGCGTGCGCGTTTCGCCCGGCTCGAGCGGGTTGCCGCCGAACGCGAGATCCGCCGGCGCGCCCTTGGGCAGACCGAGGACGAGGCGCCCCTGCGTCTGCGCGCGCTTCCAGCCGATCGGGCACGCGGGCGTGTCGAAGAACAGCAGCATGCCCGAGGGCAGGCTCTTCTTCACGGTCGGCGCCGAGACCTTGCGGCACGCGAGTAGCTGCACATACGGCAGGCCCGTCGATGCGGCCGACGAGGTCGCCGAGAACGCCACGTCCCCCGCCGCGCCGACGCCGTGGTTGCCGCCGCCGACGACGCCCGCGTACGACACGCTGCCGATCTTGAACGTCGCGGTCACGCCGTGCGTGTGCAGCCGGTCCTCGCCGTTGGCGAGCTCTGTGCCGTGCGTGGTCCCGGCCGGATCGTCGCCGACGAGCGGCACGATGACGCGCCCGTTCGCGGCCGAGTACGCGCCCCAGCCCTCGGGGCACGCCGGCCCCTGGACGAAGGTCACCGCGCCCTCGGGCAGGGCGTCGCCCTTGCCGGTCGCCGTCGTGGTCGCGCCGCCGCCGCCGCCGCCCGTGCCCGTCGAGGTCGACGAGGTGGTCGCGTCGCCGCCGCTTCCGCCCGCGCCCGCGTCGGCCGCGCCGTCGCCGGAGCCCGAGGGCGCGTCGATGTTGGAGCCCGCCGCGCACGCGCCGATCGCCGCGCAGAACGCCACGAGACCCGCGCGCTTCACTGCTTCACGCATGCTTGCACCTGGACGAAGCCGAAGCCCGAGCCGGCCGGCTGGGTCGTCCCCGTGAGGGGATACGCCTTCTTCTCGGCGCCCTGCTGGTTCGACCCGTCCGCGCCCGCGATCGCCTTGTCGGCGAGGGTGACCTCGCCCGCGTAGTCGTGCGCGTGCGCCCGGTCCTCGCGGTCCCCGAGCGGGGCGCCGACCTGGATGCCGGTGTTCGCGCCGTCGCCGACCGCGACGACGAGGCGTCCCTCGACGTTGTCCGCCGGCACCCAGCCCACCGGGCACGCCCCGCCCGTGAAGTACGCCATGGTGCCCCACGGCACGCCGTCGTCGCCGGGCTCGCCCGGGTCGCCCGACGCGCCGCGCGACGTGAGCGCGATCAGCGCAAGCGTCGCCGCACCCGCGAGCGCGGCTCGGCGGAGCCACGGCCGCCCTGAGTTCGAGGAAGACATGCACGCACGATCGCAGGGCTGCGCAGCCTCGGTCAATGCGATCGCGAAAGGAGCCGCGCGCAGGCCCGGGCGTCGCGAGCGCCGGGCGGCGCCGGGCGATCCGCGTCGCCCAAGGCGCGGAGGCGTGGTGCTATGCTTCGCGGCCATGCCCACGCTGAAGTACTTCGCCGCCGCGGGCGGCCCTCGGCTGTACAGCGTGCACAAGCCGGTGACGACCGTCGGCAAGGGGCTCGGCAACGACGTCGCCATCGCGGGCGGCGGCATGGTCGACCACCACGCGCAGATCCTCTTCGACGGGCGCGACTTCGTCCTCGAGGAGCTCGATCGCGACGCCGACATCGCCATCAACGGCAAGAAGAAGCGCCGCGCGCGGCTCGTGCACGGCGATCGGCTGCAGCTCGGAGGGGTCGAGCTCGGCTTCTCGATGTTCGCCGAAGGCGCGGCCGCCGCCGAGGCCGCCGCCGCCGCCGTCGAGGACCGCGAGGGCTCGTCCGGGCAGAGCCCCTCGGCCGAGCTCGCGGGCGTGCGCAAGCTCTTCGCGTTCAGCGAGAAGCTCATCAACCGTCGCAGCGTCGACGAGGTGCTCGACGTGATGCTCGACGACGTGATCGAGCTGACCCACGCCGACAAGGGCTTCCTGCTCCTGCTCGAGGGCTCCGAGGCAGCCGCCGACGGCGGCGCGCTCGGCCTGCCTCCCGCGGCGCCGTCCGCTCCTCAGTCCGAGCGCAAGCTCGCCATCCGCGCCTCGCGCAACGTGCGGCGCGAGGCCATCACCGACACGGCGGGCGGCATCAGCGACAGCATTGTCCGGCAGGTCGTCGAGTCCGCGCGCGCCGTCGTCGTCTCGGACGCGCTCGCCGACACGCACTTCGGCCAGAGCGAGAGCGTCATCGCGATGAAGCTCTCGAGCGTCATGTGCGCCCCGCTGATGTCGCAGGGCGAGGTCATCGGCGCGATCTACCTCGGCAACGACAAGATCAAGCACCTCTTCGATCGCGCGCAGCTCGAGCTGCTCTCGATCTTCGCGTCGCAGGCCTCGCTCATCCTGCAAAACGCGATGCTCCTCACCGCGCTCCGCGCCGACAAGGCCAAGCTCGTCGCCGAGCTCGGCGACAAGCGGTTCGGCGAGATCATCGGCGCGTGTCCGTCGATGGTCGAGGTCTTCCGCAAGGTGCAGAAGGTCGCCGCGACCGACATCAGCGTCCTCATCACGGGCGAGACCGGCACGGGCAAGGAGCTCATCGCGCGCGAGCTGCACCGCAGGAGCCCGCGTGTGAACGGCCCGTTCGTGACCATCAATTGCGGCGCGATCCCCGAGAGCCTCATCGAGAGCGAGCTCTTCGGCCACGTGAAGGGCGCGTTCACGGGCGCGATCGCCAGCCGTCCCGGCAAGTTCCAGGCGGCCGACAAGGGCACGCTCTTCCTCGACGAGATCGGCGAGCTGCCGATAAACCTACAGGTGAAGCTCCTGCGCGCGCTGCAAGAGCGCATCGTCTTCCGCGTCGGCGACTCGAAGCCCGAGAAGGTCGACATCCGCATCGTCGCCGCGACGAACAGGAACCTCGAGGACGAGATCCGCGCCGGCAACTTCCGCGAGGACCTCTACTACCGTCTCAACGTCGTCAACCTGTGGCTTCCGCCGCTCCGCGACCGCGGCGACGACGTGCTCATTCTCGCCAAGGCGCTGCTCACCAAGCACGCCGACGAGCTGCACTCGGCCGTGAAGGGCTTCAGCCCGGCCGCGCTCGCGTCCATCAAGAAGGCCGCATGGCCGGGCAACATCCGGCAGCTCGAGAACCGCATCAAGAAGGCGCTCGTCCTCTGCGACGAGGCGCTCCTCGCCCCCGACGATCTCGACCTCGGGCCCGGCGCCGAGACGCCCATCATGCCGCTCGAGAAGGCGAAGGAAGAGTTCCAGCGCCGCTACGTGCTCGAGGCGCTCGGGCGCAACAACGGCAACCGAACGCAGACGGCCCGCGACCTCGGCGTCGATCCGCGCACCATCTTCCGCTACCTGGAGAAGGAGCCGCATCCGATGCCGAGCGGCGCGGGCGGTCTGCCGCGCGACGACTGACGGCCGCGAGGCGGGCTCACCGCGCGACGCCGATCGCGCGATCCTCGCGAGCCGGCCACAGCACCACCCCACCGGGCGCGTCCGCGTACGGGCGGAAGCGCCCCTCCCCGACGTGTTCGCCTCGCCCGGTCCGCACGCGCACCTTCCAGCGCTCGCCGGCCGTCGCGCTCGCGCGGCGCACCGGTGAGAGCAGCGTGAGGCTCCCGTCCGGCTCGACCCGCGCGCGCTCCCACGCGACGGGCGCGCCCTTCGCCGGCACCAGCGCCTTCGCGCCGCTCACGATCCGCATCTCGTCGAAGATGCCGCGGAACGTGTAGTCCGAGACGAAGTACGGGTCGCAGTAGCCCATCAGATCCTTGCCGACCGTGGGCGCGACGAGCTGCTTCGTGACGAGGTCGTAGCCGAAGACGCCCGTGCCGGCCTGCTCGTAGGGGAAGTCGGGGTCGACGTCGCTCGGGTCGCCGCAGGGCGCGTGCGATCGCCCCTGCGTGTGGCCGATCTCGTGGATGGCGGTGCCCCAGAAGTCGGCGCCCGCGAAGCCGAGGCCGACGGCGGCGCGCGCGTACGGGTCGTCGGGGCTGCCGACGAAGCCGTTGCCGGTGGTGCAGCCGTTCCCGCAGTAGCCGTCGAACGTGTCGGCGGGCTGGAAGACGCCGAAGTAGTACACGTCGTCGGGCACGCCCTCCGCGTCGCGGAGGGTGGCGACCGCGTCGAGGATCGCCCCCCAGCCGAGGCCGAACGAGTGCACGATGCCGCCGTACGGGAACGGCTCGTGCACGGTGAGGTCGAGCTTCGCGAGCGGGTACGTCGACAGGAACTTCGCGCGGTAGCCGTCGAGCTGCGCGGGCGACGTGTCGGGCATTCGGTCGGAGCCGTCCGCGCCGTACACGATCGGCACGAGCACGAGCTTCAGCGACGGACCGTCCGACGAGACGCCGACCGACGTCGCGCCGGTCGCGGGGTGGCGCGCGCCCTCGCCCGCGCCGCTCGCGTGATCCGGGGGCTGGAGCAGCTCGACGTGGTAGTCGACGCCGGGCACGATCCGCGCGCCCGGGATCTCGAGGTTCACGGTGGTCGCGAGGTCGCCCTCGTCGCCCGCGCGCACGGCAGCCGTGGCCTCCATCGGGACCGGATCGTCGCCGAGGAAGAGGCGCGCCGTGACCGGGCTCCCGTCGTAGGTCGACCCCGCCGAAAGGAAGAGCCGCACGATCGCGTCCCGGCCGGCGACGACGGGGACGTCGACGCCCGATGGCGACGGCGGCCCGCCGAGCAGCGATCGCTTCGGACCCTGGTAGATCGCGATCTGATCGAAGCTCACGCCCTCCGCAGGGACGAGCGGAGCGGGCGCGACGCCTCCGCCCCGCCCTCCCTCGCCCGCCGCGCCCCCCGCGCCGACGGATCCGCCGCCTCCGGCGGTCGCGCTCGTGGCGCCGTCGGTGCCGGCTGCGGGCGCTGCCGTCGTGTCCGACGAGCCGCAGCCCGGCGCAGCGCAGAGGGTGAGGGACGTCGACGCGATCACGGCGAGGAGTTGGCGCTTGCTCATGGAACCTTTGGCCGAGGGGGCGCACCGAGCGTAGCCGACTCGCGGTGTCGCGCGGGCGCCGACGGGGCGCGCCAACGCGGCCCTCGCGCGCTAGAGTCCCCGCTCATGCGCGCCGCCCTCGGGATCGCCTCCCTCTCGTGCCTCGCCGCGTGCGCCACGTCGCCGATCCCGGCGCCGCGGCCCACGCCGCCCACCCCCTCCGCCGCCCCCATGACCGCGATGACCACCCCCGCCCCTCGCCCCTCGCTCCTGCCGTACCCCGCGAGCCGCACCGTGGCTGCCGAGGACGTCCTGCATGGCGTGCGCGTGAAGGACCCGTACCGCTGGCTCGAGGACGCCAAGAGCCCCGAGGTCGTGGCGTGGATGGACGCGGAGGACAGGGTCGCGCGCGCCGAGCTCGCGAAGCTCCCCGAGCGCGACGCGATCGCGGCCCGCCTCAAGGAGCTGTTCTACGTCGACTCCGTCTCGGCCCCGACCCACCGCGGCGAACGCTACTTCTACGTGCGCCGCCACGCGACGAAGGAGAAGGCCGTCGTCTACGTGAAGAAGGGCAAGCACGGCGCCGAGGAGGTGCTGCTCGACCCGAACGAGTGGTCCGCGGACGGCTCGCTCTCGCTCGGCACGTGGCGCCCCTCGTGGGACGGCACCAAGGTCGCGTTCGCGGTCCGCAAGAACGCTTCCGACGAGTCGACGCTCCACGTGCTCGACGTCGCGACGCGCAAGCGATCCGCGGTCGACGTGATCGAGGGCGCGAAGTACGCGGACCCGTCGTGGACGCCGAAGGGTGACGCCTTCTACTACACGTGGCTGCCGCTCGCGTCGCAGGTGCCCGAGGCCGATCGCCCGGGCTACGCCGAGGTCCGGCTGCACCGCCTCGGCGACGACCCGGCGAAGGACAGGCTGGTCCACGAGAAGACGGGCGACCCGACTCGGTTCATCTCGGCCGATCTCTCGCAGGACGGCCGCTGGCTCGTGCTCAGCGTCTCGCACGGGTGGACGGCGATCGACGTGTGGTTCAAGGACCTCAAGAAGGGCGACGCCGCGCCGTGGACGCCCCTTGCGGTCGGCGTGCCCGCGCACTTCGCGGTCGAGCCGCACGCCGGCCACTTCTACGTCCTCACCGACGAGGGCGCGCCGCTCTGGCGCCTGCTGCGCGTCGACCCCGCGCACCCCGAGCGCGCCGCGTGGCGCGAGATCGTCCCCGAACGCAAGGACGCGAAGCTCGACTCGTTCGGCGTCCTCGGCGGTCGCCTCGCGCTCCGCTATCTCAAGGACGCGGCCGGCCGTCTCGAGGTGCGCGAGCTCGACGGCGCGGCCGTGCGGGAGCTTCCGCTGCCGGGAGTCGGCACCGTCGGCGGTCCCTACGGCCGCCCCGACGAGGACGAGGCGTATTTCTCGTACGAGTCGTTCACCCAGCCGAGCGAGATCCACGAGACCTCGATGAAATCCGGCGCGACGTCGCTCCACGCGCGCGTCACGGTGCCGATCGATCCGTCCCCGTACCTCGTCGAGGAGGTCTTCTTTCCGTCCAAGGACGGCACGCGCGTCAGCATGTTCATCGTGCGTCGCAAGGACCTGAAGAAGGACGGATCGTCGCGCCTCCTGTTGCGCGGCTACGGCGGCTTCCTGGTCTCCGAGACGCCCTCGTTCGTCGCCTCGATCTACCCGTGGCTCGAGCGCGGCGGCGTCTACGCGGTCGCGAACCTGCGCGGAGGTGGCGAGTACGGCGACGCCTGGCACAGGGACGGCATGCTGCTGAAGAAGCAGAACGTCTTCGACGACTTCCTCGCGGCGAGCGAGTACCTCGTGCGCGAGGGCTACACGAGGCCCGACCGCCTCGCGATCTCGGGCGGCTCCAACGGCGGCCTGCTGATGGGCGCCGTGATCACGCAGCGCCCCGATCTCTACGCCGCCGTGCTGTGCGCCGTGCCGCTCCTCGACATGGTGCGCTACCACCTCTTCGGCTCCGGCAAGACGTGGATCAGCGAGTACGGGTCCGCCGACGACCCGGAGCAATTCCGAGCGATCGAGGCGTATTCGCCTTACCACCACGTGACGCCGGGCACGCGCTACCCGTCCGTGCTGATGCTCTCCGCCGACAGCGACGATCGCGTCGACCCCATGCACGCACGCAAGTTCGCCGCTGCGCTCCAGGCGAGCTCGACCGGCGGCCCCGTGCTGCTGCGCATCGAGAAGCACGCGGGCCACGGCGGCGCCGACCTCGTGAAGGCGGAGGTCGAGAAGGGCGCCGACCGCTACGCGTTCGTCCTCGCGCACACCGCGGGCAAGTAGGCGCTGATGCGGTGGCCTTTTCGCCGCCGCTCGTTAAGCTCCGCAACCCTGGCCGAGCGCTCTCGCTCGCCTGCCCCGCGAAGCGATGCCCCCGAGCCCCTGCCCCCCGAAGACCCAGAGCGATCTCGAGTGGGATCGCATGCTCGAAGCGCTCGCGGATCGCTGCGTGGGCGCCGCCGGCAAGCGGCTCGCGCGCGCGCTGCCCTTCGCAGAGGGCCACCCCGCCGTCACGACAGCGCTCGGCGAGGTGCGCGAGGCCGTCGACCTCGACCTCGCCGCCGAGCCGCTCCCGCTCGGCGACCTCGCCGACGTCGACGCCGCGATCGATCGCGCCCGCATCGGCGCGACGCTGTCGAACGAGGAGCTCCGCGCGGTCGCGTCGCTGCTGGGATCGGCCCGCGTCCTTCGGCGCTTCCTCACCAGCCGTCGCGGCCGCGCCGAGCGCCTCTTCACGGCCTGCGCCACCGACCCCGGCCTCGACGACCTCGAGCGCACGATCGCGTCGGCGTTCGACCCCGACGGCAGCCTCGCCGACCGCGCGTCGCCCGCGCTCGAGCGCCTGCGCGCCGAGCGCCGCGCCGCGCGCGAACGGCTCGTCCGGCGCCTCGAGGAGCTGCTCAAGCAGCACGCCGACATCCTGCAGGACGCCTTCTGGACCGAGCGCGACGGCCGCTACGTGCTGCCCGTCCGCGCCGACGCGCACGAGCGCTTCCCGGGCATCGTGCACGCGACCAGCGCGAGCGGCGCGACCCTCTTCATCGAGCCGCGCGCGCTCGTCGACGACGGCAACCGCCTCAAGATGGTCGACGGCCAGGTCACCCGCGAAGAGGAGGCCATCTACGCAGCCCTGTCCGCGGGCGTGGCCGAGCAGGTCGAGAGCGTGGCCGGCGCCGCGCGCGCGCTCGCCCACGCGGACGTGCGCGCCGCCGCGTGCAAGCTCGCCAAGGACCTCTCGCTCGCGTTTCCGGTGGTGCCCGCGCCCGGCGACGGCGAGCCCGAGATCGATCTCCGCGCCGCGCGCCACCCGCTGCTCGCGCTCGACGGTGTCGCCGTCATTCCGAGCGATCTCTCGGTGAAATCGGGCCGGGCGGTGGTCGTTTCGGGCCCCAACGCCGGCGGCAAGACCGTCGCCTTGAAGACGCTCGGCCTCGCCGCGCTGATGGTGCGCGCCGGCCTGCCCATCCCCGCGGCCGAGGGCTCGCGCGTGTCGGTGGTCGACCTCGTCCTCACCGACTTCGGCGACGACCAGAACCTGCGCAAGAACCTGTCGACCTTCAGCGCCCACGTCCGCAACCTCGCCGGCATCCTCTCCGCGACCTGCCCCGGCGTGCTCGTGCTGCTCGACGAGCTCGCCGGCGGCACCGATCCGCGCGAGGGCGAGGCGCTCGCGGCGGCCGTGCTCGACTCGCTCTGCGCGCGCGGAGGCGCCGTCGCGTGCACGACGCACTACGAGGGCCTGAAGGCGCTCGCGCTGGGCGATCCGCGCTTCGAGAACGCCTCCGTCGGCTTCGACCTGGCGACGATGAGCCCCACGTTCCGCCTCGCCATGGGCGTCCCGGGCGCGTCGAGCGCGCTCGCGGTCGCGCGCCGCTTCGGCATCCCGAGCACGGTGCTCGACCGCGCCCAGCGCTTCCTCACGACCGAGACGGTCTCCTTCGAGAAGCTGGTCCGCAAGCTCGGGGCCGAGCGTCGCGCGCTCGAGCTCGCCCGCGAGGCCGCCGATCGCGAGGCCGCCGCCGCGCGCGCGAAGCGGCTCGAGCTCGAGCACGAGATCGAGGTGCTCAAGGCCCGCGAGGGCGTCGCGATCACGCGCGCCGGCGAGGAGCTCCTCCTCAGCGTGAAGCGCGCGCGCGAAGAGCTCCGATCGGCGCAGCTCCGCCTGCGCGGCGGCAAGCTCGGCGACCAGGAGCTCCGCGCCGCCGCGAAGGTCATCGAGACGGTCGCCCGCAAGACCGCGATCGGCGGCGAGCTCGAGCCGCGCGTCGACGCCGACGCCACCCCGCGTCGCGCCCTCGAGGCGAGCGAGCTGCGTGTCGGCTCGCGGGTCTACGTCCCGCGGCTGCGCGTCGAGGCCGACGTCCTCGAGCTGCTCGGGGGCGGTCAGGTCCGCGTCGCGGCAGGCCCGCTCAAGCTCACCACCGCCGCGTCCGAGCTGCTCGCCGCCGCGCCGAGCGACCGGGCCGGGGCCCCCTCGCGTCGCGCCGGCGCGCGCCGCACCGACTTCGACGCCGCCTCCGACCCCGACGTCCCGATCCAGACCTCGGACAACACGGTCGACCTGCGCGGCCTGCGCGTGCACGAGGTGATCGGCATGGCCGAGCAGTTCCTCGACCGATCGCTCGGCGCGGGCCGCCGCGTCGCGTTCCTCATCCACGGTCACGGTCAAGGCGTCCTGCGCGACACGCTCCGCGACGCCCTCCGCGCGAGCCGCTACGTCGCCCGCATGCGTCGCGGCGAGCCCCGCGAGGGCGGGGACGGCGTGACCGTCGTCTGGCTGCGCTGACGCACCTTCCGCCGAGCCCGTCGCGACGCCGCCGCCATGACCGCGCTGTCGCGGTCCCGTGACCGGCCTCCGCGCACCGCGTGTCGCCCGGGGTGAGGCGTAGTGCGACCGCCTCCCCGTCGTCGATCCGCCCGATCGCGCCAGAACGGAGGGCGATTCGTGCAAACCGACCGCGCGCACGGGCCCCCGGAATAAGCGGCACGCCTCCTGCTGTTATGCACGGTGAGACCCCGCCATGCCCCCGAGCTCCCTCCCTCCGTCCCACCGCTCCGCGTCCCGCGCTCCGGCCGCGGCGCGCGTGCGCGTCGGCGAGGATGGCTTCCTCTCCGACGCACAGCTCGAGGCGTGGGTCCGCTCCGGCGACGCACTGCGTGCGGGAGCGTCGCTCACCACCGTCGAGGGCCGCCGCTTCGTGCTCACGGACGCGCTGCGCGTGCTCGGTCGGCGCAACGGTGAGACGGACCCCTACGGCCTCACGGGTCGCGTGCTGGCGCTTCGCCAGGTGCTGCGGCAGGGCGGCGCGCTCTTCTCGGACGCGCTCCGCTTCGGCGCGGCCATCTACGACGTGGAGTACGGCGCGCACGCCGCCGAGACCTGCGGCGCGGACGAGTCGGGCGTGAACCCGATCGTCCGCTGACCGCGCCGCCCCTACCGGTCGCGGTCCTGGCGGCCGGTGTTCTCGGCGATGCGATCGAGCACGCCGTTGACGAACGATCCCGAGTCCTCGCTGCCGAACCGCTTGGCGAGCTCGACGGCCTCGTCGAGGATGACCGCGCGCGGCACGTCCTTGCTGCGCAAGAGCTCCCACGCCCCGAGGCGCAGCACGTTGCGGTCGACGCGGGCCATGCGCTCGATGCGCCAGTTGGTGCTCGCCGTGCGGATCGCGCCATCGACCGCGTCGCTCTCGTCCGCGACGCCCTGAACGACGCGGTCGGCGTACTCGCGCCCCTCGGGGTCGCCCGGCGTCTCGCGCCAGTAGGTGGTGATGACGCGACCGGCCGAGGCGCCGCCCGCCTCCAGCGCGAAGAGCATCTGCAGAGCGGCCTCGCGGCCTGAAGTTCGTGCGCCCATGGTCCCTCTCAGAGGCCCGCGGCCGTGAGCGCGTGCCCGAGCGCGACCATCTCGATCGCGGACACGGCAGCCTCCCAGCCCTTGTTTCCGGCCTTCGTGCCCGCGCGCTCGACCGCCTGCTCGATCGAGTCCGTCGTCAGGACACCGAACGCGATCGGCAGCCCCGTCTCGAGCCCGACGTGCGCGATGCCCTTCGACACCTCGGCGGCCACGTAGTCGAAGTGAGGCGTCGATCCGCGGATCACCGCGCCGAGCGCGACGATCGCGTCGACCCGCTTGCCCCGCGCGATGCGCGCCACCGCGCCCGGGATCTCCCACGCGCCCGGCACGCGCACGAGCGAGACGTTGCCTGGCTCGCCGCCGTGCCGGACGATCGCGTCGATCGCGCCCTCGACCAGCCGGTCGACGATGAAGTGGTTGAAGCGGCCCGCCACGACCGCGAAGCGCGCGCCCGGCGGGACCACGAGCCCGCCCTCGATCAGCCGGACGCCCGCCCCGCCACGCTCTTCGATGGGCGCCGCCGCCGCCGCGCGCCGCTTCTTCGTCTCCGCCATGTGATCCTGCCTCCGGTCCGTCTATCCGAGCGCTGTCAGCCAGAGGCCGGCGCTCCACCCGCGACTACGTCGCGCTTCTACGCCTCGCCCCGCATCGACACGAGCGGTACGCGCTCGACCACCTGGAGCCCGAAGCCGGTGAGCCCCGCGATCTTCGGTTGGCTGTTGGTCAGCAGCCGGATGCCGCGCACGCCGAGGTCCGCGAGGACCTGCGCGCCCAGCCCGAACTCGCGCAGCGTCCAGGCCTTGCCCGCGACGTCGGAGGCGCCGCTCGCGAGGCTCGCCGCCAGCGCGTCGAGCTCGCCGACGAGATCGCCCTTCGGCGGGATGTAGAGCACGACGCCCGCGCCCGCCTTCTCGATCGCGAGGATGGCCTCCCGCAGGTTCGACCCGCCGTCGAACGGCGTCGAGCTGAAGAGATCGGACACGAGCGAGCCCGAGTGCACCCGGCAGAGCACCGGCTCCGGGCCGGCGAGCGCGCCTCGCGCGAGCGCCAGGAACTGCCGCGTCTCGCCGACGATCTCGTAGACGTAGCCGGTCCACTCGGTGCCCGTCGCGTCGAGCCGCATCGCGCGCTCGCCGATGCGCCGCACGAGCCGCTCGGTCTGCAGGCGGTACTGGATGAGGTCCGCGACCGTCAGGATGATGAGCCCGTGCCGCTGGGCGAACACCTCCAGATCCGGCATCCGCGCCATCGTCCCGTCGTCGTTCATGATCTCGCAGATCACGCCCGACGCCCCGAGGCCCGACAGGCGCGCGAGGTCGACCGATCCCTCGGTCTGTCCGGTGCGCACGAGGACGCCGCCGCGCCGCGCCTTCAGCGGAAACACGTGGCCGGGCGTCACGAGGTCGCTCGGCTTCGCGTCGTGCCGGATCGCCACGCGGATCGTGTGCGCGCGGTCCGCCGCGCTGATGCCCGTCGTGACGCCGGTGCGCGCCTCGATGCTCACCGTGAACGCGGTGCCGAGCGGCGGCCCGTGCCGCCCCGGCGCCGTCATCATCGGCAGCTCGAGCCGCGCGACCTGCTCCTCGTCGAGCGTGACGCAGATCAGGCCGCGCCCGTGGACCGCCATGAAGTTGATGGCTTCGGGCGTCACGCACTCGGCGGCCATGCAGAGATCGCCCTCGTTCTCGCGGTCCTCGTCGTCGACGAGGATGACCATCTTGCCCGCGCGGATCGCCTCGAGCGCGCGGTTCACGCGGTCGAGCACGGCCGCTCCAATCGTCAGTCGATGAGGCACGCCGTTGCCCTCCTCTGCGCCCTCACGCGAAGCCCCCACTCCGGAGCTTGTCGAGGAGCCGTGCGTCGTTCCGTCCATCGCCCTCGTCCACCTCTCCCCGCCCGTCGTTGCTCGCGGCGGGCTCGTACGACGCGCGCGCGCCGACCGCCAGCTGGCGGGCGACGTAGCGCGCGAGCACGTCCACTTCAAGGTTCACGCGAGCGCCCGGCGCGAGATCGCACAGCGTCGTCCGCCCGAGCGTGTGCGGGATCAGCATCAGCTCGACCGCGCACACTCGTCCGTGGTCGCGCACGCCGTTGACCGTCAGGCTCACCCCGTCGACGCAGATCGAGCCCTTTTCGGCCAGAAATCGCGCGAGCTCGCCCGGCGCCTCGACCCCGAGCCGGATCGCTTCGCCGGACGCGGTCCGCTCGGTCACCCGGCCGATGCCGTCGACGTGGCCGAGCACCACGTGCCCGCCGAGCCGCCCGCCCGCCGGCGTCGCCCGCTCGAGGTGCACGCGCGCCCCCGCCCGCAGGTCGCCCAGCGTGGTTCGCTTCACCGTCTCGGTCGACATGTCGACCTCGAAGCCGCGATCCACGATCCGGTCGACCGTCAGGCAGGCGCCATGGACGCAGACCGACTCGCCGAGCACCAGCGGCTCGACGCGGCCGTTGGGGCCGGGTTCGCGCCCGATCGCGCTCTCGATGCTCACGCGCACGACCGCGCCCGCGCCCGCGCCGCGGCGCCGACGCAGCAGGCCTGTGGTCTCGACGAGGCCGGTGAACATCGGGGCGGTGGGGGGACGGTGTGGGTGAAGCGGAGAGGGGAGCGGGGCGGGCGCGTGGCCCGCGCGCGCTACTCGGTCGACGCGGCGGGCCGTTGCGCGACGAGGAGCTTCTCGATGAGCCCCTGCGAGTAGCTCGACAGCTCGGTGAACACGACGCCCATGCCCGCGGGATCGTCGTGCACGCGCACGACCTCGCCGATCCCCTCGATGGTCTCGATGTCGTCCATGATCACCGTGAAGCGCAGGTTGACCTGCGTCCCCACGGGCAGCGGCGTCTTGCTGCGAACGAAGACGCCGGTGCGCGAGATGTTCGTCACGTACTCCGCGATGAACGCGTCGTACGACTCGAACTCCTTGTTGATCGTGACGCGCTCGTCCTTCCGCGACGGCGCGTTCTTGTCGTCCGCCATGCCGTCACCTGCCCTGCAGATCGAACTGCTCGAGGTGGTACTCCTTGCGCGGGATGAGCTCGATGCGCCGCGTGAACAGGCGCTCGGCCTCGGTCACCGCGATGCGCTCGTCGTTCTTCAGGAGATCGACGACCGCGGGGTGCGCGTTCACGATGATCACGTAGCCCGGCAGGTTCATCCGCTCGCGCCGGATCTGGCGGAGGATCTCGTAGGCGATGGTCGCCTTCGACTGCAGCTGCCCCGTGCCGTCGCAATAGAAGCAGGGCTCGAGGATCGTCCGCCCGAGGCTCTCGCGCGTGCGCTTGCGCGTCATCTCGATGAGGCCAAGATCGCTGATCCGGTTCAGCGTCGTCTTCGCCTTGTCCTTGCCGAGCAGGTCCTCGAGCTTGCGGCGGACCTTCTCGCGGTTCGACAGGCGCTCCATGTCGATGAGGTCGAGGATGATGAGCCCACCGATGTTGCGGAAGCGCAGCTGGTAGGCGATCTCCTCGACGGCCTCGAGGTTCGTCGTGAGGATGGTCTCCTCGAGGTCCTTCGACCCCTTGCCGACGAACCGGCCGGTGTTCACGTCGATCGCGGTGAGCGCCTCGGCCTGGTCGATGATGAGGTGGCCCCCCGACTTGAGCGGCACCTTGCGCGCGAGCGCGCGCTGGATCTCGTCCTCGATGCCGAACGCATCGAAGATCGGCTCCGCGCCCTCGTAGAGCTCCACCGCGCCGGCGCGGTCCGGCATGAACGTCTCGACGAAGCGCTGCAGCCGGCCGAACTCGTCGCGGCTGTCGATGATGATCTTCTCGATGTCGTCGGTGAACAGGTCGCGCGCCGTCTTCAGCACGAGATCGAGCTCGGTGTAGAGGCACGCCGGCGCGCGGGCGCCGCTCTCGCGCTTGTTCGCGATCTCGCCCCAGAGCCGGACCAGGTAGCCGATGTCGGCCTTGAGCTGCTTCTTGGTCAGCCCCTCGGCCATCGTGCGCACGATGAGGCCGCCCTGCGGGGGCTTCATCGCCTCGATCGCGTCGCGCAGGCGCGAGCGCTCCTTCTCGGAGCCGATGCGCTTCGAGATGCCGACGTGGTCGACCGTCGGGAGGTACACGACGTAGCGGCCCGGCAGCGAGATGTGGCTCGTGACGCGCGCGCCCTTCGTGCCGATCGGCTCCTTGGAGATCTGGACGATGACCTCCTGGCCCTCGCGGACGACCTCGCGGATCGGCGTCGTCTTCGAGACGCGCGGCGGCTCGTGCGAGTGGCGCCGCTGCTGGCTGCCGCGGCCGTGCCGATCTCCTCCGCGATCGCCTCCCCGCTCGCCCCCGCGCGCGGCGCGGCCCTGCGGCTGCACCGGCGGCGGAGTCGGGGCCTGCGGCGCCTTCGCGGCAGCCTCCGGGCGCGGTTCGCGGTCGCGCGTCCGGCCCGATCGCCTCACCCGATCGCGACGCGAACGCCGGCCCGATCGCGCGCGCCCCGCGGCCGGAGTCTCCTCGAGCGTCGGATCGGCGCCCTCGGCGAGCGGCGCGGCCCCCTCGCCCCCGGCGGCGCTCGTGGCCGCGTCGGCGGGCGCGTCGGCGACGCCGTCCGCTTCGTCGGCGATTACGCCGGCCGTGGCCTCGACCGCGCCGTCCTCGCCCTGCCCGTCCTCGTCGCCGTCGCTCTCGTTCTCGTTCCCGTCGTCCGCAGGCTCGCTGCCCGTCTCGGCGTCCGCGGCCACGACGTCCGCCGCGTCGACGTCCTCGACCGGTCCGGCGTCGGCCTCCGTGCTCGGCGCGGCGGGCGCCTCCGCCTCGTCGTCGGCGGCGGGATCGCTCTCGCCGTTCGTGGACGCTTCGTCCGCCTCGTCCTCGAGGTCCTCCCGCTCCTCCTCCATGTCGAGCGCCGTCGGCAGCTCGACCTGCGCGTCACGCCCCGGGGGCGCGGGCGCCTGCAGCGCGGGCCTGAACGCCTGCCCCGCCGCCGGGCTCGCCGACCGATCTTCGTCCTCCCCGCCGCGTCGATGGCCCGATAGGTAGGCCTCGAAGTCGTCGGGCCGGATGAGGTCCTCGACGTGGAGGAACGCCGCTCGCTCGAGTCCGACGTCGATGAAGGCGGCTTGCATGCCGGGGAGCACGCGGCTCACCTTGCCGAGGTAGATGTTCCCCAGCGTTCCCTTCGACGATCCGCGCTCGATGTGCAGCTCGGCGATGATTCCGTTTTCGATGAGCGCCACCCGCGTTTCGCGGATGTCGACGTTGATGACGAGAAGGTTCTTGGCCATTGTCCAGAGCCCGGAGCGGGCCCGGCTAAAGGGGTTGCGGCGACGCGATCCGCGGCGAGCCATACGCCCGCCCTGGACCGGAGGGAGCCCGGGGTGACACGTCACACCGAGCGTCCGCGCTTGCTGGCTGAAGGGTTACCACGGACTGCGCGAGCCATGAAGGCTTAGCGACGCCCCCTCCGCGGCTTCGGGCAGAGCCCAGGGGCGGCCGCCCGGCCTCTGGGCGCGAAGGCGGCTCGCAGGCTGCCGTGCAACGTACGCGGCGGCTCCCGTCGAAAATCCAGCGTAACCGGTCGCTTTGGCCAGGATTTGCGATCCGGGCCGCGCGCCTGCGTCCTGCAACGTCTCCGCGCGGCGCCTCGATGGCCCGCGTCGGGACCCGGGCGCCTCCGCTCGCCGCCGCCGTCGCGGGCCGCCTACCTGCTCCACGTCAAAACGTAAGGAGAATTGCATGTCGCACCCGCCGCTCATTCTCGTCTTTCATTGCCCCGCCGGCGGCGGTCACAAGGCGGCGGCCGACGCGGTCGCCGAGGCGGCTCGACGCCGCGGCCTCGACGCCGAGGTCGTGGATGCGCTCTCGCTCACGCCGCCGTGGTTTTCGCGCGCGTACGTCGGCGCGCACTTCGCCGGCAGCGAGCGGGCGCCCGCCCTCTACGGGCACGCCTACCAGGCCCTCGACTGGCGGGCCCCGATCGCGGACGGCCTTCGCTGCGGCTTCGACCGCGCGCTCGGCGTCGGCGTGAAGCGCTTCGTCGCGGCTCGGTCGCCCACCGCGGTGGTCGCGACGCACTTCTTCCCGATGGAGGTGCTTGGCCACGAGCGGCTGCGGGGCAGGCTCCGCGTGCCGATCGTCGGCGTGGTGACCGACCACCGCGCGCACGCCTTCTGGGCGGAGCGGGGCATCGATCGCTTCTGCACGCCGGCCGGGAGACCACCGCGCGACCTCGTCCGCCACGGCATCTCGCCCGCCGCGATCGTCGCGACGGGGATCCCCGTACGAGCTGCGTTCGGCGCGATCCCGGCGCTCGTCGTCCCGCGATCGGGCGAACCGCTGCGCGTGCTCGTCACGAGCGGAGGCTTCGGCATCGGGCCGGTGACCGAGGTCGTGCGATCGTTCGCCGGCTTGTCCGGCGTGGAGCTCGTCGTCGTCTGTGGCGACAACCCGGGGCGCGCCGATCGCGTCGCCCGCGTCGCGGCCGAGCTGCGCATCGCCGCGCGCGTCGTCGGCTTCGAGCGGGACATGCCCGCCCGCATGGCCGAGGCGCACGTCCTCGTCGGCAAGCCCGGGGGCCTCACCGTGAGCGAGTCCCTCGCCGCGGGCCGCCCGATGATCCTCGTCGGCACCTGCCCCGGCCAGGAGGCCTCGAACGAACAGTGGCTCCTCGCGAACGGTGCGGCGCTTTCCGTGCGGCCAGGCGCCGTCGGCCGTGCGGTGTGGGGGCTCCGCCACGGCGACCGCCTCGCCTCGCTGGCCCTCGCCGCGCGCGATCTCGGCGCGCCGGACGCGGCCGACCGAGTGGTCGACGTCGCGCTCCACGCCGCCGGGTCGGTCGCAGCGCGCGCCGGGTCGCCCCGCCTGTCGACGGCGGCCTGAACGGCCCACAAACGAAAAACAGGGCGCCCTTTCGAGCACCCCGCTTCGTCGCGATCCCGCGAACGGTTACTGGCAGTTCGCCGGATCCGTCTGGCAGTCCTGCGGGCACTGGCCGCAGAAGATGCAGGTGATGAGCGTCTGCAGGTCGGCGACGCCGTTCGGGTGGTCCGCGAGGCACTTGTCGCTGCAAGCCTGGTCCGCGCACGGGCCGAGGCACTCGTTCAGCGCCTTGCACTCCGGATTCGTCTGGATGCACTGGACGGCCTCGGCGCCGCAGGGGCCCTGGCCGCCGCCGATCGCGCACGAGACGCAGTCATTCGTCAGGTCCTGGTCCTGGTCCTGGCAGACGCCCGTTCCGTCACACGCGCCGCCGGTGCTCGACGAGGAGGAGGACGACGAGGACGACGAGGACGACGAGGACGACGAGGACGACGAGGACGACGTCGTCGAGGTGGTCCCGGTGCTCGTACCGGTGCCGGTGCTCGTTCCCGTGCCCGTGCCCGTGCTGGTCGAGCCGCCGCCGCCGCTGCCTGCGCCGCCCTCACCGTCCGAGCCCGCGCCGCTGAGGAGCTTCGAGCTGGAGCACGCCGCGAGCGAGCTCGCCGCAACCATCACCGCCACCATCGTCCACGATTTCATTGAAAACCTCCTAAGGAGTCACCAAGCCGCCGCCCGTCGTCGCCGTCCTCGCCCCGTCGGTCCGGTCGCGAGCAGTCGAATGAAACAACGCATCGGGCCCGCGTCGGCGGGCCATGCAAACGGCGAGCTAGGCCATGGGCTCACCACGCCACCCGACGGCGCGGATCGCTTGTTACACGGCGTTCGTGGGGCGCGCAAGCGGGCCAGGGGGCTCCGCTCGCACCCAGTCCATGGGCCCGCGGCAAGCTGCCGCTGTGACATTCCTGTCGCTCTACCTAGGTGTGTGTCGGGAGAAAGTCTCGCGGAAGATCTCGGCCACGATGCGGGGACCCGACCGGGCTGAGGATTTGATGCCCACCCCCCGTCCGTGCTCGGCGCTGCGCGCCTGCGCGC
>CAIVJW010000302.1 GCA_903906315.1 uncultured delta proteobacterium | reverse complement strand
GGCGTCGCGCCCGCGCCGCCTGCGTCGATCACGGGCCACGGCGCGCCGCCGCCCTTCGGCGCGAGCCACGGCGCGCCGCCGCCGAGCTTCGCGGCGACCGGCGGGGTGGCCGCGCGCCGCGCGCCGACGATGGGGCGCCCCGCGGTCCCGCCCGTCGACGACAAGCCCCTCTCGAAGGCGACGTACCTGGGCGTCTTCCATGCGTCGAACGCCGCCGCCTCGGCGCCGTCGGACGACGACGGGGCCTCGAGGCCCGACGGCGCGGGCCTCGTCGTGGCCGCGCCCCGCACGCTCATCGACGTGATCTGGTTCTCGCCCGCGGTCGTCGGCCTCGTGCGCGAGTCGCCCGCGCTCGCGCCGCTCGTGCCGAAGCCGCCGTCGCCCACGTCGCCGGACGAGGCGGCGAGCGCCGAGCACGCCGCGAAATCGAGCCGCGCCGCCGTGGCCGCCGTCCTCGCGCGCGCGGTGCCCGTCGGGGACGTCGAGGCCGCGCTCGCGGCGGCGGCGACCGAGGACGGCGCGCTCCGCCCGACCGCGAACGTCGTCGCCGGGGAGCTCGAGCTCGCGTTCGACGAGCTCGAGCGGCTGCGCGTCGTGTCGACGGTGGCCGGCCCGCTCGCGGGCAGCGACAAGCGCCTGATTCCTCCTGATTACGTCTCCTGACGGCCCTGCCGGGGAGGTTCGGCGGGCTCGACGGGGCGGCTATCCGGCCGCAGGGCATTTGCACCGTCTACACGCCTGCCACGTGTTTGCGGACGTCGTCCCACACTTCATGCTGGGCCCCGGATCTTCATGGCTGGGTCCGGCCAGCCAATATGAGCGCTTCGACCCGTGAGCCCACAAGTGAGCCCATCGCTCTCACTGGTCCTCTTGGCGAGCTGCGGCGCGTCGGCGATCGCGGCGGTTGCCGCGCTGGCGGTGCTTGCAGGCGCGGGCGGCTACGCGCTAAACGTCAGGCACTCCCTGGGAGCGGCCCTGCTCGCTGCGACGCCAGGACTCCTGTTCGTTGCGCACGTCGTCGCGCTGAGCCTGACGGCGGGACGGAGCCGCTCCAATCTGTATGAGCTGGCCACGTTCTGGCCTGCGTGGACGTGCCCGAGCGTTCGCCGAGCCGCGGGCCGCCTTCCTTCCAGTCGGTGGTGATGCGCCGCAAGGCCACGGGCGACGCGGTGTAGACGGCGGACCGAGCCGGCGGGCGACGCGAACGCGGCTCCGGGCGAAGGAGCGCGCGCCGGGCGAAATTCGCCCGCGAACCATGGCTGGCGAGGGCGCGAACGCGGCCGGCGACGAGCCGGCAAGCCGTACCGGTAGCCCGGCGCGCCGGTTGCCGTGGTTCGGGCGGGAACGCGGTGGAGGTGGATTCGGGCTTGTTTCGCCTACGTGCACGCGCCGATCGCCCTGTTTCCAGGCCGATCGGCGCCCCCTCGGGCCGCGCGGGGTGGCACCGTGCCAGGCTCGTGCCGGGCACGGCTTGCGCGACGAGCGCCCCGCGCGGACGCTCTCGCTCGTGAGGCCCGGGGTCGATAGGTTCCACGTCGCCCGCCTGCACGTCGTCGGCGCGGCGATCGTCGGCGCGCCATGAGCCTCGACGCCGCCGGCCTGCCCCGCCTGTTCGTGTACCTCGGCGCGATGGCGCTCGGCGTCGTGTCGTGCGTCACGTGCCAGGAGCGATCGCTCCGCGAGATCCGCACGCTCCACGCGCACGGATCGGCGAGCTCGCCTTCGCAGCGCGCCGTGCGGCTGGAGGGCACGGTGCGCGACGGCCCGGTCGCCCGATCCCGGCTCGGGCGATCGTGCGCGGTGTGGGAAGGCGCCGTGCACGTGACGACGAAGGAGCGCACGTCGAAGGGCGGATCGCGCACGGTGGTGACGCGATCGTGTCGCGAGGGCCGGGGCGAGATCGCGCTCGAGCACGCGCCCGGGTCCACGTTGCGCGTGCCCGCGATCGATCTCGGCCTCGTCGCCGACTCCGTCCGGCGCGAGGAGCGCGAGCTCGCCGAGGTCCCCGAGCTCCGCTGCAAGGTGGCCGCCAAGGACCCCGTCTCGGTGCGCTACGTCGAGACGTGCCTGCGGCCGGGCGACCACGCGATCGCGTACGGGTGCCGCGCCGGGGACGCGCTCGAGCGCTGCGGCGACGGCGTCGACGGCGTGTTCTCGCCCGGCGAGCGGGACCGCTTGGCCGAGCCGCGCGCCGCGCTCGCGTGGCAGGGCGCGATCGGCGCGCTGGCGCTCTCGCTGGTCGCGTTGTTGCTGATGGGCCAGCTCCGCGCGCGCGCCGTCGACGCGCGGCGAGGCGAGCCGTGATCGGCCCCGTCGTCCTCTCGGCCGCGACCGTGGTGGTCGGCCTGCTGGGCCTCCGGGCGCTCCGGGACGCGGCGTCCGGCGTGTGGATCGTGCGCGTCGCGCTCCGCGGCCGGCCGCGCCCGATCGCCGAGCTCCCCGACGGCCCCGCCGAGGTCGTCGGCGTCGCGCGCGCCGAGGAGCCCGTGATCGCCGGCGAGGGCGAGCCCTGCGTCGCCGTCGTCGCCACGGTCGTGAGCTTCTGGACGGTCGCGGGGTCGAAGGGATCGCGGACGACGGTCGACGCCACGCGCGAGGTGCGGCGCCTGGCCACGAGCCCGAGGATCGAGGACGAGGCGGGCGCCTTCGCCGAGCTCGACCTCGACGGCGCCGCGTTCGCCGGGGCCTCGCGCCGGGTCGAGGGCGGCGCGAGCGCGTTCCGGGAGCGCTTCCCGACCTACGCCGACGCGGTCGACGCGCGCGCGACCGAGGTCGTGCTGCGCGAGGACCGCGTCGAGGTCGGCGCGCGCGTGCGGGTGTACGCGGCGCGCGTCGTCGGCGATCGCGCGGCGGCCTCCGCGTACCGGGGCGCGTCCTCGGGCCGTCGCGTGCTGCGCGGCGGCGCGCGGCGCGGCCTCGTCGTGGCGCTCGCCTCGGAGACGAGGCTCGTGCTGCGCGCGATCGCGCCGGCCCTGGGCCTGGCCCTCGTCGGGCTCACGTGCCTCGCGTACGCGGCGCAGCTCGCCCGGATCGTCGCGCGCGGCTGGCTCTGAGTTGATCCTCGTCGCTCTCGGCGACAGCTCGTCGGTAACCCCTCCACCATCGGCGTAGCTGGGGGCTTGCCGCGGCGCCCCGCACCGTGCGGGGCGTCAGCGTGAGCGGTCGGCGGCGCGCGGCGCGAGCGCGCAGCAGCGCTTGTACTTCTTGCC
>CAIVJW010000301.1 GCA_903906315.1 uncultured delta proteobacterium | reverse complement strand
TCATCGAGCGCATCCTGACGACCCATGCCACACTGCGCCGACAGGAGAGGAACATGCTGGCGTTCCTCCGCGAGGCCTGCGTCGCGAGACTCAACAATCGCCAGCCGCCTTCCTTGCTGCCGACCCAAGCGTTCCGCCTTCGCGCCGCGAACGCCGCATGAGGCCGTGAACGCATACCTCTGGTCTCCGTTGCTTCGTCATCCGACGGACAGAAGTTGGTTGGGGCCGAGCCGGGCGGGTTGATCTGGACGTCGACGGATTCCGGGGTAACCTGGGCACAGGTAGCCTCGGTGCAAGAGTGGCGGTCTGTCGCTTCGTCGTCGGACGGCAACAAGCTTGTGGCGGCAGCGTCCGGTGGATACCTCTGGACGTCGACGAACGCCGGGGCGACCTGGACGCAAGGTGCCTCGACGGCGAGCTGGTCCGCCGTTGCTTCCTCGTCGAACGGATGTGCCTTGGTGGCGGCCGAGGAGGGGGGGGCCATCTGGAGGTCGACGGACTCGGGCATGACCTGGAAGCCGCTGGCCACGCCGCAACAACAGTGGAGGTCCATCGCCTCGTCGGCGGACGGCAGCAGATTGGCAGCCGCGTCCTGGGGATACCTATGGGTATCGAGTGACTCCGGAGCCACATGGATGCCGAATTCCAGGATCAGCCAATGGGATTCCGTGGCTTTGTCCGCCGACGGCACGAGCGCCGTGGCGGTATCCCGGTCGTTGAGGCCGCACAGGACGTCGCCCATGTGGAAGACGACGGCGGGCGCCACACTTCCAGCCGACCCCGCTATCGGGCTTATGATGAAGCAGGGGGCCACTCTCGATCTGGTCTATCTCGGGAGCGACACCTTCTTGGTCAATTCGTCGACGGGCTTCCTCGAGGCGTACTGAGCGGTTGGCCGCGCGCTTGCCCGGCCACGATGGCCCGCGTTTCCCGCCACGTTCCGATCGAAGCAACCTCGCCGCCCACCGCTCCAGCCTTGCTCTATGGAGCGAGTTCCTGCATGATTACGGGGCCTTGGGCCTCGCTCCGAGGAGGCTGATCGTGACGTCGCAGAAGATACCGTATCTCTCCTGACGGCCCTGCCCGGGAGGTTCGGCGAGGTTGAAGCCGTGGCTACCCGGCCGGATCGCGTTTGGAGCGCCTACCCGCCGCTGGAGGCCGCCCACAGGGCCTTTCCGGTAGGCGAGGCCGTGTGTGTGTCGGGGAAAAGGACGAGCCCACCGGTCCGCTTCGAGCGGCGTGGCGCGTCGAGTTGTGGAGATCGCGAAGAGCGACCTGCCCTACAACCAGGCGCGCAGCGGCGAGCACGGACGGGGGGTGGGCATCAAATGCTCAGCCCGGTCGGGTCCCCGCATCGTCGCCGCGATCTGCCGCGAGACGTTCTCCCGACACACACCTAGAACGACCCCACGACCGTCAGGCCCCCGGGCCGGAGGCCGAGGCGCACGTGGCCGCCCGGCGCTGCGGTGGCCGCGTCGGGCTTCGGCTTCGCAGGCCCCCTCAGCGTGAAGTAGAGCGAGACGCCGCCCGCGACGACCGCGGAGGCTGTGAGGGCGTCGCTCACGATCGCCAGCGTGCGCGTCTTCGAGCTCGCGGCGTCGAGCTGGTCCCGGGTCGTGCCGGCGGTGTCGCGCTGGGTGGCGAGGTCCCCCGACGACTTCAGGGCGAGGCCTCCGACGACGCCGGCGCCCACGGCGAGCGCGCCCGTCGCGACCCAGCCGACCCACACGAGCGAGCCGTCGGAGGGCTCGGCCCGCGCGCTCGTCGACGCCACGGGCCCGGGTGTGGCGTCGGGCTGAGGCGGCTTCGGGGGCGCTTGATCGGGCAGATCCAGGGCGATCTTGAGGGTGTCGCCGCTCGCGATCTCGAAGACCTTGGTCGCGGTCACCCGCCCCGCCTTCGTCGCGGTGAGCTTGTGCTTGCCCGCGCTGACGAGCACCGGCTTCGGGAACGGTGTCTTGCCGAGCGGAGCGTCGTCGAGCGCGATCTCCGCGTCCTCGACGCTCGTCGCGACGTCGAGGTGCGCGACCCGCTGCCGGAGCTTGACGAGGTCCTTCTCGACGTCGGCGCGCCGGCTCGCGGGCCCCCCTGCGCCGCCCTCGCCGAGGTAGCGCTCGAGCGCCGTGAGCGCGCCCGCGTAGTCTTGCAGCTGAAAGTAGACCTGGCCGATGTTGTAGAGGACCTGGTAGCTCGGCGCGAGGTCGTACGCGCGGCGGAACTCGATGAGCGCGGCCTGGAAATCGCCGTCGTTGTAGAGCTCGAGGCCCTTGCGGAAGCGCGTCGCGGCCTCCTGCTTGGCGGCGCGCGCGGCGGCGGGCGAGGGCTGCGGGGTGGGCTGCGCGCTCGCGCCGAGCGGCGCCGAGATCTGCGCGACCGTGAGGGCGACGGCGGCGAGCCGGGCGGTTCGGTTCATTGGGCGTACGGGTTGGTGGAGTCGATGGGGCGCTTCGTCTTCGGTCGGGGCCGGCCGAGCTCCTCGCCCGGATCGCCCTTCGGCGGCTCCGCGGCGGGATCGGCGCGCGCCGGATCGGCGGTGCGCGCGGGCTCGAGGTGCGTGGGCGCTGCGGCCGCGGCCCTCGGCGGGGAGCCGATCGCGACCGGCTGCGTGGCGCTCGCCGACGTCGTCGCCGCGGCGGACGCGGACGGCGCGGGCGAAGGCTCGACGGCCGCGCTCGCGGTCACGGCTGCCGGTGGAGGCGCCGCGCTCGCCGACGCCGCGGCGACC
>CAIVJW010000300.1 GCA_903906315.1 uncultured delta proteobacterium | reverse complement strand
GGCGCGGGCGGCGCGGGCGGCGCGGCCAGCGGCGGCGGCGCGGGTGGGGGCGGCGCGGGTCAGGGAGGCGCGGGCTGACAAGGCACGGTCGCGCCGGACGACCGCGCGGATCGATCGCGCCGTGGAGCCACCACGCCGCGGCCATGCGAGGGCCGCCGATTCCCCCGTGGTAGCCTCGCGACGTGGCTCGTCCTCGGCTCGGAATCTTCGCGGGGTGGCTCGCGCTCGGCGCGGCGATGTTCGCGGCGGGACCCGCGCACGCCGCGCTCACCGCGTCCGAGAGGTCCGAGCTGCGCGCGCGCTGGGAGCGGGCTGACCTGGCCTCCGCGCCCGTGGTCCGCGCGCTCGTCGCGCGGCCGGACCTCGACGCGGCGGACACCGGCGCCGCGCTCGCCGACGCTGCCCGGGGCGTGCGCTTCGACGAGCGCCACCTCGCGTTCGTGCGCGCGCTGCTCTTCGGCCCGGCGACGCAGGCGTCGCGTACCGAGATCGTGCCGCCGGTGGTCGAGGCCCTGCTCGCGCGCGCGGGCGACCTCGCGTCCGGCGAGGGCCGCGCGGCCGATCGCGCCGAGGAGCTCGTCCGCATCCACCGCTTCGTGACCCTCGAGATCGCCGGCGGCGCCGACCCGAAGCGCGACACCGGCATCCGCGCCGACGCGCGCCGCGCCGCGCTCGCCACCTACCGTGCGCGCGCCGCGGTCCCCTCCGCGATGCGCGCGAGCCTCGACCCCGCGATCGCCGCTGCGCAAACGCAGGCCGATCTGGCCATGATCGCGCTCGGCGCGGGCCTCGTCGCGCCGGGAGATCTCGCGGGCGCGATCGGCCTCGACGGGCCCGCGCGCGAGGTGCTCGAGCGCACGGGCGTCCTGTGCGCCGGCCTCGATCGCGCCTCGGCCGCGCGCGCCGCGGAGGCCGTGCGCCTCATCGAGTCGATGCCCATCGCCGCGCGCGGGACGTCGCTCCTGTGGATCGGCAAGGGCTGGCCCCACCGCGTGATGGCGGCCGGCGCGACGATCGTGTCGCAGGCGCCCCTTGGCAGCCTCGCGCGCGTTCCCGCCGCGAAGCGCTGGCCCGCGGCCGTCGCGCCCTCGCGCCCGGACGCAGCTCTCTCCGAGCTGGCCTTCGCGCTCGGTCGCGCGGGCGCGGTGCGGCTCGCCCGCCTCGTCCCCGCCTTCGATGCCGCCGCGATCCGCGTCGCCGATCGCGTGCGCAAAGGAGGCGATCCGGCCACGCTCGCGCTCGCCCCGCTCGCCGGGAGCCTCGGCCCCTCGGGCGGCGCCGACGGCCCCGCGTTCTCATCCGCCGAGCTGATCGGCCGCGCGGTCGAGCTCGTCGCGATGGACGCGCCGCGCGCGCTCGATCTCGCCCTCGCGCGCGCAGCCCTCGGCGAGCGCGAGCCCATGGCCACCTTCGCCCTCGCCCTCGCGGTGATCGCGGCCGGCGACGACGGCGCGCTGCGGCCCTCGGCCGAGGTCGGCTACACCGCGCCCGACGGCGCGCGCACGCCGCTCGCGGTGACCGGCATCGCCGGCAAGCCCGCGCGGGTCGAGCGGTTCACCCTCGACGGCCACGACCTCGCGATCGAGTGGCACCCGGACGGCGCGATCGCGACCGTGACGCGGGACGGCCGCCCACCGACGCTCTCGACGCTCGCGACCGCGCGCGTGCCGACCGCGGCCGCCGACGAGTGGGCCCCGCCTCCTGCCCTCGCGGCGAAGCTCCCGGGCCTGCGACTCACGCGCCTCGCAGGCCGCCCCGAGGTCGGCTTCGACGACGCCGGCCGCGTGGTCGTGAGGAGCTCTCCGGCCGGCAAGGGCCGCGACGCCGTCGCCGTCGCCGCCCCCCAGCACGACTTCAGCGCCACGCTGCGCCTGCGCTGCGTGGGCGCGCCCTGCGCCGTCGTCGTCCGCGCAGCGGCGGGCGCGGGCGACATCGCCGGCGCGGCGCTCACGATCGAGCCTGACCGCGAGGCGATCGCGACCCTGTCCGCGCTCGACGGCAACGGCAACGCGCTACCGCTGGGCGATCCGGTCGCGCTCGCGGCGCCGGCGCCCGAGGGGCACGACGTGCGCGTCACGGTCCGCGGCGCCGTCCTCGAGATCACGGTCGGCGACCAGCGCCTCGCCGCGAAGCTCCCGGCGCAGCACGCAGGCGGGCCCGCGACGATCGCGTTCGCTCCCGGCGAGGGCGGAGAGGCCGAGGTGCGGGGGCTGGCGGTCGCGAGGGCCGCGCCGGTGAAGCGGAGCGCGGACGTCAAGAAGGCGCGGCGCTGACCGGCAAGCCGATGGCAGGAGGCGCAGGGCCCGAGTCGATCCCTGCCACCCTTTCGCCGCGGGATCGGCCGGTCGCCGTCAGTGGTCCGTCACGTCGAACACGCCGTCGGTGATGACGATGTCCGGCCCGACCGCTCCCTGTCGGGGCGCGGCGACCGTGAAGCTGCCCGTCACGTGGCCGCCCGGCACGGCGTCCCCGTCGAGCGTGATGGTGCACGCGCCGCTCACGCCGAGGATGTCGTCCTTCGCCTGCGCGACGACGCCGAGGTGGGCGAGCGTGATCAGGACCGAGTCGTTGTCGTTGGGCAGCGCGCCGCAGGTGTACGTGCCCGCCGGGATGCTCTCACCCTTCGTGAAGACGAGGACGATCGACATCTGCTCCTGAAAGTCCGCGGTCGCGGCGACGATCCCCAGGCCGGACATGCCCGCCGCCGGCAGCGTCACCGGATCCGACCCCGGGTTGAACGTGGCGGTCGTGATGGCCGCTCCGTCGGCCTTCCACGAGATCGTGCCGCTTACCGGCCCCCCGCCCCCGCCGCCTCCCTGGCCCGCGCCACCGCCGCCCGCCGCCGTGCCGCCTCCCTGACCTGCGCCGCCACCCCCGGCGGCCGTGCCACCGCCCTGGCCGGCACCGCCGCCGCCCTGGTTCGCGCCGCCGGCAGCCGTCGTGCCGCCTCCCTGGCCCGCGCCGCCGGCGGCGGTCGTGGTCGTGGTCGTGGACGCGCCCGTCGTGCCGGCCCCGTCGCTCGCCGCGCCGTCGCCGCACCCTGCGCCCAAGGCCACCGCGACGACCCACCCAACCCATCGATTGAACATCAGGATCCCCTCCTCGCTCCCGGCCGGAGAGCGGCCGAACGACCACGGTACGCGCGAAGTGGGCTGGCGCACAATACGGGCGCAGCTCTCAACCGACTCGACCGAGGCATTCACGAGCGTCGGCGCGATCCACGATCACCGACCGGCGATCGGGATCCCGACGATGAGCGGACCCAGCGGGCGGCACTGCCCACGCTCGGCACGCGTGCGCTCGAGCGACCGCAAGGCGCGTCACCACGTCCCGCGGGCCGGACGCCCTTCGGCGAGACGCGCGATCCGCGCACGAATGCCCGACGAGGACCGCGAGCGTCAGCCGCTGACGAGGCGCGCGAGCTCCTTCGTGATGTTCTTCTGGTGGGACTCGAGCGTGCCGCCGCCGATCTCGAGGAGCTTCGCGTCGCGGTAGAAGCGCTCGATCTTGTACTCGTCGCAGTAGCCCCAGCCGCCGAGCACCTGCATCGCGGCGTCGGCGACCTCCTTGCCGACGGGCGCGGCGAAGAGCTTCGACGCGTCGGTGCCCAGCCGGTTTCGGGTGTCCGGCGAGACCTTGCGGGCGACGGTGTAGACCAGCGCGCGCGCGGCCTCCGTCTTCGCGTAGCTCTCGGCGATGTAGCGCTGGATCTGGCCGTGCTCGACGAGCGGCTTGCCGAAGCTCTGGCGCTCGACGGCGTACTTCACCATCACCTCGAGGCAGCGGTCGGCGATGCCGAGGCTCATCGCGGCGAGCGTGAGGCGCTCGATCTCGAGGTTGCGCATCATGTTGCCGACGCCCTTGCCCTCGTGGCCGAGCAGGTTCGCCGAGGGGACGAAGCAGTCGTCGAAGACGAGCTCGCCGAGCATGCTCGCGCGCATGCCCATCTTGCGGGTCTTGTCGGGGGTCGAGAAACCCTTGAAGCCGCGCTCGACCACGAACGTCGTGACCTGGTCGTCGAGCCGCGCGTAGACGATGAAGACATCGCCGTCGGGCGCGTTCGTGATGAGCGCCTTGTGGCCGCGCAGGACGTAGCCGCCGTCGACCCTGCGCGCCGTCGTCTTCATGGCGAGCACGTCGGTGCCGGTGCCGGGCTCGGTCATGCCCATGCCGCCGACCCACTCGCCCGAGAGGACCTTGTGCAGGTAGCGCTCCCGCTGATCGGCGTTCGACGCCCAGTAGAAGTTGTTCACGAACAGCATCGCGTGCGCGAGGTAGGCGAGCGCGAAGCCCGGGTCGCTCTTCGACAGCTCGTGGTGCACGAGCGCCGCCGCGACCGCGTCCATGCCCGCGCCACCGTCGTCGGCCGGGATCGTGACGCCGAGCAGCCCGAGGTCGCCGACGCGCTTCAGGAGCGCCTTGTTCATCACGCCCGAGCGGTCGTGCTCGTCGGCCTGGGGCTCGACGACTTGGCGGACGAAATCGCGCAGCGTGTTGCGGAGGAGGCGGTGCTCCTCGGTCGGGTTCTCGAGGTCGAAGGCGTCGCTCATGGGGCGCGGAGCCTACCACGCCGATCGGGCGGTCGCGCCAGCGCTCGGGAGGGCCTCAGAAGGCGCCGTCGAGCCCGAGCGAGGCCGCACCGGGGCCGGCCGCCGGGCGCACGCGGACCGACGGCGCGCCCGCCCAGCGCGGACCGGTGACGGTCAGGTACGCGCCCAGCGCGAGCCCGACCGCGCCGCCGAGGAACGAGACGGTGCTGACGGCCGACAGCGTGCGCCCCTCGGCGGCGGCGTCGACCCCGGCCACGCCGCAGAGCTTGTCGCGGCAGCTCGCGTCGACCGTCGCCTTGCGGTCGAGCGTCATCACGCCGGTCACCACGCCCGCCGCGATCGCGCCGGCCGACAGGCCGAGGAGCGCGAGGCCGGCCGCGCGCGGAGCGCCGACGCCGGAGGGCGGCGCAACCGGGGCGACGGCGGCTGGCTCGACCGGCGCCTCCCCCGGGGGGCCCGGCTCGACGCGCAAGGTCCTGGTCTCGCCCTCGGCGAGGCGCACCTCGTAGCGAGCGTCACGGCGCCCCGACGACGTCACGACGACGACGTGCGCCCCGGGGTCGAGCGGGAGCGCCGATCCGAGGCTGGCCCCAGCGAGGTCGACGCCGTCGCGCGTGACGCGCGCCGGGGCGACACCGGGAGCGAGGACGATCGAGAGCTGAGCGAGGCGGGGCTCGAGCGCCGCCGCGCGCTTGCGGGCAAAGGCGGCGCGGTCGTCGGCGTTCGCCCGCGCGAACAGATCCGCGGCCTCGCGGTAGAGCTGCCACGCGGTCGCTACCAGCCCGAGCCGCTCCTTGCAGTCGGCGAGGTTGAGCAGCGTGCCGGGCGCGGGGTCGAGCCGCTGGCTCTCGCTCAGCTTCTCGCACGCGCGCGCGTAATCGCCCTGCGCGGCCGCGGCGCGCGCCTCGTCGAAGAGCGCCTCGGCGGCCACCGGGTCGCGCGCGATCGCGGTCGCAGCGGTCGTCAGCGCTGCCGCCACCACCGCGCCTCGAAGCCAGCCGAGCCTCATCGGCGCGGACCCTACCACGCGCCTCGCGCAACGGAACCCGCGGCGCGCGGCCGAACGAGCCCGCCGCCCGTGCGGACGCGCAGCGCTTGCGCACTACTTCGAGGCGTCCCGGCAGCAGCGCGCGCCGGTCGAGTAGTCGAGGTACGCCTTCGGGTGGTTGGTCACGATCGCGTCGCAGCCCGATCGCGTCGACCGCGCGTAGAAGCCGCCTGCGAACGCGCCGCCGGGCTCGTCGACCCACTCGTCGAGGTTGCCGACCAGATCGTAGACGGCGTCGGCCCCCCAGCGGCTGCGGCACGCCGGCGTCGCGCCGGTCGCGCGAAGGAGCGGCTCGCCCTTGGTCGTGCGCACGCGGTTCAGGCGCGGGTCGAGGTGGCCGATCGAGGCGTTGCCGTGGAGCAGCGCCGCCGGGTGCTCGTCGCGGAACACGTTGCACGCGCCGTCCTGGTAGTCGTCGCCGTACGGGAAGGGCGTGTCGGCCTCCCCGCGGCACGCCGTGACGAACTCGTCGTGCGTGCAGAGGCGCTTGCCCGCCGCGACGCACGCGGCCTCGGCGACGAGCCCGGTGACGTAGCCGCTCGGGCGCGCGCCGAGGCGGCTCACCGCGACGGGCGCGAGGGCCGCCGCACGCTGCCACGGCGGCAGGAACGGCAGCGGCAGCGCGCGCGCGTGGAGATCGCCGACGCGCTCGCGCTGCGTGGTCCACGCCTCGAGGACGCGCTCGATCATCGCCGGCGCGGTCGGCCAATCCGGCGAGATCGCGCGGCCCGAGGCGGCGTCGACGATCGAGGCCTCGAAGCGATCCACGCAAAATCTCCCCGCGATCGTGACCATTTCGGGAGGGCACGCGCCCCGCGTGGTCGCGGCGAGCGACGCATCGACGACCGCGCGCGGATCGGGGGCGCGCCCGTCGACCGGCGGGCCGAGGCGGATCACGGCGGCCTCGGCTATCGAGTCGAGGCCGCGCGCGTCGGCGCCGAACCAGCGCAGCGATCCGTCGTTCGCCCACACGGGATCCCCGACGACGCAGGTGCCCGGCTCGGCGAGCGCGGGCACCTGGAGGAACCGGCCGGGGTCGGGCGCGGGCACGGTGCTGCGCGCAGGCGCGCCGTCGAGGCACACGGCCTCGCTCGCCGCGGCCGGCCACGGCGCGGAGGCGAGCTCGCGGCCGTCATCGTCGAGCCAGACCACGTGGCGGCGCGCGGCGTCCGCGAGCAGCGCGCCGCCGCCCGGCAGCGCGACGAGCCGCACCCCGAGATCGCCCGCGCGGACGGGCAGGCTCGTCTCGTGCGGCGCGCCGACGTGGCCGGCCTCATCGACCGCGAACGCGACGACCTTCGGCGGATCGGCGAGCCGCACGCCGGCGACGATCGCTCCGCCCGCCGCGCGCGCGGTCGCGTGGAAGCCCGGCCTCACCGGCGCGGCGACGCGCGCGCGCGCCGGCCGAAGCGGCGTCGAGGCGCCGGCCTCGTCGATCGCGTCGACGGAGAGCGCGCCGCCGGCGATCTCGAGAAACAGCCCGCGCCGCGCGCCGCCGACGATCGCCGACGTGTCCGGGTGCGCGCGGCCGCGCAAGGCGGCGACCGGCACGGCCTCGGGGCCGATCCGCACGACGTCTCCTCGCGCGAGGAACCACGCCGCGCCGATGCGCGCCAGCGACGCGCGGCCCACCGGGTCCGGCTCGACCATCGGCGGCGGCGTGAAGCCCGGGGCGCGCCCCTCGCCCGGCGCGCCAGCATTCGCGACCGGCGCGGGCCCCGCGTCGGCGACGCGCCCGCTCGCGTCGAGGCGATAGAGCCGGCCGCCCGCGAGCGCGATCCCCTCGCCGTCGGCCGCGATCGACCCCCACGCGATCCGCCGCCGGCGCGCCGCGAACGGGGCCGGCTCGTCGCGCGGCGGCGTCCCGTCGCGCGCGACCGAACGGAGCGAGGAGCCCTCCAGGAAGAACGCGCGATCCCCGGCCCACGCGGCGAGGCCGACGTCCGCGCGCGGCTGGCCGGCGACGCGCCGCGGATCGCGGGCGAGCAGCCTGCCGAGGCTCGCGACCTCTGCCGCGGGAGGCGGCGCCGGCGACGCGAGGCGCAGCGGGTCGAGCGCGCAGATCGCCCGATCGGGCGCGAGCCGCACGGTCGCCGGAGCGACCCGCACGACCTCGCACGCGCGATCCTTCTCCGTCAGCGTGAGCACGGCCGAGCCCGCTTCGCTCGCGAGGAGGCGAGGCGCGTCGTGCCCGCGGATCCAGCCGAATTCGAGATCGCCGCCGGCCACCGCGACGCGCGTCGCCGGATCGAACGTCCCGTCGGCCCGGAGCCGGCCCCACACGAGGTCCGCCGCGCCGAGCGCCGACGCGCGCACGGGCTTCGGCTGCACCTCGTACCAGAGGAGATCGACCCCTCCCGCGCGCCCCGCCGCGTCGACGAGGGTCATGCCGTCGAGCGGTCGCTGGAACGCGAGCCCCGTCGACGCGGCCACATCCTGAAACACGCCCTCGCGGCTCACGCGCCGGATCCGAACCTCGACCTTCACCTTCGGGGACGACCCACGCCGCCCCGACGACTCCACGGCCTTCCGCTTCGGCGCGGATGGCGCGCCCCCCCGCCGGTCGGTCCCGGCCGCGCGCCGCTCCTTGCGAGGCGAGGGCTTGCCCTTCGGAGACGCGGCCTTCGGCTTCGCCTTCGCGGCCGCCGCGGGAGCCGCCGGCCGGGGCGCGTCCACGACGGCGACCTCGAGCAGCGCGAGATCGCCGCCGACGGCCGCGATCGCCTGCGGGCGCACGGCCGCGCACCCGCGCGCCGACGGCGTGGCCGCATCCGCCTCGTAGGCCGCGACGCACAGCCGCTCGCCGGTCGACGTCACCAGCGTGAAACGCCCGCCCTCCCCGTCGAACGCCGCGACCGGCCGATCGTCCGCGAACGCGAGCAGCGGCCCCATGCGACCGCTCGCTCCGTCGATCCGCCGCACGAACGCTCCCCGCGGGTCGCCGCTCGCCGACACGATCACGACCGACCGACCTCCCGCGACCTGCAGCACCTCGAGCGCGAGCGCTTCGGTCTCCGCCTCGCCGAGCGCCGCACGCCCCGGCCTCCGAGCCGCGACGTCGACCGCCTCGACGACCACCTCCGTCCCGCCCCGAACGACCGGCGCGGCCGTGGCGATCGCACCGGACCGATCCGCGCGCGGCGGAGCGGCGCCCCCCACGGCGTCGATCGCGCCGCCACAGCCGACCGCGACCATGACGGCCGCGCCGACCACGCCGAGGGCCATGCACGCGCCCGATCGCCCGGGAACGCCCATCCGAAGCCCGATCGCGCGCCGCACGGCCGGATGCTCCGAGCCCGGCCACGCGCCGTCAACCCGAGGCGATCGATCCCGGTGGCCCCCTCCGGGAAGCCCTCGAGGCCGATCGTGCCGTATCGTCGCGTCCGTCGCTCGACCCCCCTTCCCCCGCGGGCTAGGCTACCCCAAACAGGGTGGCACGATGAGCAAGCGGTTGGACGAAGAGCTCGAGCAAGCGCTCGGTGACACGAAGGATGCCGGCGATGGCGCGGCCGCGCCCGCGAAGGCCGCGCCCCGACGCGCGCCGGATCGGTCGAGGCGCAGCATGGGCTTGTTGCTCACGCTGCTCGTGATGGTGGGCGGCCTCGTCGGCCTGTTCCTCGTCGGCTTCAAGGAAGCCGCCATCTACGCGATGCCGGTCGATCAGGTGCTGACGCAGACGGGCAAGCTGACCGGTCGCAAGATCCGGGTCGAGGGCGAGCTGGTCCCGGGCACGCTCGTCAAACGGGACTCGCCCTGCGAGTACCGCTTCACGGTCCACCCGATCCCGGCCCAGAACGCGGCCGCCGCGCTGGACGCGAAGATTCAGCTCCCCGTGCGCTACGGGCAGTGCGTCATCCCCGACACGTTCCGCGACATGCCGGCCGGCGGCGTGCAGGTCACCGTCGAGGGCTCGCTCACCGCCGAGGGGCACTTCCAGGCGACGCAGGTCTTCGCCAAGTGCAGCTCGAAGTACGACCCGAAGTCGCACGAGATGGCGAAGGAGCCGGGCGGCGGCAAGGCGCCGGCCGCGATGCCCATCAACTGACCGCGCGGCGCCTCGCGCCCCAGGGTCGACGTCGGCCGGAGGCTCCCACGCCTCCGGCCGTTCGCGTTTCCAGACCACAAAACGCACGCGGCCGGCGCCCTCTCGGACCGCCGGCCGCGCGTGGCCCGATCAGCCCGCGGTCACTCGGCCGTCGTCGGATCCGCGCCCGACGGCGGCGTGGCCTCGGTCGGCTGGTCGGACGGCGGCGTCCCGGCCGAGGGCGAGTCGCCCGCGCCCGCGGTCGAGGGCGGGCCGCCCGCCGTGCTCGGTGCCAGGACGTTCATCCGCTCGACGATCGGCATCCCCGGCGGAAGCACCACGCCCGGCGGCGGGCTGGGCGCAGGGGAAGGCGGCGGCGGCGGCGCGCGGAGCCCCGGGTCGTCGACCGGAGGCGGCGGCGGAGACGGCGGCGGCGGCGGAGAGGCCGGATCGGCGCGGTTCGCCTGCGAAGCGCCGAGCGGCAGCGCGACGCTCGGCTTCGTCGGCGACGTCGAGGATCCGCTGTCGATGCCCTTGCGCACCTTGGGAGCGGGGCCCCCTGCGGCGCCCGGCGCGTCCTGCGCGTAGGGGTCGAACTTCAGCTTCGAGAGCGGCCCGTAGACGTGCCAGCCGTAGAAGCCGTCCGCCCGCTTCGCCCGCTTCACCTTCGCGTCCAGGTCGAGCATCGCCGGCGCGCTCGAGCCGGGCGTGCCGAGGAGCGCCTTGGTGGTGTCGTTCTTGCCGCGATACGAGTCCGCGAACTTGAAGCGAACGTAGAGGTCGGCCGTCGACTCGGTCGCGGGCTCGCGGACCGCGATCTTCCCGTCGCCGGCGAGCTCGAGGTCGCGCCCCGTCGACGACGCGAACTTCGTCAGCTTGAGGACGCCGTCCTTGGCCTCGGCGCTGATGATCACGTCGCCGAGCTTGGCCTCGGGGATCGCGAGCAGCCCCTGGATCTTGGTCTTGCCGTCGCCCACGCCGAGGTCGGCGATCTTGAGGTCGAGCGACCCGCTCGCCTTGTTGAACTTGCCCTCGGTCGGGACGAGCTCGAGCTGGCCGCTGAGCGTCCCGTGCAAAGGCAGCCCGAGCCCCTTCACGACCGGGTCGACCTTCGCGAGCTCGACGCCCTCGAGCGCGAGCTCGACCGATCCGCCCGACCCCACCGGGACCGAGCCCTTCACCGCGCCGCCGAACACGCTCGCCCAGAAGTCGACGCGCACGCGCCCGATGAGCAGCGGCAGCATCCGCACCCGCACGTGCGCCTCGTCGACCGCGAGCACCGTGTCGGCCGAGGGCTTGTCGCCGCCGCTCGCCCCGCCGAACGCGTCGCGCGCGCCGGAATCCTTCGCGGCCGGGACGATGAGGCGGAGCCCCTTCACCTCCGCGCCCGTGAACCAGTACGACGTGAGCTTGTCGATCTCGAGCCGCATCGGAGCCGCGCCCGGCGCCGCGCCCTTGCGCTGGGCCTCGTCGAACTCGGCGATCACGCGGTCCTTGAGCCGATCGAACGGGAACGTGAGGTACCCGAAGAAGGCGAGCGCGAAGAGGTAGAACGCGGGGTAGACGAGGAGCTTCCCGACGCGCAGGAGTCGTTCGTTCATGCTTCAGGGCTCCTTGTCGGCCGAGGCCGACGGCGCGGCCGAGGCCGACGCCGACGCGGCCGCCGAAGGCGCGTCGGGCTTGCGGTCGAAGGCCGAGACGCCAAGCTCGACCTCGTACATGTCCGGCTCGCCGGCGCGAGGCTTGATGTCGAGTCGGGTGATCGCGACCGGGAACCCCGACGACTCGATCTTCTCGAGCGTCTGCGCGAGCGGCTTCATGCCGATCTTGTGCAGGCGCACCACCGTCATCCGCTCCGAGTAGCGCTTGCCGTGCGGCACCTCGGGGCGATCCTGCGACTCCGGCACGCTGAGGCCGTTCGCCTTCAGCGCCTCCTCGATGAAGCTGCCGAGCGGCGGCGCGGGCCGCGCGTACCGCGCGAGGAGCGCGTCCTTCTTGGCGCGGCGCTCGGCCACGAGCGCGCGCTGGTCGAGGATCTGCTGCGTCAGGTCGCGCAGGTCGCGAGCCTCGTCGCGCTGCGCCGCGACGCGCGCCCAGAGGTACACCGGCAGCGCGAGGAAGAGCGCCGCGCCGAGGAGGCCGCCGAGCACGCCGAGCAGGCGCCGCTCGCGCGGCTCGAGCTTCTCGATTCGTTCCGCGAGGCCCATGTCAGCGACCCTCCGGCTTGGCTTCGGGCTTCGGCGCCGATCCCGCGGCCGGCGCGGCGGAGTCGGCGGCGTCGGCCTTCTTCTTCTTCTCTTCGCACTTGATCTCGAACTCGAGCACGTACTTCTGCTTGCCCTCGGCGAACTGCGTCGTGCGCGGGATCTTCACGTCCCGAAAGCAGCGGTGCTCCTTCAGCTTCTCGGCGATGTGCTCGGCGTCGCGGTTGGTCGGCACGAGGCCCTGGACGACGACGTGCCCTCGCGCGACGTCGAGCTCGACGACATCGTGCACGACGTCCTTCGGCACCGCCTTCGAGAGCTGCACCATCACGTCGAAGGCGTCGGCGCGCGGGAGCGGGTCCTCGTCGGCGCCCGGCCCCTTCTCGAGCAGCTCGCGAGCGCGATCCGGGTCGCTCGTCTCCTCGCCGAGCACGTCGCGCGTGACCTGCGCGAGCCGCGCCTCGATCACGTCGCGCTCCGACTCGAGCGCGCGGCTCTCTGCCACGATCGAGAAGCCGAAGCTCACCACGATGACGGCGGCGAGCCCCGAGAGCAGCGGGATCTTCTCGCGCAGGAACGGGTAGCGCCGCTCGGCCTCGAGCCCGCCGCGCCGCAGGTTGAACGTGCGCGGGCGCCCGGCGAGGCCGACCGCGAGGCCGAGCGCCTTCGCGAAGCGCGGCAGCGAAGCCGCGAGCTCGGGCGTGACGCCGTCGACGCGCGGCGCGGGCAGCGGGAGCACCGCGACGCCGAGCTCGGTCGACAAGAAATGCGCGGCGCCCGGAGCCGCGGCGCCGGCCCCCGCGAGCCACAGCGCCGACAGCGGCTCGCCGCCCTGCGCCCGCCACCCCGCGAACGTCTGGCGGAGCTCGCGGCCGAGGGTCGGCGCGGACGCCGGCAGGCCGACGGTGCCGCGCGAGAGCGTGCGCGCGAAGACGGCCTCGCCCCCCTGCACGATGACGATGTCCGTCGTCGTCTCGGCGAGCTCGAGGATCGCGACCGGCCCGGCCGCGGGCGGCGGCGCACCGGGCACCGCCGCGCCCTTCCACGGCGTCTCGAGCTCGGGCATCACCGTCGTCAGGTTGACGAGCGGCAACGCGCCCGTGCCGACGCGCTCCGGCTCGAAGCCGACCGCGTCGCGCACCACGGCGATGCGGTCGCGCACGTCGTCGGTCCGCGCGAGCGCCGCGAAGATCGGCAGCGCGGCGGCGTCGCCCGGGGCCCGCCGCAGGATGCGGTAGTCGTACGTCGCGTCCGCCATGTCGAAGGGCACGGTCGCCTCGAGCTCGAAGCCGAGGACGTTCTCGAGCTCCTTCTGCGCGGCCGCCGGCAGCTCCAGCCGCCGGAAGAACGTGCGCTCGCCCGACAGCGCGACGGACACCGCGTCGGCCTTCTGCCCGCCCAGCGCGGCGCGGATCGCCTCGACCTCGGCCGCCGCTTGCCGCTTGCGCTGCGCCTCGTGGAGCTCGGCCTCGGGCAGGCCGTCGACCGGCCCGGCGATCGGCGCGACCGGCACCTCGCCGAACGCCTCGATGGCGACGTGCCGATACGACGTGCGCACGAGCACCGTCCGCACGACCGTCCGACCCGCATCGATCCCCAGAAGCCTCGCCATTCCCTGACCCTCTCTTGCGAACTTACTCGACGCGCCAGTAGACGACCCGGCCCATCGGGTTGGTGGCCATCGCCGCCATGATCTGCTCGGGCGTGAGCGACGCCCCCGAAGCGTCCTGCATCGGCGGCACGCCCCCGGCCGCGTTGCTTGCGGCACCCGACGCGCCCTGCGACCCCGGCAGGCCGGCGCCGAGGTCCGCCACGCCGCGGAAGTCGATGACCGAGTGCACGCGCACCCGCAGCTCGCGCCGGTTTCCGGGCACGACGCCGGTGGCGTAGATGCTGAACAGCTTGCTGCCGTTCGCGAGGTTCTTCGTGACCTCGGTGGGCGCCTTGAACCCGACCGGCTTGACGCCGAGCCCCGAGAGGATCGGCCCGAACAGGCCCTGCCCGTTCAGCGTCTTGAGGAACTCCTGCGGCGTCGGGAAGATGGGGATCCCGGGGAACAGGCTCTTGACCATCGACACGGCCATGATGAACGAGGCGAGCTGGTTCGGGTCGGCGCAGAGGTCCGTCTCGGCGGTGGTCCGGTCGGCGCCGCAGATGACCGCGAGCAGCGTCTGCGCGTTCGCGGTGCCGATGTTGATCTTGCCCTGCCCCCACACGGTCAGGATGCGCTTGCGCGGATCGGCCGGGTCCGGGTCGACGAAGGTCGACCACATCTCGTCGCTGCCGAGGCCGCGGACGAGCCGGAGCTCCTCGAGCGAGTCGAACGCCGCGTTCTTGCGCCGGTAGTCGACCTGCAGCATCTGGTAGAAGCTGTCCTCCGCGGCGCTCGACGCAGGCGCGCTCGGCCGGAGATCGCACATCGTCGCCTGCTCGTTACCATCCGGCTCCGCGTCGGCAAAATCGATGATCGCGCCGCACACCGTCTGCCGATCGGAGAACTGACCGTCCGAGTCGCGGCCATCGAAGAGCGGCGCGTACTGCTGCGGCGTGAACATGCCCATGAGCTGGCCCGCGAGCCGCTGCTTGGACATCACCTCGTTGCGCGCCGCCGCGTTGACGTTGATCTTCGAGTCCTCGTCGACGATCACGAGCTCGAAGCGCCCGCTGCCCGTCGATCCGAGGTTCTTCGCCGTCGTCATGTCGAGGTTCGCGATGCCGGCGAACCCTCGCACGCCCGCCGAATCGTTGAACGGCCCGAGCACCACGTCGGCGAACTCCCACACCGGCAGCTGCATCTTGCCGACGCCGAGCATCCCGAGCAGCGGCCCGAGCGCGCGCTTGATGCCCGGCTCGGTCGCGATGAGCAGCCGCGACAGGTTGATCGCGCTCCGGGCGTGGTACTCCGCGCGCATCGTGTCGCGCTCGGCCAGCGCCGAGGACAGCTCCGCGGACGTGTCGTCCTGCAGCTCCGTGAGGAACACCGTGAGGACGGTGATCGCCGCGAGCACCATGATGAGCGCGACGCCGCGACGCTCGGCTCGCCGCCGGATGCGGCGCCGTCGGAGCGCGGGGTTCGGGGGGGTCGTTCGCTCGCGCATCGTCATTTGATCGCGAAATCGAGGGGTGACTGCATGGCGATCGGCGTGCGCGTCATGAGCCGGATCGGCGCGCCGTACACCCCGTTCTTCAGGATGATCGTCATCTTGACCTGGGACGGCAGCCGGCCGAGCTGCCCGACGAGCTGCGTCGAGTCCCACGATTCGGCCCACTGCGACGTCCCGGGGTCGAGGTAACGGAGCTCGAAGCTCTCGATGTCGTCGACCAGCACCTGCACGACGCCGCCCTTGGTCGGCTCGAGATCGATCGTCCTCTGCTCGCGACGGACGAGGTCGACCTTGGCCGGACGGTCGGGGTCGGGCGCGCCGAAGAAGCCGACCTCGCACTGATCGGACTCGT
Organism: uncultured delta proteobacterium; assembly: GCA_903906315.1. Taxonomy (GTDB): domain Bacteria; phylum Myxococcota_A; class Polyangia; order Polyangiales; family Polyangiaceae; genus CAIVJW01. The sequence continues at coordinate 22,313 of CAIVJW010000300.1, read as the reverse complement.
GCACGTCGCGAGCGAGCCGCCGGTGCGCGAACGCGGTGAAGTCGACGCGGTCCGCCGGGCGCGATTTCCGGCCGACGAACGCGGTCTGTCGGACCGCGGCGCCGAGCTGCAGCGGCAGGTGCTTCGACACGAACGCCGACTCGAGCTCCCGGCTCATGCGCGAGAGCGCCTGTCGCCCCTGATGGTAGCGGTCGTTGATGCGCGAGATCGACGTGCGCGCCTTGGCCATCCCGTCGAACGCGCCGTAAATGAGCGAGGCCACGAGGGCGAGGATGCCGACGGAGACCATCACCTCGAGCAAGGTGACGCCGCGCGCTGCCGCCCTGCGCGTCATCGCGTCGTCCCGCCGCTGCTGCCCGTGCCCGTGCCCGTGCCCGTGCCCGTGCCGGTGCCGCCGCCGAGGGCCGGCGATCCAGGCAGCGCCGCCCCGCTACCGCTCGCGGCCGGCATCGCGCCGTCCGCGCCGGGGATGTCGCCGATGAGGCCGGCTTGCCGCCCGTCGGTCACCCACTGCGTGATGTCGATCGAGTGCTCCTTCTTGCCCTCGCTCCACGTGAGCGTGACCGTCACGCGCCGCGACCCGACCTCGAACACCCGCTTGAGCTGCGGGTACACCATCCCCATCAGCATCTGCAGCGCGCCGCCGAAGCCCATCGACGCCGCCGCGCTGACCGTGGCGTTGCTCGATCCGGTCAGCTGATCGGCCATGCCGGCGACGCCCGCGTCCGGCGGGAACATCGACATCGAGCTGTCGGGCTGCTGGCTGTTCTGCGCGAGCATCCCGAGCCCGCCGAGCGCCCCGCCCATCGCGCCGAGCCCGCCGAGCGCCCCGCCCCCCTGCGCGCCGCCGGGCGCGCCACCGAGCAGCCCGCCGAGGCCGCCCAGCATGCCGCCCCCGGGCGCCGCGCCGGGTGCGCCGGGCGCGCCCATCGTCCCGGGGATGGCCGCCGCGAGATCGAGCTTGCCGTACTGCGGATCGGGCAGCGTGAGCTTCTCGATGCGCCACGCGCACCGGACGTTCGCGGTCGTGTCGCCCTCGCAGCACGGGCCGCTGTCGACCACGTCGAGGTCCTGGTAGCCGAGCTTCGCGAGCTGCTCCTCGACCTCGTTCATCTTGCAGCGCGCGAGCCCGGTCGCGACGCTGATGTTGCGCGCGTGGCGGGAGGCGTTGAACGACCCCGCCTGCGCCGACAGGATCGCGGTGAGCCCGAGCCCGAGGATCGCGACCGCGACCATGACCTCGAGCAGCGTGAAGCCGCGATCGCGCGCCATCAGAAGCCCCCGCTGTCGACGCGCTCGGACTCCTCGCGGTCGTCGCGGGGCCGGGGCATCGAGAACCTGCCGAGGCGGATGTCGGCCTTGCCCGTGAGCGGCGCGATGAGGATCGTCATCACGTCGCGCTCGTCGAGGCGCTCGGCCTTCTCGGTCGGATCGAGCCGCGACTTCGTGAGCTGGATGGAGGCGCGCTCGGTCTGACCGCCGGGCCAGAAGTAGAGGTACGCGCGCTGCGACGTCGACGGCAGGTCGTCGTGACCCGTCTCGACCTGAACGAACCGGATGCCCGACGGCAGCTCGCGCCCGGGCTTGCCCGCGTCGGCGTTGAAGCCGAAGGCCTTGGTCGGACGGAACGCGGGGCGGGGCTTCTGCGGCCCCTTCATGATCTTGTCGGCCTCCTCGACGGCCTTCCGCTCGGTCTCGGTCGCCGCCTGAGCGCCGCCGGTGCGGTCGCCGCGCTGCATCGCGAGGATCGCGCTCGCCTCCTCGAGCGCGACGAGCTTCCGATCGAAGTCGAACACCAGCCGCACGGTCTTGCCCGTGGCGTTGGCGTGCGCATACGCGATCCGCGCCGCGCTCGCGATCATGACCGCGCCGCGCCGGAGCCGCGCGGTCGTGATGGCCGAGAACCCATAGGTCGCGCCCACCGTCAGCACCGCGACGATGCCGACGACGAAGAGCAGCTCGACGAGCGTCACGCCCCGTCGAGATCCCCTCGGCCGCTGGTGGGTACGGCCCATGCGCGGCTACTTCGCGGCCGCCGGGGACTGCACGCCGTTCGCGATCTTCGCGACGTCCTTCAGCGAGGTGTCGTCGCGCACGTCGTCGGGGGTGCCCTCGCGGCCGTCGGCGCCCAGGGACAGGACGCGGATCTCGCCGTCGACGCACAGCACCTTGAACCCGCGGCCCCAGGGGTCCTCGGTCTTGCCGCGCTCGAGCTTCCTCGACGCCACGAGGTCCTCGACCGTCGGGCACTTGTCCGTGTTGCCCGCCATGTCGACCTCGACGTAGAGCTGCGCGGCCTGCCGCACCGCGCCCGCGCTCGTGATGGCCGTCTTGACCCGCGCCTCGCGCAGCTGCGGGAACGCGACCAGCACCGCGCCGCCCGCGATGAGCGCCATGATCGTGACGACGATCAGCACCTCGACGAGCGTCACACCCCGCTCCGCCGCGCGCCGCGCCGCCCGAATCCTCGCAATCGTCAACGAATGGTTCATGTCCTTCACTCCACGCGGTCCAGCCCGCCGATCTCGCCGTCGGGCCCGTCACTCAAGAGGTCATAGCCCTGCGGATCCTTGCGGCCCGGGCACACGAGGCGCAGCGGGCGCCCCCACGCATCGATGGGAGCGACGGCGAGGTAGCCATCCCTGCGCAGCTCCGTGAGCTCCGCCGGGCAGCGACGATCGTGATCGGCACGGTAGGCGTCCAGGCCGGAGTGGACGACGTCGAGCGTCACCCTCGTCGCGCGGAGACCGGCCTGCCGTCGCTCGCGACTGCCGAGCAGCAGCAACAGCAACGCCATCCCGATCGCGGCCACGAAGGGCTTGGCGCGCGCGAGCCCGCTTCGACGCAGGAATCCCCCGCCCCGCTCCCACGGGAAGAAGATCGTCTGCTCCCGCTGCCTGCGCCGCGCCATTCCCCTCGCCTCTACCTCGCGCCCGCGCGCGCACACCGCGTATCGCCGAGCCGCACCAACGCCTCACAACCACGACCCAGCATGGCCTATGCCCGCCTAGCCCGCGAAGCTCGACATCTGGATGAGGGGCATGAGGATCGACACCGCGATGAAGCCGACCGCGCCGCCCATGAGGACGATCATCAGGGGCTCGAGCAGGCTGGTCAGCAGCTGCACGCGGCTCTCGACGGCTGCGTCGTAGGCGTTCGAGACGCTCTCGAGCATCTTCTCGAGCTGCCCGCTCTTCTCGCCGACCGCGATCATGTGCGTCACCATCGGCGGGAAGCGACCGCTCCGCCGCAGCGGCTCCGCGATGCTCTGCCCCTCGCGGATGGACCCGATCGCCTCGACGACGACCTTCTCGAGCACCGCATTTCCGAGGACGTTCCGCACGATGTCCATCGCCGTCAGCAGGGCGACGCCCGCGCCGAGCAGCGTGGAAAGCGTCCGCGCGAACCGCGCGATGGACAGCATCTGCACGAGGCTGCCGGCGACCGGGATGCGGAGCACGAACCGGTCCCAGGCGAAGTGCCCCGTCGGCGTGCGCTTCCAGCGTCGGAAGCCCCACGACGCCGCGAAGATGACCAGCAGGATGAGCCACCAGTAGTTCGACATCGCGTTCGAGACGGCGATGAGCGTCGCGGTGTACCAGGGCAGCGCCTGGTCCATCGACTGGAAGATCGTCACCACGTTCGGCACGACGGCGACCATCAGCACGGAGATGAGCGTCGTGCCGATGAGCACCATCAGCGCGGGGTACGCCATGGCGGCGACGACCTTGCCCTGCAGGCGCGCCTGCGACTCCATGAAGTCCGTGAGCCGCTCGAGCACGCCCTCGAGCGTGCCGGACGCCTCGCCCGCGCGCACCATGTTCACGTAGAGCGGAGGGAAGATCGTCGGATGCTGCTCGAGCGCCTTCGCGAAGCTGATGCCTTCACGGACCTGCTCGCGGATGGCCGTGAGCGCACGCTTGAGGCCGTCCTTCTCGACCTGATCGATGAGGGCGTTGAGCGAGTCGAGCAGCGGGATGCCCGCGCGCATGAGCGTCGCGAGCTGACGGGTCGCGAGCGCGACGTCGGCCGTCGACGGGCGCCCCGTGAACGCCTTGAAGCTCAGCGAGGACTGCTTCTTCTCGGCCCCCGCCTTCTCCTCGGCAGCCGTCGTCAGCAGGATGCCGTCCTTGCGCAGGACGGCGCGAAGCACCTTCGCGTTCTCGGCGTCGCGCACGCCCTTCACGGGCTTGCCCGAGCCGATGAGGATGCCGCGGTACTCGAAGACTGCCACGGTGCCCTCCCGGCCTAGTCGTCGACGATGACGTCGTCCTGCGAGGCGGCGAGCACCTCTTCGACGGTCGTCATCCCCAAGAGCACCTTGCGCGCGCCGTCGTCTCGCAGGGTATCCATGCCCTGATTCTGCGCGACGCGCTTGATCGTCTGGGCGTCGGCGCTCTTCAGGATGAGCGGCCCGATCGCGTCGTCGATCACCATGAGCTCGTAGATGCCGCGGCGGCCGATGAAGCCCTTGCCGTTGCACGCCTCGCAGCCGCCGGGCTTGTAGAAGACGGGATCGCGCATCGTCTGGCCGACGAACTCGTACTTCATCCCGTGGACCTGGTAGCGCGGCGAGACCAGCCGGCGGGCCTTCTGCGCGAGCCGATCCGGATCGAGCCCGAGCTGCGTGAGCTCGTAGTCGGTCGGCTGGTAGGCGATCTTGCACGTGCAGAGCATGCGCACGAGGCGCTGCGCCAGGATGCCGATGACGCTCGATCGGACGAGGAAGGGCTCGATCTCCATCTCGACGAGGCGCGTGACGGCGCCGGCGGCATCGTTCGTGTGGATCGTCGAGAGCACCAGATGGCCGGTGAGCGAGGCGTGAATCGCGATCTCGGCGGTCTCGCGATCACGGATCTCGCCGACCATGATGACGTCCGGGTCCTGCCGGAGGAACGCGCGCAGCGCGCTCGCGAACGTCAGCCCGATCGACGAGTGCACGTGCACCTGGTGGATGCCGCCGATCTCGTACTCGACCGGATCCTCCGCCGTGAGGATGTTGCGGCTCGGGTCGTTGATCTTGTTGAGGCACGCGTACAGCGTCGTCGTCTTGCCGGAGCCCGTCGGACCGGTGACGAGCACGATGCCGTCGGGCTTCTGGATCAGCTGATCCATGATGCCGAGGTCGCGCGGGCCGAAGCCGAGCTCGTCGAGGCCGAAGAGGACGCTCGTCTTGTGCAGGATGCGCATGACGATGCGCTCGAAGCCGCGGCTCGTCGGGATCGTCGAGACGCGGATGTCGACGCTCTTGCCGGCGATCTTCAGCGTGATGCGGCCGTCCTGCGGCAGGCGCTTCTCGGCGATGTTGAGCGACGCCATGATCTTCACGCGCGCGATGATCGGCGCCATGAACTGCTTGGACGCGCGCTTCGCGACGTAGAGCTCGCCGTCGATGCGGTAGCGGACGACGACGTCGCGCTCCTCGGGCTCGATGTGGATGTCGCTCGCGCGCTCGCGCACCGCCTGGGCGAAGAGGCCGTTGACCCACGCGATGATGGGGGCGTCGTCGTCCGAGTCGATGATGTCGACGAGGTTGTCCTCCTCGAGCGCGTGGTCGCCCTTGAGCGTCCCGCCGCCGTCGAGCTTCTCCCAGACGCGGTTGATCGCGTTGAGGACGAGCTCGCTCGTCGCGACGGCCGTCTCGACGGGCTTGCCGAAGATCGTGCGGACGTCGTCGACCGCGACGGTGTCGAGCGGGTCGGCGAGCACGCAGTAGACGGCGACGTCGTCCTCGGAGAGCGGCAGGATCTTGTGCTGCTTCGCGTAGGTGATCGGGATGCGCATCGCGACGGTGGCGGGCACCGCGTCGATGTCGATCTTCGCCATCAGCCCGAGGCCGCACTCGTCTGCGAGCGCCTGCGCGATGCGCCCCTCGTCGGCGATGTTCTGCGCGACCACGAGGTCGGTGAGCGCCTGCCCGCGATCGCGGACCGTCTCGAACAGGGCGGGCATCCGCTCCGCCGGGACGACGCCGCGCCGGACCAGGATCTCGCCGAGATACTCGTACTGCGAGGCGCTCACGGGCTACTCCACCCGCTCGACCTGCTTGGGCGAGGTCGACCCGGCCGAGGACGGCGGCGGCGCGGCCGACGGTCGCGGGCGCGGTCGTCCGCCGCCCGCGATCGCGGTGCTGCCGTCGTCGTCGCCGCCGGCTGCGGCCGCCGCGCGACCGCGGTTGCCGAAGCTCGGCATCGGGATGGGCTCGCGCGGCTCGTGGGTACGCGGCGTCTTCGGCTTCGACTCGCGCTCGATGCGGACCTTCTCGTCGACGTCGAAGAACGACTGGCGGATGTCCTCGACGAGGCCGTTCGTGCGCGAGTAGTCGCGCGGCGGCTCCCACGGCTGCGAGTCGCTGAAGACCAGGTACCGATCGAGGAACTCCTGCCGCTCCTGCATCTTGCGCTCGAAGATGCCGCGCAGGTCGTCCTGCTCGCGGATGACGTACGGCGTCATGATCAGCATCAGGTTCGTCTTCTGCGTTTTCTTCTGCGACTGCTTGAAGAGCAGGCCGAGCACCGGGATGTCGCCCAGGATCGGCACCTTCGTCTGACCCGAGGTGACGTTGTCGCGCATCAGGCCGCCGATGACGACCGTCTGCTGATCCTTGACGATGAGCGTCGTCGTCGCCGTGCGCTTGGTGATCGGGATGGCGCCGAGGCTGCCGAGCGGCGCGCCGGCCTCCGAGATCTCCTCGACGAGCTCGAGTCGCACCTGGTCGGAGTCGTTGACGTGCGGCGTGACCTTGATCTTGGTGCCGACGTCGAGGCGCTGAGCGTTGAAGCCGCCCATCATGCCGAGCCCGCCGAGGGCGCCCAGCGCGCCGAGCCCGCCCGCCGCCCCGCCCTGCGTCGCCGCGCCACCGAGGCCGCCGAGGCCACCGGCGATGTTCGTCTGCAGCGGGATGTTCTGACCGATCGAGATCTCGGCCGGGACGTTGTCGGTCGCGAGGATGTGCGGCGTCGCGAGGACGTTCGAGTTGCCGTCCTGGGCGATGGCGTGCATCACGACGCCGAAGCCCGGGATGGAGATGCCGGTGCCCGACAGCGCCGCGGAGCCCTCGATCTCGGGGCCGCGAACGCCGAGCGCGAACGCATCGAGGTTCGACGGCAGGCCGACGAGCGCGGACTGCTTCGTGTTGAAGCCCTGGAACAGGAGGCCCTGCTTGCCTGCCACGTCGAACGGCGCGCCGCCGTGATAGCCGAGGCCGAGGTCCATCGATCGGTCCATGTTGACGTCCATGATGACCGCCTCGATGAACACCTGCCGGCGCGGGTGATCGAGCTTGTCGATGACCGTGCGGAGCTGCGCGTAGTCGCGCTGCGAGGATGTCGTGACGAGCGAGTTCGTCGCCTCGTCGCAGGTCACGCGGATGCGGCCCTCGAAGACCTCCTCCGCGAGCGCCTGGTTCGGCGAGCGACCCGCCGCGCCGGCACCACCCGGCGCCATCCCCGCCGCGCCGGCCGGCCGGCCCGCCTGGCCGCCCATCATGCCGGCCCCGCCGCCGAGGATCTGGTTCAGCGTCTGGGAGAGGTCCTTGCAGGCCGCGTACTGCAGGGCCATCACGTGGATCTCGCCCTCGCCCGTCTGCTTGACGTCGATGCGCTTGATGATCTCGAGCAGACGCAGGTAGTCGTTCTGGTTCGCGACGATGATGAGCGAGTTCGTGCGATCGTCCGCGATGATGCGGGTCGTCGGGCCGCCGCCGCCGCTCTTGCCGCCCGGCGCCGGAGACGCGCCGCCGCCGCTGCCGCCCTTCTTGATGTCGAAGATGTCGCTCAGGCGGCTCGCCATGTCCGACGCCGAGCCGTAGTGGATGGGCTCGATGAAGATCTGGTCGCCGGCGCCGCCGACGTCGACGTCCTCGAGGATGCGCAGCATGCGCTGGATGTTCGACCCGGTGTCCGTGATGATGAGGAGGTTGCCGGGCGCGTAGACGGAGATGTCGCCGTCCTTCGACTTGAACTTGCCGAGCAGCGTCGCGACCTCGGTGCCGTCGACGTGCTGCAGGCGGTAGAGCCGAGTGACGTAGCGCTCCTCACCCGGCACGGGCGTCGCGGTGCCGACGATGGGCGTCAGCTGCGTCGCGATGCCCGGCGTCTCGATGATCTTGAGGAAGCGACCGTGCGGGATGACCGTCATGCCGTTCGTCTCGAGGATCGAGAGGAACGCGCTGTAGGCCTCGCCCGCGGTGACCTTCTCCGGCGAGTAGACCGTCGCCTTGATCTGGCGGAGCTTGCCGCCGTAGATGAAGCGCTTGCCGGTGATGTTGCTGATCGCCTTGACGAGGTCGGGGAGGTCGGCCTCGTCGAGGTTGAACGACACCGGGAAGCCGCCCCCCTTGGGCTTCCAGTCGACCTCGCGCTGACCCTGCTTCAGGGCCGCGAACGGGTCGTCGCCCCCGGACACGCCGGGTGCGCCCGATGTGCCCGCAGCGCCCGCCGGAGCCGCGCCGGGGCTCGGGGGAGCGCCCGGCTTCGGGGGCGGGCTCGCCGGCGCGGCGGCCGGGGGCGGAGAGGGCGACGGGGCGGGCGTCGGAGCCGCGGGCGCCGACGGGCCGACGCCCGTGCTCACGCCGGTGCCTGGCCGCGGAGGCGTGCGCAGCACGGGCGCGCCGCGCGTCGTCTGTGCGAAAGCGGGGCCGGACGCCATGGCGAGCGTGATCGCCGCCGCAGTGAGGCCGAGAACGGATCGGAGCCGTCGCGTCGTATCCATGGCGTCCTCAGCCGACCTTCCGGTCCTGTCGCCGACGCGCAGGCGTCGTCGGCAGAGCGTCGATCAGCTGACCATCGTGCATCGCGGGCATCGATTCCTCTCGTCTCCTCGTCACTCGCTCGAACGGGCCCCGCCTCGGAGCTACTCTTCCCGGGACGCCCCGCGCGCATCGCCGCCGCGACGGAGCTTCACCGAAGGCTTCACCGCGGCCGGGCCGCGCAGCCCCGCGGCGCCCGGCGGTTGAGCCGCCGGCGGCGCCTCGTCCTGCGCCGAGGCCGCCGTAGCCGCGCCGCCTCGCGCGGACAAGAGCCCCTTCGCCGTCGACACCAGGGCGAAGCTCATGACCGACACGACCACGAGCGAGCCGATCACGAACGTGGCCACGTGCAGCAGCGTGCGCGTGACGAGGCTGCCTCCGGTCCACAGTGCCTTGATGCGGGTCATGGTCGCGCGTCACTCCCCGGATCGGAGGCCAGGGCCCGTCGGGGCCCGGGCGAGCCGGTCCGATGTCACTTGATGTTGAAATCGAGGTTCGTGTCTTTGCCGCGCCGGTTCACGGCCACCGTGAGGTGGTCCGCCGTCCGGAGCCGGGCGTAGGCCTCGAGGGCCTTCTGCGGATCGGTCATCTCGAAGCCGTTGATCGACTGCAGCCGATCGCCGTTCTCCAGGCCGAGCGCGCCGAGCAGCGAATCGCCGCGGATGCCGAAGAGACGGATGCCGACCATCTTGTCGCCCTCCTTCTCCGGCACGATGCGGGCGGACTTCATGAGCTCGGCCTGGTTCTCGAGGATCTGGTCGACGACCGAGCGCTCGATGTCGAACTGCGTCTCGCTGATCTTGTGGATCTTCGAGGCGATGTCCTTGGGCACGCCGCTCGGGCGCGAGCTGGAGGCCCCGCCGGTCGACGGCGCCGGGGTGGCCGGCTTCGGCGTGGCCTTCGGCTGAACCTTGCCGCCGACCACCATCTGGCAGCGCTGGCCCCCCTGGGTCAGCCACACGCGATCCCAGGAGATGAAGTAGACGTTGTGACCGCCGACCTCGTCGCCCACGCGCCGGAGCATCGACTTGCCGTCGCCGCCCTGGATCGCCGCGAACGACCACGACGGGTCGTCCGACTCCGTGATGAGCAGGACCTTGGCGACGTCGCACGGCGGGTCGAGGAGCGGATCGGTGTTGGCCGGCTCCGGCGTCGCCTGCCCCGTGGGCACCTCGATCGACGTCCCGTCGAGCGGGCCCGTCACGGAGTCGAACGGGTTGCGCGAGAGGATGAGGGCGGCGCTCGAGGTGTGGTCCGGGTTCGTCGGCGCGGGCGCGGGCGCGGGGCGCGACACCGGCCCCGCCACCGGGACGGCGGACGGATCGACGGCGACGCTCGCGGCGACCAGCTGACCCATGCCAGAGGCCTGGAAGTACGCCGCAATCCCGATCAGGACGCAGACCACGACCGGGAAGTAGCGCTTGAGGATGGCGTCGAGACCCATTCGGCCGAGCGGGTCTAAGCGAGCCACATGCCAACGGCAATCGCTCTTTTTCTCGAAGGATCTCGGGCCCCGCGAGCGTCCGATCGGACAACGTGGCGCGCTCCGAGCCCCCCGGGGGCGCGCTCCTGCCAAAGTGACAATCGCGCCGCGTGCCCCCCCGCTTGCGCCGCGCGGACTACTCCACCTCGCCGAGCTTTCGGTAGACCGTCCGCGTCGAGATGCCGAGGAGCTGCGCGGCGACGGACTTGTCGCCCCGGGCGTGACGAAGCGTCTCGCGGATGAGACGGCGCTCGACCTCGTCGAGCGGGGTGCCGACCGAGAACGCGATGCTGCTCGGCTCGGCGCCCTCGGCCTGCCGGACCTGGTCGGGCAGGTCGTCCGGCCCGATGCGGTCGGCGCGGCAAAGGACGACCGCGCGCTCGATGACGTTCTCGAGCTCGCGCACGTTGCCCGGCCACGAGTAGTCGAGCAGGGCCTGCAGCACCTCGCGCGGGGCCTCGAGCCGCGGGCGGCCGTTCTTGGCGCAGTAGACGCCGAGAAAGTGGTCGACGAGCAGGGGGATGTCCTCGCGGCGCGCGCGCAGCGGCGGCGCCGTGATCGCGATCACGTTCAGCCGGTAGAACAGGTCCTCGCGGAAGCGGCCGGCGGTGACCTCCGCGCGCAGGTCCTTGTTCGTCGCCGCCACGATGCGCACGTCGGCGCGCACCGTGTCGCCCCCGACCGGCTCGTACTCGCCCTCCTGAAGGACCCGCAGGAGCTTCACCTGCACCGAAGGCGAGAGCTCGCCGATCTCGTCGAGGAAGAGCGTGCCGCCGGCGGCCTTCGCGAACCGCCCCTCGCGGCGGGCGAACGCGCCGGTGAACGCGCCTCGCTCGTGACCGAACAGCTCCCCCTCGAGGATCGTCTCGGGGATGGCCGAACAGTTGACCGCGACGAACGCTGCGCGGGAGCGGGCGCTGTGCTCGTGGATGAAGCGCGCGAGCAGCTCCTTGCCGGTGCCGCTCTCGCCGAGCACGAGCACGGTGGCGCTCGAGGGCGCGGCCTGGGTGGCGACCTCGAGCACGCGCCGGAGCGCCGGGCTCGATCCGACGATCTCGCGGCGCGTGAGCAGGCGGATCTCCTGTCGCAGCGATCGGTTCTCGACGACCAGCGACTGCCGCTCGGCCGCCTTGCGCACGCTCTTCACGATGCTCATGCGCTTGAGCGGCTTCTCGACGAAGTCGTACGCGCCCTCGCGCATGGCCTGGACGGCCGTCTCGACCGTGCCGTAGGCCGTCATCATGACGACCTCGGTGTCGGGCGAGACCTGCTTCAACGCGCGGAGCAGCTCGATGCCGCTCACGCCGGGCATCATCAGGTCCGTGAGGACGACCTGGACGCGGTGGGTCCGCGCGATCTCGAGGGCCGCCTTGGCGTTGTCGGCCGTCATGACGCGCATGCCGTCGCGCTGGAAAATCTTCTCCAGCGAGGCCAGGTTCGACGGCTCGTCGTCGACGACGAGCACCGTCGGCGCATCCGGCGAACCCGCCGCGCGCGGGGGGCGGTCCGCGTCGCCGCTCGTTGGCGATCCCGTCGCCAGGGTGTCTACCATGGCGACAGAATGTCACACCGTCAGCCAGATTGTCGAGCGGCCGCCCCCGACAATCGACCCGCGCTCCGTAGGAGTCGAGGCGCGCGAGCCGCCGCGGGGGCGGGGTTCGGCGCCGATCGCCTCCCCTTCGAGGCCCGAGGGGCGCTCGCTGCGTTCACATCGGAGAGCCCGCGCGGCCGCAGGGCCCGCTCACCAGTCGACGAGCGCCGACCCCCAGGTGAAGCCGGATCCGAAGGCGACCATCGCGACCTTCATCCCGCGCTCGAGCCGGCCCGTGCGCTCGGCCTCGGCGACGAGCAGCGGGATCGTGGCCGCGGTCGTGTTGCCGTAGCGCTCGATGTTGCTGAGCACCTTCTCCGGCGGGATGCCCATCGTGTTGGCGACGTACTCGTTGATGCGCTTGTTCGCCTGGTGGAAGCAGAACAGGTCGACGTCCTTGAGCTCGACGCCGTTGGCCCAGCACGCCTGCAGCAGCGCGCCGCACATGCGCTCGATCGCGTGGCGAAAGACGACCTTGCCGTCCATGTGAGGCCACAGCATCTCGGGAGGGACCTTGCCGTTCCCTTCTTCGTCGAGATCCACGTACGGGCGCTTGGCGATGTCCCAGACCCGCATGCACAGCTTCTCGGCGAAGCGACCGTCGGCGCCGACGTGCCACGATCGAATGCCGCGATCCTCGTCGGTCGCGCTCACGACGAACGCCCCGGCGCCGTCGCCGAACAACGTCGAGACCGTGCGGCCGCGCGTCGTCATGTCGATCGCGGCCGAGTGCGTCTCGGCGCCGACGACGAGCACGTGCTTGCACGCGCCCGACTTGACCATGCTCGTCGCCGTGCCGAGCCCATAGAGGAAGCCCGAGCACTGGTTGCGGATGTCCATCGCGCCGACGAACTTCGGCGTCTCGCCCTCGCAGAGGCCGAGCTTGCGCTGGAGGAAGACGGCCGTGCCGGGGAAGCACATGTCGGGCGACAGCGTCGCGAAGAGGATCATGTCGAGATCCGTCGGCACGAGGCCGGCCGCCTCGAGCGCCTGCTTCGAGGCCTCGAGCGCGAGGTCCGAGGTCATGACGCCCGGCTCGGAGAAGCGGCGCTCCTCGATGCCGGTCCGCTGCACGATCCACTCGTGGGTGGTGTCGATGCCGTAATCCTTCGCGAGGTCGGCGTTGGTGACCACGCGCGGAGGGACGTAGGAGCCCGTGCCCGAGATGAAGGCGTTCGTCATGGCTGCCGCGCGTGTATCGGCGGCCGATGCGTGCGTCAACGGTCCGCTCGGCATGGCGGCGCCCGCAGCAGAGCCCCGCCGCGTCAGCGGATGAGCTTCGACAGCTTCTTGAACTCGTCGGTGCCGGCGCGACGCAGCCAGTCGAACACGACGCTCTCCGCGGTGGTGACCGTGGCGCCGGCGGCGCGGCAAAGATCGAGCCCGGCGGCGCGGTGATCGTCGCGACGCGAGGCGACGCCGTCGAGGGGCACGAGCACCTGTACGCCGCGCGCGCAGAGGTCGCGCACGGTCTGGAGCACACAGACATGGGCCTCGACCCCGATCACGATCGCGGCGCGAACGCCGAAGCGGGCCCACGTGCGATCGAACTCCGGATCGTCGCACGCGGAGAAGTCGAGCTTCGGGAGGATCGGAGCGCCGAGGCGCTCGAGGCCATCCGCGATCGGCGCGACCGTGTGGCCGAGGCCGGCGGGGTACTGCTCGGTCGCGATCACGCGAGCGCCGAGCAGCGCGGCGGCCTCGATCAGCACGTTGCCGGCGCGGAGGACGTCCGCGACCCGCGACGCGGGCATGGCCGACAGGAGCTTGTCCTGGAGGTCGATGACGACGACGGCGCACTGCGCAGGCTCGAGGCGTTGCATGCTGGGCTCACCTCGAGGGCTTGAAGCTGTGAAGGAAGGACGCGAGGTCGCGCTTCAGGTCGAAGCGCAGGAGCGCGCGGCCGACCTCGGCGCCGCGATCGTCGCGGATCGCGCCCGGGAGCACGGTCATCGACTCGGTGAGGTGGGCGAGGGAGATCGTCTTCTCGCCCGCGAAGGCGTAGTGACGGCCGTCGTTGGCGGTGAACTCGAACGCGTACGGGAGCGTGCGCGTGCGGAGCGGGTCCATGCCGAGCGTGCCGCGGAGGTAGCGGTGATCAGCGAAGCCTTCGGCGTCGACCTCGCCCTCGATGACCACCTCGGGGCGGCGCAGGAACGACCCCAGGCGCGCCGATCGCGCGCGGATCGTGAACGACATCGGGCGGTCGACGGAGCCGTCGACGAGCCGGTAGCTGCCCGCCATCGTCTCGTGAAACTCGAAGCCGCTCACGTGGCCCTCCGCGCCTTGGCCGTGGGCTCGTCGAAGCCCTCGGGCGCGATCACGAGGCGCTCGACCCTCGCGCCCGCGACGAGGGCGTCGACGATCTCCGGCACGTCCGACGCGGCCACGTGCCCGTAGAAGTAGCCGTCCGGCTCGACGGCGATCACGGGCCCGGCCCAGCACACGTCGAGGCAGCTCGACGTGCACGGCCGGACCTCGGTGCGGTGCAGACCGCGGCGGCCGATCTCGTCCTTCAGCGCCGCCGCGAGCTCGACCGAGCCGGCCGCGGCGCACGAGCCCTTGGGGGAGCCGTCCGGGCGCCGGTTCGCGCACACGAAGAGGTAGTGATTGCGCTGGGTCACGGGCCGATGGTCGAGCGTCCGCGCGCGAGGGTCAAGCGCGGGTCGTGACGGCGATGAGCCGCCGATCGAGGCCGCGATCGCGGCCAAGCACGGGCCGGCCTACTTCAGCTCGCCGTAGCGATCGAGCTTGCGATAGAGCGTCTTGCGGTCGAAGCCGAGGATCTGCGCGGCGAGCGTCTTGTTGCCGCCGACCGCCTCGAGGACGCGCATCACGTAGCGCCGCTCGACCTCCTCCATCGGGACGAGCTCCGAGGGATCGTCGCTCGCGACGATGACGTGCGAGCTCTTGTAGCTCCGGACCTTCTCGGGCAGGTCGTCGACGGTGATCTGCTCGCAGAACGCCAAGGCGACGGCGCGCTCGATGCAGTTCTGCAGCTCGCGCACGTTGCCCGGCCAGTGGTAGGCGATCAGCCGCTCGGCCGCGCCCGTCGACAGGCCGACCACGTTCTTCTGCGACACCGCGGCGAAGTGCTCGAGGAACTTCTGCGCGAGCAGGAGCACGTCGCTGCCTCGAGCGCGCAGCGGCGGCAGCTCGACGTGGATCACGTTGATGCGGTAGAACAGGTCCTCGCGGAAGCGGCGCTCCTCGACCGCGGACTCGAGGTCCCGGTTCGTCGCGGCGACGACGCGCACGTCGAAGGCGACCTCGGTGTCGCCGCCGACCGGGCGCGCGGCGCGCTCCTGCAGCGCGCGGAGCAGCTTCGGCTGCAGGCCGAGCGGCATGTCGCCGATCTCGTCGAGGAAGAGCGTGCCGCCGGTCGCCTGCACGAAGAGGCCCGCTCGCGAGGCCTTCGCGTCGGTGAAGGCTCCGCGCGCGTGGCCGAAGAGCTCGCTCTCGAGGAGGGTCTCCGGCATCGCCGAGCAGTTGATGGGGACGAACGGGCCCGCAGCGCGGCGCCCGCGCTTGTGCAGCGCCCGGGCGACGAGCTCCTTGCCCGTGCCGCTCTCGCCCGTGATGAGCACCGACGCGTCCGAGTCCGAGATGCGGTCGAGCAGGTCGTAGACCTTCTTCATCGCGGGGCTCGTGCCCAGGATCTCCTCGAAGCGCTGCGACTCGTCGACCGCGCGGCGCAGGCGCCGGACCTCCTCGCGGAGCGACCGGTGCTGCACCGCGCGCTCGAGCGTGAGCTTGAGCTGGTCGATCTCGAAGGGCTTGGTGATGAAGTCGTACGCCCCGGCGCGCATCGCGCTGATGGCCGTCTCGAGGCTGCCGAACGCCGTGATCACGACCACCGGCACGTCGGGGCGGTTCTTCGCGATGCGCTCGCAGAGCTCGATGCCGCTCATGCCGCGCATGTTCACGTCGGCGACGACGGCGTCGAAGTCCTGCCCGATCGCGAGGTCGAACGCCTCGGCCGCCGAGGTGCGCCACGTGGTGGTGAAGCCTCGCTTCTTGAGACCGGCGTCGAGCATCTCGCACATGCTCTGCTCGTCGTCGACGATGAGGATATGGCCGCTCATGCTCGTCCTCGCTGCGGAAGGTAGATGGAAAACATGCTGCCTTTACCCGGCTCGCTCTCCGCGACGACCCAGCCGCCGTGCTCGTGCGCGATGCCGTAGGTGACCGAGAGCCCGAGACCGGTGCCCTCGCCGACGCCCTTCGTGGTGAAGAAGGGCTCGAATACGTGTGCGAGGACGTCGGCCGGAATGCCGACGCCCTCGTCGCGGACCGAGATGCGTGCGTAGTCGTCCTCCGCGCCGCCGAGATCGGCCGGCGGCGTCACCCGGGCGGGCGCGATCGAGACGGTGAGGTGGCCGCCCGCGTCCATGGCCTGGATCCCGTTCACCACGAGGTTCGTGAGCGCTTGCTGGATCTGCCCCTCGTCGACCTCGACGACGAGCTCGTCGCCCTCGGCGAGCCCGAGCTCGACGCGGCGCTTGTCGGCGAGCGTCTGGAGCAGGACGAGCGTCGTTCGGGCGGTCTGGCGCAGGTCGCGCGGCGCCTTCGAGGCGTGGCGGCGCCGGGCGAAGTCGAGCAGCTGGCGGATGATCGTCGCCATCCGCTCCGACTGCTCGGCGATGATGCGCGAGCTGTGCGGGATCTCGTCGCCGCTCAGCTCGCCGGCGGCGATCATCTTGGCGCGCCCCGAGATCACGTTGAGCGGCGTACCGAGCTCGTGGGCGATGCCGGACGCGAGCTTGCCGACCGTGCTGAGGCGCTCGGCGTGGCGCAGCTGGTCGAGCGCGGCGAGCTTCGCTTGGGTGGCGACCGCGACCTTGTCATTGGCGTCGGCGAGCCGGTCGCACATGACGTTCATCTCGGCGGCGAGCTCGCCGATCTCGTCGCCCTGGCGAACGTCGAGGCGCTTCGACAGGTCGCCGGTGCCGACGCGGCGCGCCTGCTCGATGAGCCCGTGGATCGGGCGACCGACGAACCACATCCCGAGCAGCATGGCGACCAGGCCGAAGGTCGCGACGAGCACGGCCGTGACGAGCACCGTGTTGACGATCGTCGATCGGATGTAGGCGCGCTCCTCGCGCAGCGACTCGCGGAGCTCGAGCGCGCCCCGCCGACTGGCCGGCACGGGCACCGGCACGTACGTGTAGAGGTGCGACGAGTCGCTCGACATCGAGTCCATGCGCACGACCTCGCGCCCGCGGAGGATTGCGTCGAGCTCCGCCGGCGTGAGCTGCGCGCCCTGCCCCGGGTCCGCGCCCTCGAGCCAGACCCACCGGATCTTCACGTCCTTCGACTGCGCGTCGGCGAGCGCCACGATCCGGAGCGCGCTGGCCTCGCCGTCTGCCTTCCAGACCTCGATCATCGCCGCGGACAGCGCGCGGCCGAGCACCTTGGCGTCGCGCTGCATGTCCGTCTCGAAGAGGCGGATCTCGCGGTCGACCCGGTTCGCCGCGTACACGGCGAAGACCGCGCACACGACGAGGAGGAAGGCGACGACGAGCTTGCGAGCGAGCTTCATGGCGTGTCGGACGGCGCGCGAGCCCGGGGAGGCGGAGCGAGCGGAGCGACCGGCTCCCCCTCACTGGGCTCGACGAGCAGCGCGGGCGCCCAGTGCACGCCTCGTGCCGAACGGGCCACGTCGGCGCGCCGTCGCGGTCGGGTGGCCCGAGGGCGATGCGGCCGGACGGCGACCGAGGAGCAACGCGCCGCCCGTGGCAGAATGGGGCGGACAGGGCCGCTCAGGGCAGCCGGGGCCTCTCGACGGCGACGGTCGCCTCGAGCGACTTGAGGAAGGCGAGCAGGTCGTCCTTCTCCTTCGACGTCAGCTTGATGGGCTTCACCTTCGGGTCGAGGCCCTTGTTCTTCTCCTTGATGCCGCCGGCCAACATGACGTCGACGGCCTGCTCGAGGCTGAGCGCGCGCCCGTCGTGCAGGTAGGGCGGGTGCGTCGAGATGGACCGGAGGCTCGGGGTCTTGAAGGCGCCGTTCAGCTTGTCGTCGGAGGCTACCTTGCCGCGGCCGAGGTCCCGGTCCGGCTTGTCGAAGCCGACGCCGAGATTGTGGAACGCGTCGTCGGTGTAGAGCGGCGGCGCGTGGCACTGCGTGCAGCTCGCCTTGCCTTTGAACAGCTCGAAGCCGCGCTGCGCGTCCTCGCCGACGGCGCGCTTCTCGCCCTTCTCGAAGCGGTCCCACGGCGACCCGCCGCTGCGGATCGTGCGCACGTAGGCGGCGATCGCCTTCACGATCATCTCCGGCGTCGGGTCGCCGCCGAACACCGCCTTGAGCTGGGTCGCGTAGCCCGGGATCTTGGCGATCGAGGCGGTGATCGTGGGCAGCTCCGCGCCCATCTGGGTCGTCCACTGCGTGGCGACCTCCTTCTCGAGCGTGTCGCTGCGACCGTCCCAGCCGAAGGCCTGCCCGTAGCCGACGTTGAACAACGAGGGGGTGTGGCGCGTGTTCGTCGCGCCGCCGACCTTCTGCGTGAGCGGCCGGCCGTCGCTCCAGCCCTTCTCGGGGGCGTGGCAGGTCTCGCACGACGAGGTGAAGTCCTTGGACAGGCGCTTGTCGAAGAAGAGCTGCTTGCCGAGGGCGACCTTCGCGGGGGTCAGATCGTTGTCGGCGGGGACCTTGAGCTCCGGCAGGGCGAGCGGCGTCGCGGGGAGCGGAGGCGCGGCGACCTTCGATCCGGAGCCGCCCGGCGCGGGCGACGCGGACGACGACGGCGCGGCGGATGCCGAGGCGGCGGGCGGAGCCGGAGGAGGCGGCGGTGGCTTGTCCTCGCAGCCCGCGGTCACGGCGGAGGCGAAGAACACGGCGACGAGCAGAGCACCGAGGCGAGGCGACATGCGCGGACCTTTCTGATCGGCGCAACTTCAGCCTCGGGACGCTAGCGGGTCAAGTCCCTTGGGTCGCGCCCGCCGGGGAACTGGGGTAAGGCCGCGCGGTGGAGGGCTCGAGCGAGAGAGCCCGGGAGCGCGCGTGTCCCCCGAAGCGATCGCCGGATTCCTCAGCGCCTGGGTGCTCGCTTACGCCATCATGGCGGCGTACTGCTTCTCGGCCTCGGCGCGCGGCGCCGTGCCGATCGACACGCTCGTCTTCGGCCTGCTCGCCACCTCGCTCGCGGCGCTGAACGGCGGCGCGGCCGCGCTCGCGGTCGCGGTCGACCCGGATCGCGCCCGCTTTGCGCTGGCCGTCACGAGCGCGAGCCGGGTCGCCGCGGCCGCGTTCCTGCTGCACTTCGCCCTCGCCTACACGGGGGCGGCCTGGCCGCGACGCGCCCTGTTCGCGCTCTACGCCGCGCTCGGCGGGCTGGTGGTGCTCGCGGCCGGCGCCGAGGTCGGTGGCGCGCCGGCGATCCGGCACCACGACGTTCGGGTCGCGATGACGACGGTGTCGGTGTGGTCTCGCCAGCCGACGTTCGGCGCGATCCTGCTCGACGCGCTGCTCGGCGCGACCGTGCTGGGCGGGATGGCGGCGCTCGGCCGAGCGCTCCTCGCCGGGCGCCGCGAGGTGCTGCCGGCCGTGATCGGGGCGGTCGCCCTCGCCGCGTGCGCCCTGCACGACGCGGCGCTCTCCGCGCGCGGCGTGGGGACGCCGGTGCTGCTGCCGCTCGGCTACGCCGCCTTCTCGGTCGGCGTCGTGGTGGCGATGCTGGGGTCCTACGCGGCGCTGCGGCGACACCTCGAGCGGCGCACGCGCGATCTCAAGCGGCGATCGCGCGACCTCGGGCGCTCGTACGAGGAGCTGAAGACCGCGCAGGCCCAGCTCGTGCACAGGCAACAGCTCGCGGCCATCGGGGAGCTGTCCGCGGTGATCGCGCACGAGGTCCGCAACCCGCTCGCGATCATCACGACCGCGGCCGCCACGTTGCGGCGCGACGCGATCCGCCCCGACGAGCGCGGCGTGCTGCTCGGCATCCTCGACGAGGAGGTCTCGCGGCTGAACCGGCTCGTCGGCGATCTGCTCGTGTACGCCCGGCCGGTCAACGTCGAGCGACAGCCGGTGGGGCTGCGCGAGATCGCCGAGCGCGCCCTCGCGCTCGCCGGAGGGCGCGCGCACGTCACGACCGCGATCGTCGAGGTGGAGCCGGTCGGCCCGGTGCCGGGCGATCCGAACCTGCTGCGCCAGGCCCTCGACAACCTCGTCGCCAACGCGCTGCAAGCGATGCCCGACGGGGGCGTGCTGAGCATCGCGCTCCGCCACGCGGAGGTCGACGGCAGGCCGGGCGTCGAGGTCGCCGTGGAGGACACCGGCGAGGGCATGAGCACCGCGGTGCGCGGTCGCGCGGGCGATCCGTTCTTCACGACGCGCCCGAGCGGGACGGGGCTCGGGCTGGCGATCGTCGGGCGCATCGTCCGCGCGCACGGCGGCCGGCTGCGCATCGAGAGCGCCGCGGGCGAGGGGACGTCGGCGCGCGTGTTCCTGCCCGCGAGCGCGGACGGCGGGGCGGCCGACGACGACGGCGAGGGGCCGGCCTCGTGGGCGAAGGCGGCCTCGGCGCCGCCCCCGCTCCAGGTCGAGCTGCGTGAAGCGCTGGCACCACGGGGCGGGGAGACGGAGGGCGATCGATGACGACGAGCGGCACCGGGGACGCGGCCGCGCGACGAGCGGCGATCGTGCGCGCGGACAAGGCGTGCGTGTGGCATCCGTACACGCCGATGCAGCGTTACCTCGACGAGGTCGACCCGCTGGTGATCGATCGCGCCGCCGGGGCGCGGCTCTTCGACGTCGACGGGCGGAGCTACCTCGACGCGAACTCGTCGTGGTGGGTCGCGCTGCTCGGCCACAACCACCCGCGCCTCGTCGCGGCGCTGCGCGCTCAGGCCGGCAAGCTCTGCCACACCTCGCTCGCCGGCGTGACGCACGAGGGCGCGGCGCGGCTGGCGGAGGAGCTCGTGGCGGTGGCGCCCCCCGGGCTCGAGAAGGTCTTCTTCAGCGACGACGGGTCCACGGCGGTGGAGGTCGCGATCAAGCTCGCGGTGCAGCTCTGGTTCAACGAGGGGCGCCCGGCGCGCAAGCGCTTCGTCGCGCTCGACGGGGCCTTCCACGGCGAGACGCTCGGCGCGACGAGCCTCGGCGGCGTCGAGGTCTTCCGGCGGCCGTTCGCGGGCGTGGTGCTCGACTGCGTGCACGTGCCGACGCCGGGCGGCGCGCGGGGCGGCGACGGGCACGCGGCCGCGTTCGACGCGCTCGCCGAGGTCGTCCGACGCGGCGCCGACGAGATCGCGGCCGTGGTGCTCGAGCCCCGCGTGCAGGGCGCGGCGGGCATGCTCGTGTACGACGCGGAGTACCTGCGACGCACGCGGGCGCTCTGCGACGACCACGACGTCCTGCTGATCATCGACGAGGTCTTCACCGGCTACGGGCGCACGGGCCCGATGTGGGCGTGCGAGGCCGCGGGCGCGCGGCCCGATCTGCTCTGCACGGCGAAGGGCTTCTGCGGCGGCGTCCTGCCGATGGCCGCGACGCTCGCGAGCCGCCGCGTCTTCGACGCGTTCCTCGGCGCGCCCGACCGCGCCTTCTATTACGGCCACTCGTTCTGCGGCAACCCGCTCGGCGCGGCGGTCGCGCGCGAGGTGCTGGCCATCTACCGCGACGAGGACATCCTCGCGCGCGCAGCGCCGAAGGCCCGCCGCATCGCCGACGCCTTCGAGGCGCTCTGCGACCTCCCGTCGGTCGTGCGGCCGCGATCGATCGGCATGATCGGCGCCGTCGACCTCGCCGCCACCGCGAGCTACCTCGGCGGCGCGGGGTGGCGCGTCTACGAAGAGGCCCGCCGCCGCGGCGCCTACCTGCGCCCGCTCGGCGACACCGTCTACGTGGCGCCGCCGCTCACGATCCCCGACGCCGACCTCGAGGAGCTGCTCGCCATCGTGCGAGCCAGCATCGCGGCCGTCGTGGGGGCGTGATCCGGCGTCAGCCGTCGATCGCGTCGGGCGCGAGCTTCACGTCGCGGAGCTCCGCGCCGAGCTCGGCGATGGCGGCCAGCACGAGCGGGTGCGACGCGACGACCAGACGCGCGGCCTCGACCTTGGCCCTGCGCTCGGCGGACTCGATCTGGGCGACCGTGGTCGCGCCGGCCCGCGACGAGACCTCGTCGAACGCGAGCTCGGTCTCGCGGCCGAAGTGCGCGCGCACGGCCCCGCGCGCGGCCTCGAGCGCGCTCGGGTCGGCGACCTGCGCGGCGAGGAACGACCCGTGCTGGTAGCCGAGCACGACGCGGTCGGGGCCGAACTCGAGCAGGGCGGCGTGCTCGAGCACCGACGCGAGCGCGGGCTTGCGCGCGCGGAGCGACTCGACGACGCGTCGCCACGCGGCGAGCTCCGGGGCGGCCGCGCCGAAGGCCCGCGACGGCTCGACGGCGGCGGCTGCGATCGGCGCGGGAGCGGCCTCCATCACGCGCGCCGGGGGGGGCGCGGTCGGCGCGCGGGGCGGCTGCGCAGGCGGCGGCACCGACGCGGGGCGCG
>CAIVJW010000299.1 GCA_903906315.1 uncultured delta proteobacterium | reverse complement strand
GGTGGACCGGGATGACTGCCGGTGCAGCGCACCCTAGAAGCCCTTCACGTCAGGGCTCGGATCGATCCGAGCCCGGCCGAGGCCCGGGCTTCTGGGTCGCCTTGCACCGGCTTTCGAGCCGGTGATCGGAAGGGGCGGCGCGGCGCGCGCGCTACTTGGCGAGCGCGCGCAGCGCCTTCTGGGCCTCCGTCACCTTGGCCTTCGCCTCGATGACGGCCTGCTTGCGCGCCGCGGCGGCGGCGCTGTCGGCGGCGCGCTTCTCCGCGCGCGCGGCTTTCGCCGCCTCGGAGGCGGCGGCGGGCTTGCGGTGGCGGAAGAACCCCGACGCGAACGCGCGGGGCAAGGCGCTCTGCTGCGCCGGCCTGGCGTCGAGCGTCGCGTAGACCGCGTCTCGCGTCTTGCGGACCTCGTCGAGGTACTTCGCGAGCGCGCCCTTGGCGCGGAACTGGTCGTTGTCGGCGTCGGCGCTCCGCCGGGCCTTCACCGCGTCGCCGGCCTGCTTCACGGCGGCCTGGAAGTCCTTGGCGAGCGCCTTCAGCGTCGGGTCCGTTTCGGCGGCGAGGTGCGTCAGCCACCCGCGGATCGTCTCGAGCTGGGGCCCGAGGACCGGGCGCTTGAGCTCGCTCGGCTTGACGGAGAAGTAGAGGGTGTAGCGCGCGTCGGTGCGCTTCTGGTCCGCGAGGATCAGCAGCGCGGGCGAGAGTCGGTCGACGAGGGCGTCGAGCCGGTCGTCGGCGGCGGCGACGAGCGCGTCGGCTCGCGTCTGGGCGTCCCAGAGCGTGAGCTGCCGGTCAACGACGGCGCCCCAGGCGTCCACGAGGGCCTGGAGCGGCGGCGCGACGTCCGCGGCGGCCGGGTCGGCGCCGGCGCGAGCGATGGTGAAGACGAGGTCGTCACGGACGGATTGGAGCGAAGCATCCGGGGGGAGTTGGGGGGCAGGCATGCCTCCGAGCGTAAGCGCCCAAATTGGCGGCCTTCAAGAGCGGAGTTTCCGACTTGAGCGGCCGGAACCCAGCTCCCTGCGGTCGCCGGGGAGCACCGTCGAGGGGTGCAGGTGCGTGCCTGCGCGGGCAAGGCAGGGGGCGCGCGGCGCGCGGGGCCGGTCGTGCGCGATCGCGGAGGCGGCGTCGCCGGGCGCGGGGGGCTGCCTGGGCCCGCGGGGGGAGGGGGAGGCCGCGTCGCGGGCGGGCGGGCGCGCGCGGGACGGGGGTGGGGAGGGGTGATGGTGGGGGCCGGCTACCGATCGCCCCCGCGCCGCCTCCACGCCCCCATCCACAGCAGCGCCGCCAGCAGCCCCGCCGCCGACAGCGCGTCCCCGCTCCGGCTCGTGCGGCAGCCGCCCGAGGTGCCCGCGTCGACCACGCGCACCGGCGCCGACGGCGGCCCCTCGTTGCCCGCGCGGTCGACGGCGGCGAGCGTGACCGTGAAGTCGAGCGCCTCCTGATCGGCGTCCGCGCCGTCGACCCACGTCAGGGTGAGGCCGCCGCCGAAGCCCGCCACGATCGGCTTCGGCCAGAGCGTGGAGTCGGCGGGCAGCGCGCCGGCGACGAGGCGCACGCGGTAGCCGAGATCGGCGGAGGCCGTGCGGTCGTCGGTGGGCGCGGTCGGCACGATCGTGACGAAGCCGAGGTCGTCGCAGCTCGTCGCCATCTGCTCGCCGCAGCCCGAGCTGCGCGGCGCCTTGCCACGCTGGACCGAGGTGGTGACCGCCGCCGGCTGGCCTGGCGCGGTGTGATCGGCGGCCTGCTCCGCGGCGTCGATCACGAGCTCCGTCGGCGCGGCGATGGAACACGCGGCCGCGTCGGAGGCGCCCAGGATCGCGGCGGCGGCGATCGCGAGGGGGGAGACCCTTCGTACGAAGCGCATGCCGACAGGGTAGCACCGGCCTCCGTCGCAGCCCTCGACGAAGCCGTCGTCGAGGGCGCGGTCGTCGCCATTGCGACCCTCGCGGTCCTCACGTAGGAGCTGGCCATGCGCCTTCGCGTCAACGGGAAGCTGGTCGACCGCGAGGGGGCGACGCTGCCCTTGCTGACGGTGCTCGAGGAGCTCGACGTGATCGGCGGCCGCGGCGTCGCCGTCGCCGTCAACGACGAGGTGCGGCCGCGGAGCGCCTGGCCGACCAGCGAGCTCCACGACGGCGACGAGGTGATCGTCCTCACGGCGACGCAGGGCGGCTGACCGGCGCGCGATGCTGGTCGTCGTGAGCCGCGAGCGCGCGGAGGCTCGCGAGGTCGACCGGGTCCTCGCGATGGTCGACGCCGGGGTCGCGCGCGTCCACCTGCGGCGTCCGGGCCTCGACGCGGCGGGGCGGCTCGCGGATCTGCTGCGCTTTCCGCCTCACTGCTGGCCGCGCCTGTCGGTGCACGGAGGGCTCCCCGAGGGCGCCCCGGCGTCCACGCGCGTCGTCGGCGGGCACCTGCGCGGCGCGGATCGAGGCGTCGCGGGCGTCGCGCCGGGCGCCCCGCTGTCGGCGTCCGTCCACTCGGCGGCCGAGCTCGCCGCGCGCGCGGCCCTGCCCCTCGCGTACGTGCTCGCGTCCCCTGTCGCGCCCTCGCTCTCGAAGGCCGGCTACGCCCCGACGCTCCCGGCGCGCGATCTGCTCGCGTCGCTGCGGGCCGCGTCTCGCGGCCGGGGGGTCCGGATCGTCGCGCTCGGAGGCGTCACCGCGGACAACGCGCGCGACCTCGGCGCGATCGGCTTCGACGGCGTGGCCGCGATCGGGGCGGTGTGGGACGCCGGCGATCCGGTGGCCGCGGCGCTCGCCATTGCGGCCGAATTCGCCGCGGGCGACGGCGCGCGCTCCGACGCGCTGGCGAGCGGGCCGCCGCGCGGCTAAGGCTCCCGCGATGGGCAAGAGCGCGCTCTCGATCGGCGGCCGCACGTTCACGTCGCGGCTCTTCCTCGGCACGGGCAAGTTCGCCTCGGGGGACGCCCTGCGCGAGGCGGTCGTCGCCTCGGGGAGCCAGCTCGTCACGGTCGCCTTCAAGCGGGTCGAGCGCGAGGGGCGCGTCGATCCCATCCTCGACCGGATCGCGGGGCTCGACGTGCAGCTCCTGCCGAACACGTCGGGCGTCCGCACGGCGCGCGAGGCCGTGTTCGTCGCGCAGATGGGCCGCGAGGCGCTCGGCACGAACTGGCTGAAGCTCGAGATCCACCCCGACCCGAAGTGGCTGCTCCCCGACCCCATCGAGACGCTCGCCGCCGCCGAGCAGCTCGTGAAGCTCGGCTTCGTCGTGCTGCCGTACGTGCACGCCGACCCGGTGCTCTGCAAGCGCCTCGAGGAGGTCGGCTGCGCCGCCGTCATGCCGCTCGGCGCCCCGATCGGCAGCAACCTCGGGCTCCGCACGCGCGAGTTCCTGCAGATCATCTGCGACCAGGCGCGCGTGCCCGTCGTCGTCGACGCCGGCATCGGCGCGCCCTCGCACGCCGCCGAGGCGCTCGAGATCGGCGCCGACGCGGTGCTCGTCAACACGGCGATCGCGGCGTCGCCCGCCGCCTCCAAGATGGCCCGCGCCTTCGCCCTCGCGGTCGAGGCGGGTCGGCTCGCCTACGAGGCCGAGCTCGCGCCGGCCACGCGCGCCGCGCACGCCACGAGCCCGCTCACCGCGTTCCTCGACGAGGCCGAGTGACCGCGCGACCCGGCGCGCGCGACGTGTCCGGCTTCGAGGCCGTCCGCGCGGCCTGGCGCTGGGACGAGGTCACCCGGCGCATCGAGGCGACGCGGCCGGCCGACGTGGACCGCGCGATCGCCCGCAGCGGGCGGCGCAGCCCGGACGATTTTCTCGCCCTCGTTTCGCCCGCGGCCGCGGCGTTCCTCGAGCCGATGGCGGTCGAGGCCGCTGCGCAGACCCGCCGGCGCTTCGGCCACGCGATGCAGCTCTACGCGCCGATCTACCTGTCGAACGAGTGCAACAACGTGTGCACGTACTGCGGGTTCTCGAGGGAGATCCCGATCGCGCGCACGACGCTCGACGGCGAGGCGATCGAGATCGAGGCCGACGCGCTCGCGGCGCTCGGCTTCGACCACGTGCTCGTCGTGACCGGCGAGGCGCCCGAGCGGGTCGACGTGCCGTACCTGGCCCGGGCGATCGATCGCCTGCGGCCGCGGTTTTCGCAGATCGGCGTCGAGGTGCAGCCTCTCGACGAGGACGGCTACGCGGCGCTGCTCGACCACGGGCTCTCGTCGGTGACCGTCTACCAGGAGACGTACCACCGCGAGACGTACCGCGAGCACCACCCGAAGGGGCCGAAGGCGAGCTTCGACTACCGCCTCGGGACGCCCGAGCGGGCCAGCCGGGCGGGGGTCTCGCGCATCGGCCTCGGCTGCCTGCTCGGCCTCGAGGCCTTCCGCACCGACGCGGCGTTCGTGGCGCTCCACCTCGACTGGCTCGAGCGCGCCTGCTGGCGCAGCCGCTACTCCATCTCGTTCCCGCGCCTGCGGCCGCACGCCGGCGAGCGCCCGCCGAAGGTCGAGGTCAGCGATCGCGACCTGCTGCAGCTCGTGCTCGCGTTCCGGATCTTCGACCCGGAGGTCGAGCTCGTGCTGTCGACCCGCGAGAGCCCCCGCTTCCGCGACCACGTCTGCACGCTCGGCATCACGACCATGAGCGCCGGATCGCGGACGAACCCGGGAGGCTACTCCGGCGGGCAGCGCGCGAGCCTCGAGCAGTTCTCCATCCACGACGAGCGGACGCCCGCGCAGGTCGCGGCGATGCTGGACCGCCGGGGCCTGCAGCCCGTGTTCAAGGACTGGGACGCGGCCTACGACCGCGACGCGGCGCGGATCGCGTCGACCTGAGGAGGCGCAGGCGCGCGGCTCGGCGGCGACCCGCCGACGCTTGCCGCGCCGCTACAGGGCCGCGCAGCAGAACGCGTGCGCGCCCTTGCCCACGGCCGACCCGGTGACGGTGGCCGGGCCCGACGGGTGGCACGACCCGCCCGAGACGGAGCCCGTGTACGTGGCGGACCCGACGTCGTTCGGAGCGAAGCCGGTCGGGTGGCACGCGCCGTCGAGCGGCACCGACAGCTTCGCGTTGCCCGAGCAGGACCCGTTGTCGAACAGCTCGACCGCGAACGAGCACGTCTGCCCCTTCGCGCCGTCGCACGAGCAGGACCCGGCGTCGCACGCGCGCTCGTCGCTCA
Source organism: uncultured delta proteobacterium (assembly GCA_903906315.1). Taxonomy (GTDB): domain Bacteria; phylum Myxococcota_A; class Polyangia; order Polyangiales; family Polyangiaceae; genus CAIVJW01. Next base: position 6,696 of record CAIVJW010000299.1, on the reverse strand, counting down.
GGCCCTCGTAGTGCGTGCGCGGGTTGGGGTAGCCGGCCGGGCACGCGGCCCCGACCGCGACCTCGACGCAGGCGTCCGCGGGCACTGCGATGGGCGGCCTGCGCGTGCACGCCTCGCCCGCGGCGCAGCCGGTCGCCTTCACCTGGGCGACGCAGCGGTCGATGGCCAGCCCGAACGTGGCCGGGGTCGGCGCGCCGGCCGCGATCGCCGCGCAGCCCCCGGGAGCGTCGATGGCCGGCGCGACGGTCCCGACGCCGCCGATCACCCAGTTGGCGTAGCTGAAGTCGAAGCAGCCCGGCTTGACCTGCGCGGCCCCGCCGCTGCAGCTGCCGTACTGAAAGAGCGTCGCGCCGCCGCTGCACTGGCCTCCCGCGGGCGCGTCGCAGGCGCAGGCGCAGCCGGAGGCGTCCGCCTGGATCTGGTCGCCGAGGCTGCCGATCGTCCCGAGGGCGCCGCAGTCGGTGACGGGCGCGCCGAGCGGACGCGAGGTGAGGAACGCGATCGTGTCGCCGGGCGGCGCCGGAATGCACACCCAGCTGGCGTCGCCGTTGCCGCAGTCGCCGCCGGTGGAGCCGCCGGCGCCGGCGCCTGTGGTGCTGCCGGAGCCGCCCTCGCCGGTCGTGCCGGTCGCGGTCGTCGTGCCGCCGCCCGACCCCGCGGTCGTGGCCGCGCTGCCGCCGCCGTTCGCGCCGAACACGCCGTCGGTCGCGTCGCCGAGCGAGCAGCCGACGAGGAGCGGACCCACCAGCAGCGCAGCGCGGAGCGTTCGAGCGTTCACGATGTCACCTCTCGGCCAGGAGAAACCAGCGTACCGCGGCGCGGACGAGCCCGTCACGCGCGGCGACCGCTACCGAAGCGAGCGCTCGACCGCGCGCAGCACGTCGAGGTCGCGCACGCCGTCGGCCTCCGCGCGGTACGACAGGACGAGCCGGTGGCGCAGCGCCGGGATCACGAGGGCGCGCACGTCGTCGACGTCGGCCGCGGCCTCGCCGCGCAGGGCGGCTCGGGCCTTGGCGGCGATGACGAGCGACTGGCTCCCTCGCGGGCCGGCGCCGAAGCGGACGTAGTCCTTGACCTCCTTGACCACCTTCGCGCTGGAAGGGCGCGTCGCCCGCGCGAGGTCGACCGCGAGCTTCACGGCCTCGTCGGTCACGGGGATGCGCGGCACCAGCGCGCCGATCGCGCGAACGTCGTCGATGGTGAGCACCGGCTCGATGCGGACCGGCTTGCCGGAGGTCGTTCGCCGCGCGATCTCGCGCTCCTCGGCCTCGCTCGGGTACTCGACGTGCACCTCGAGCAGGAAGCGGTCGAGCTGGGCCTCGGGCAGCGCGTAGGTGCCCTCCTGCTCGATCGGGTTGCGCGTGGCGAAGACCTGGAACGGGTCGGGCAGGGGGTGCGTCTTGGTGCCGACCGTGACCTTGCGCTCCTGCATCGCCTCGAGGAGCGCGGCCTGCGTCTTCGGCGGCGTGCGGTTGATCTCGTCGGCGAGGATCAGGTTGTGGAAGATCGGCCCCGGCAGAAACTCGAGCGTGCGCGCGCCCTGCTGCTCGTGCAGCACGTCGGTGCCCGTGATGTCCGCGGGCAGGAGATCCGGCGTGAACTGGACGCGGCCGAACGTGAGGTCGAGCGCCCGCGCGAGGCTCGCGACGAGCAGCGTCTTGGCGAGGCCGGGGACGCCCACGAGCAGCGCGTGCCCGCGCGCGGCCAGGGTCACGAGCAGGGCGTCGACCACCTCGTCCTGACCCACGATCGCGCGCGCGACGGCGCCGCGCAGGCGTTTGGCGGCGTCGGCCGTGCGCTCGAGGAGCGCGGCGTCGGAGACCACGGGGGCGCGTGAGGGATCGGCGCTCGGGGCTTCGGGATCGGCGTCGGGGTCGGTCATCGTGGTTTCCGGGCGCTGGCCGAGCGGCCGAGCTTTGCCCCACGTACCGCGCGGGGTCGAGCGCGTCGAGCCCGTTCACGCCGGCCGCCGCGCCCGCGTTTGCGCGGTCGGCCGGCGCGGTGCAATAGTGCCCAGATGCCGCCGAAGGCCGAGCTCCGCGACCCCGCGCTCGCCCCGTCCGATCCGCGCGCGGCGCCCGCCTCGGAGCCGCCGCCCCGCGAGGTCGTCCGCGGCGAGCCGAACGTGGATCCGTCCCCCGATGCGATCGTCCCGGTCGACCCGACGCAGGATCCGCGTTTCGGCGCGAGCGTCCCGGTCGAGGTCACGCGCATCCCGCCCCGCGGCGCGGGACTCCCGCGGCGGGTGTCCGAGATCGCGATCCCGCCGTCCGCGCCGCTCGAGTCGCAGCTGCTGCGCGACGAGCCCATCCCCGCGTCGGTGCGCAGCGGCCCCGGCCCGTGGCGATCCTACAAGGAGATCCTCGCCGGGCTCGCGCAGCGCGTGCTCGACGCGCAGCGCCCGATCCGCGTGCTCCAGTCGCTCCGCTGGCCGGGGGAGGTCGAGGACGCCTTCCTCCGCAGCAAGCAGCGCGAGCCGCCGCGCGTCGCCTACGAGTCGGACCTCGGCTTCGACCCGGATCAGAAGCGCCGCGAGCTCGAGGCCATCCTCCGCGACCTCGACCGCGAGCTCGGCCCGCACGACCGGCTCGGCCGCATCGTGCGCGCGACGACCGAGGAGTACCGCGACGTCGTGCGCATGCTCGAGGCGCGCGGCACCCACGAGTTCTACGAGTGGTCGCGCAAGCTCTACGGATCGGCCAAGGACAAGTTCCCCGACGGCGTGACGACGGTCCGCGACATGGGCCTCGTGCTCTACGACCTGCTCACCGCGATCGGCGGCGAGCGCCTCGGGCCCGAGCAGAAGCGCGACATCACCGCCGAGGTCGCCGCGCTCGAGCTCAACGCGCGCTTCGAGCGGTTTTTCGGGGCGGCCGCGATCCAGGTCCAGGTCGACGACGATCTGCTCGCCGACGCGGCCGCGGGCAGCGACTACGTGAAGATCCGCAGCGGCGCCACGTTCACCAAGAGCGACGTCGACATCCTCGAGGCGCACGAGGGCTGGGTGCACGTCGCGACGAGCCTGAACGGTCAGGCGCAGCCGGTCGCGCGCTGGCTGGCGAAGGGCCCGCCGCGCACGACCGCCGTGCAGGAGGGGCTCGCCGCGCTGGTCGAGATCTTCACCCTGCGCGCGACCCCGCGCCGCGCCAAGAAGCTCAACGACCGCATCCTCGCCGTCGACAAGGCCGAGGACGGCGCCGACTTCCTCGACGTCTACGAGTGGTACCGGACCGAGGGCTACGACGAGGACGAGTGCTTTCAGGCCGCGCGGCGGGTGTTCCGCGGCGGCCCGCTCTCGGGCGGCGCGCCGTTCACCAAGGACGCCTGCTACTGCAAGGGCATCGTCCTCAACTACGCCTTCATGCGCGCCGCGATTCAGCTCGACCGGGCCGAGCTCATCCCGTTTCTCTTCGTCGGCAAGGTGGCGCACGAGGACGTGCCGATCCTCCACGCGCACGTCACCGACGGCATCGTGAAGCCACCGCCGTTCCTCCCGCCGATCTTCGACGACATGAGCGGGCTCGCGGTCTGGATCTGCTACTCGTCCTTCTTCTCGCGGCTCGGCGGCACGGCCATCACCGAGCACTACGCGAAGATCCTGGCGCGTTAGGCACGATGGGGCCGCGAGCGGGGGCGCAAGCGGGCTCCGAACCCCGCGCCCCTGCGGAGCGCTGCCGCTTGTCTCCGGTCGCGGGGGGCGTCTGGCTACCTCGGGTCGGTGCGGGTAGCGTGGGCCCATGGGAATCGCCGACTGGGTGCGCTCGGTGCTCGTGCGTCTCGGACTGCGCGCGCCCGAGCCGGTCGAGGCGCCTCGTCGACGCGCCGCGGCGCCTGCCGCTCCCGTCGTGACGCCTGCGCCCGAGCCCGATCCCGCGCCGCCGCGCGTCGAGGCCGCTCGGGACAAGGCCGGGCCGGCCGGCGACGAAGGCGAGGTCGATTTCCTCGAGGGCGTGTTCTGGGATGGCGCCCACCGCATCGTGCTGAAGGAGGACGAGCTGCCGCAGGTCGAGCGCGTCGCCGCCGCGCTTCGCAAGCGGTTCGCCGCGACGGCGATCGAGGCGCACCCGTTCCCGGCGCGATCGTCGCGGATCTTCGCGCTGCTCGACGACCCGGACTTCGACATCGAGCGCCTGGTGCAGCTCACGCAGCGCGATCCCGCGCTGTCCGCGAGCGTCCTGCGCGTCGCGAACTCGGCCGCGTACGCGAGCCAGGGCGAGATCGAGAGCGTCCGCGAGGCCATCATGCGCATCGGCGCCGAGACGGTCGCCGGGATCGCGGCCGCCCTCTCCACGCGCGGCGTGTTCGACTCCGGGGCGAAGACCGCGCGCGGCGTCCTGCGCGAGGCCTGGAGCGACGCGTGGCTGCACTCCGTCTCGAGCGCCTTCTCGGCCGGGACGCTCTGCCTCGATCTACGCCGCGGCGACCTCGAGCGCTGCTTTCTCGGTGGCATGCTGCACGACATCGGCAAGACCTTCGCGCTGCGCGACTTCTCGGCCGCGTGGGCCGAGATCGGCGAAGAGGCAGCGCCTCCGCGACGCGTCGTCTCCGCCGCCGTCGAGGACGTGCACGTGGAGCTCGGCGTCGCCGCCGTGAAGGCGTGGAAGCTGCCGGCGTTCCTCAACGAGGTCTGCGAGAAGCACCACGCGCCGGACGAGCCCGCGGACGTGGAGGTCGCGATCATCCGCCTCGCCTCCGGGCTCGCCGCGATCCACCTGTCGCCGTACTACCGCCAGGGCCTCACCGACGAGCTTCGATCGACGGCGAAGGCGCTCGGCCTCGGGCCCCTCGCCGTGCGCGCCCACCGGTCGCGCATGCGCACCAGCATCGAGAAGGCCCAGGCGCTCTGACGGGCCCACCAGCCGAAATTCCGGTGGTGCCGCCACCCCCCCCCCGGCAATTCGACGCTCGCGGGGGCGGCGGCGTGGCCGAGGTCACGCGCGATTGCGCCCGTCTCCCTGGGCGATCCTCGCCAAACTGTGCTCTCCGCAGGCGTCCGGCTAGGATCCCCGCATGCCCCTCGCTCCCGGCGAGCTCGTCGGTCGGTACCGCGTCGAGCGGCGCATCGCGACCGGCGGCATGGGCGAGGTGTGGATCGGCGAGCAGGTCGACCTCGGCTTCCAGGTCGCCATCAAGCGCGTCCTGCCGGGCGGCGCCGCGAACCACGAGGCCATCGCGCGCTTCAAGCGTGAGGCGCAGCTGCTCGGCCGGCTCCAGAGCGACTACGTCGCGCGCGTGCTCGACTTCGTGCACGACGAGGCGAGCGGGCTGCTGATCATCATGGAGCTCATCCCCGGCGACGTGCTCGCGGACGTGCTCGGGCGGCGCAAGCTGACGGTCGAGGAGACCCTCGATCTCGGCACGGACCTCGCGGGCGCGCTCTGCGACCTGCACCGATCGCACATCGTCCACCGCGATCTCAAGCCGGGCAACGTGATCCTGCGGCCGCTCGCGAGCGGTCGCGTGCGCGCCGTGCTCATCGACCTCGGCATCAGCCGCGTCATCTCGGGCGCGAGCGCCGGCGACGACGACGACGAGAGCCTGACGGGCATCACCAAGACGAACATGGTGCTCGGCACGATCGAGTACATGGCGCCCGAGCAGATCCTGAGCTCGCGCAAGGTCGGCTTCGGCGCGGACCTCTACGCGCTCGGGGCGATCCTGTTCCGCGCCGTCGCGGGTCGGCACGTGTTCGGGGCGATGGGCGAGGGGCCGCTCGCGCGCGCCAAGCTCACGACCGACGCGCCGCTGCTCGACCTCGGGCGGACGGACCGCGTCGCCATCGGGCTCGCGCAGGTCGTGGCGCACGCGCTCGAGCGCCACCCCGGCAAGCGCTACGACGACGCGGCGCTGATGCTTGCCGAGCTCGCCGCGCTGCGCGACCTCGCGAAGGCGAGCACGATCGTCGACTTCGAGTCGACGACGACCGACGAGAGCTTCGACACGGCCGCGCTGGCCGCCGCGATCGAGCGGGCGCGATCGCCGGGCGCGCCGCGGGCCGCCGAGCCGCTCCCGAAGGCTAGGGCCATCGTCTCGGACGACACGACCGACACCGCCACGTTCCCGACGACGCAGCCGGCCGAGCCTGCGCGACCGAGCGCGCCGCCGCCGTCGCAGTCGCTGCCGCAGTCGCCACAGTCGCCGCCACCGCAGTCGCAGTCGAGGCCGGCGTTCACCCCGTCGGTGGCGAGCCGGTCGCTGTCGCTCAGCGAGCAGGCGAGAAAGACGCGCCGCGGGCAGCTCGCGGGGCTCTTCGGCGGGCTCGTGGCCGGCGTCGTCTTCGGCCTGGGGATCGGCATGATCGTGAGGCGAGGGGCGCCGCCGAGCGACGCGAGCTGGGACGCCCCCGCCGTCGCGAGGACCTCGATCGTCGCCGCCTCCGCGTCGCCTTCCGCGTCGCCCTCCCCGTCGGTCGCGCCGCCGCTCGCCGATCCGCCCGCGTCGGCGTCGCTCGCGCCTCCCGCGATCGCTCCCTCCTCCGCGGTCGCCTCGGCTGCGGCCGTCGCGGCCGAGCCTCGGCCGCCGGCCGCGCCGCGTGCTGTGCCCGCGCGTCGCACGCCTACCCGCGAGCCCAGCGATCTGCCGGACTTCGCCCCCGACCCTCCGCGCCCGTCGAAGCCGACGAAGATCGCGCCGCCCGCGCCGGTCGAGCCGGACTTCGCGCCGGACCCGCCGCGCGCGGCGCTGCCCCCGAAGCCG
>CAIVJW010000298.1 GCA_903906315.1 uncultured delta proteobacterium | reverse complement strand
TCGGCGCGCACGACGACGCCCATGCCCCCGCGGCCGAGCAGCGCGAGGATGCGGTAGCGCTGCTCGATGACGCGGCCGATCTCGACGCCCGACGAGAGCGGTGCGGCGGGGCCGGTCATGTGGGCCAGGCTACCACGGGGGCTCTCGCCGTGCGGGACCGCGGGCTCGAATCGATGCTTGCCAATCCATCGATGGGTGCGCGACAGTGCCTGGATGGAGCGCCCCGGAGGGCGCTGGAGGTGACGATGGCAAAAGCCAAGAAGAGCGTCTCGAAGAAGGGCGGCAACGCGGCCGGCGAGCAGGGGCTCGAGAAGGCCGCGGCGAACGTGCTCGCGCAGCTCGCGGCCATTCGCGCGACGCTGGAGCCTCACGGGCTCGCGGCGCTGACGGGCGACGAGCGCCTCCACTCGAATGGCAGGCTCCGCGACGGCGAGGACTCGGCCGTGGTCACCATCCTCGACACCGTCGACGGCCACCCCGCGCACTTCCAGGCCCTCGCCGGGCACGATCACGGAGTGGACGACGCGGTCGTCGAGACCGCGCCCGCCCGCGCGGCCCTCGCCCGCCGCCGGCTGCTCGCGCCCATCGCCGCCGAGCTCGTCGCGATCGGCGCGCGCGTGAGCGACGACGTGCTCGCGTCCGGCGCGATTGCCAAGGACGTCTCCGGCCCTGCGTACGCGATCATCCGGGCCAACGCGAAGCTCGACAAGAAGCTCCGCGCCTCGGCCTCTCCGGCGCTCGACTTCTACGCGAAGGCCGCCAAGCGCAAGGCGCCCGCGAAGCCCGCCGGCGGCTGACGCGCGCGGCGACGCGCCTCGGGTGGTCCGGGCGTGATCGACGTGCCCCCAGGTCACCCGAGGTGCCCGGCGGGACACGCGCGGTGCCCGGCGGGACACGCGCGGTGCCCGGCGGGACACCCGACGTCGCGCCTGGGGCACCGGGGACGATCCGCGGGGCACGCGGGGTGGTCGAATGGCGACCTCGGGTGCGCGCCGGGCGACGCCGGGTGACCGACGGTCAGGGCGCGGGGCAGCGGAGCGCCTTGGCCGCCGCCTTGGCCTTCTCGGCCGTCACGCTGCGGGGCTTGGCCTTGCCCCAGCGCGCCGTGACGCTCGCGTAGGCGCGACACGCCCCGTCGCGGTCGCCGGTCTGCTCGAGCGCCTGGCCGAGGGGCAGCGCCGCCCGGACGTAGCCGAGCGGGTTCTCGGCCCCGTAGCAGCCGAGGGCCGCGCGCCGGAGGTAGGGCAGGGCCTCGGCGGCGCGGCCGGCGAGGAGGTACATCTTGCCGAGGCCCTCGTCGGGGTACGTCTGCGTGTAGAAGGGCGGGATCCCGCCTTCGGGCTGAGCCGCCAGCGCCTCGCGCGCGCCCTCCTCGTCGTCGACGAGCGCCGCCTGGGCGTTCAGCCACAGGTACTTCCGGTGAAAAGGGACCGCCTTCGCGCGCCAGGCCGCCGTCCAGGCGTCGCGCCGGCTCGCGCGGTAGGTTGCCGAGATCCGGCCGGCCCTTCGCTGCACGTCGAGGAAGTAGGGCTCGAGGTCTCGTGCGATCGCCCAGTCCTCGCTGCGCGGGTCCGCCAGCCACGAGTCCTTGCGCCGGAGGATGTCCTCGGCGAGCCGGCCGGCCTGGTCCGTCTTGCCGGACTCCAGGGCGAGCGCCGTCTCGAACGCCCTCACCTGGTAGTGGCTCGCTTGGTCGGAGAGGGGCGCGAGGACCGGCGACGCCTCGGCGAGCACGCGCTGCGCGGCCTCGAAGTCGCCGCGCAGCGTCGCCACCGCCGCGCGCGCCGAGATCCCCGCGATCGGCCGATCCGAGGCGGGCACGCGGGAGGCGGCCTGGCTGAGGAGATCCTCGACCGACTCGAGCGGTCGCCCTTTCGCGGTCGCGACGTCTGCGAGGTAGACGTAGGCGTTGCTGCTCTGCGACGAGGCGGCCTGGAGTCGCCGCGCGTCGGCCTCGACCGCGTCGCAGTCGGCGCGCATCTGGTGGATCCAGACGCGGTTGTCGAGGCACGTGGCCGCGGACGGAGCCAGCTCCAGGCAGCGCGTGAGCGTGGCGATCGCCTCGTCGAAGCGCCCCAGATAGGCGAGGTTCTGTCCCATCGCGGGGAGCGGTCCCACGAACGTCGGGTCGGCCGTGGTCGCCCGGGACATGTCCGCCATCGTCTGTTCGGACGGCCCGACCGTGTTGAACCGCACCATCGCGAGCCAGAACCACAGGTGGGCCGCCTCGGGGCTCGCGCGCGCCGCGTCCTCGAGCTTCGCGATGCACGCGGCCGGATCGGGGGGCTCCCTTTGCACGTACGGGAGGAGCGCCTCGAGGAACGTCCGGTTGGCGGCGCTCATCGAGGCGCGGAGCGCGAAGGCCTTCTCGAGCGCCCTGCGCGCCGAGATCAGGTCGTTCGCCGACTGGATGGCTGCCAGCCAGAGGTGGGCCGCGCCGTACCCCGGGTCGATCGATCGCGCCTCGTCGAAGCCGATCGCCCCGCCGAGCTCGTCGCCGTCGTGCCAGAGCTGGAGCGCGGCGAGGAACGCGCCGCGCGCCTTCTCGTTCGAGGTGCCGACCGCGAGGTCGTGCGCGATCGTGCCCGCGTCGGCCACGATCGCCGACGCGGCGGGAGCCCCTTCGTGCGGCGTCGACGCGCCGGGCCGGTGCGTGTGCAGGACGGTCGTCGCCGCCGCGGCGCCGACGACGATCGCGACCACGACCGCGATCGCAGAGGCGACCCGCGCGCGTCCGAGCCGCGGGGGCCGTGCGTCCGGGCTCGCCGCCGGAGCGGACGGCGCCGCCTCGCCCGACCTCGGCGTGGGCGCGGCGAGGGTGGCGGCGAAGGCCTCGCTCGATCGCGCGGGCGTGCGCGCGGCCTCGGTCCTCGCGAAGGCGTCGCTCGCGGCGCCCGAGGTCGCGCCGGGTTCGGCGGCGACGGCCTCGATCGCGTCGGCGATCGCGTCCATCGACGCGTGGCGCTTCTCGGGATCCTTCTCGAGCGCGCGCGCGATCACGGCGTCGATCGCGAGGGGCACGTGGGCGCACGAGGAGACCGGCGGCGCGGGGCGCGTGAGCAGCGCGGAGAGGATCGAGGCCGCCGTGGTGCCGGGCCAGGGCAGCGCGCCCGAGAGGACCTCGAAGGCCATCACGGCGAACGAGAACTGATCCGAACGGGCGTCGAGCGGCGAGGCGCACGCCTGCTCGGGCGACATGTACGCGAGCGTGCCGACGACCATGTCGGGCCCCGTGAGCTTCACGGCGTCGAGGGTGGCGAGCGAGGTCGTCTCGACGCGCGCGATGCCGAAGTCGAGGAGCAGGGCGCGGCCGTCGGCGCGGACCATGACGTTGTCGGGCTTCACGTCGCGGTGCAGGAGGCCCGAGGCGTGCGCGGCGGCGAGCGCCCGGGCGATCTCGGCGAGCGCGCGGAGCCGGGAGGCGATCGGCCACGCGCTGGCGATCTTGGTGCGCAGGGTCTCACCGTCGACGAGCTCCATGGCGAGGTAGGCGCCGCCGTCGTCGGTCTCGCCGACGTCGTAGACGTGGACGACGCTCGTGTGGGTGAAGGCGGCCATCGCGCGCGCCTCGCGCAGCAGGCGCGCGCGGGCCTGCGCGTCGCCGACGGTCTCCGGCGGCAGGAGCTTGAGCGCGACGTCGCGGCCGAGGCGCAGGTCCTCGGCGCGCACGACGACGCCCATGCCCCCGCGGCCGAGCAGCGCGAGGATGCGGTAGCGCTGCTCGATGACGCGGCCGATCTCGACGCCCGACGAGAGCGGTGCGGCGGGGCCGGTCATGTGGGCCAGGCTACCACGGGGG
>CAIVJW010000297.1 GCA_903906315.1 uncultured delta proteobacterium | reverse complement strand
GGCGCGTAAGCAAAACAAGCCCGAATCCACCTCCACCGCGTTCCCGCCCGAACCCCGGCAACCGGCTCGACGGGCTAGCCGGACGGCTTCCCGGCTCGTCACCGGCCGCGGTTCGCGCCGGCACCGGCCACGGTTCGCGCGCGAATTTCGCCCGGCGCGCGCACCTTCGCCCGAAGGGCGGCGCTCGCGTCGCCCGTGGTTCCATCCCGCCCCGCCCCCCTCTACTCCGCGTCGCCCGTCGCCTTGCGGCGCATCACGACCGACTTCCAGTACGGCGGCCCGCGGCTCGGTGATCGTTCGGGAACGTCGACGAGCTCGCCGACCCCGGTGAGGAAGGGCCGGATGCTCGAGCGCTCGGTGACCATCGCGATCAGCTTCATGCGTCCCTTGCACTTCGGACACTCGAGCACGTCGATCCCGAACGTCCTCATCAGCAACTCGGCCCACGGCCGGTAGGTGCTGCCGCCCCGCCCGCGCTTGGGCTCGCCTTCGGGCTCGGCCTTCTCGGGCTCCGCGGGCTTCGGCGCGACACGCGCGCGCCACGGGCTCGCCGGGGCGAGGACGCCCGCGTACTTGACGGTGTGATAGCGCGGCGGCGGAACGCTCGTCGCGAGGCGGCAAATCAGCGAGAGCGGATCGAGATCGACGGCGAGTGTGCCGTCAGCGTAGGCGCGCTTCAGCGTGATCCGCACGAGGCCATCGGGGCGCGTCTCGAGACGGTCGGTCGCGAGGGGCGGGCGAAGCGCATAGCGCAGCAGGGCCTCGCGGCCGGCGAGATCGTGGGACCCGGCGCGCGTGGCCGCGTGCAACGTGAACCCATCGAGCGAGACGCAGAGCGGCTTGTCGAAGGACAGCGCGCTCGCCGGCGCAGGCGGCAACCCGCGCGTCCACTGCGGTCCTGCGGGCGGGGTCTGGCCAGAGACGGCGGAGGCGGCGAGCGCGTCCTCCGCATCGGCAGCGCCGTGGTCGGCGTCGGCGTCATTGGCAGTCGCGACGTCGAGGAGGCCGCGGCGGCGAAGATGCTTGTCCATGCGGCGAAGCGCGTGCTCGAGGATGTCGCCGACCTCGCGCGTGCGCAGGTGCGGGAGCTCCACCCACGCAAGCTCGCCGCCGGCCTCGTGGTACGCGCCGTCGAGGAAGAGAGCGTGCAGGTGCGGATTCAGACGGAGATCGGACGACGTGCGCTGCAGGGCGGTGATGGAGCCCGTCTTCGCGCCGCGCCGAGCCTCGCGCTTCGCGTAGAACGACTGCACGGTCTCGACGAAGAGGCGCGTGAGGTCGGCGAAGAGCGCGCCGTCCTTCGCGAGTCGGCGGCGCCACGCGAACGGGAACGTGAGCACCCACTGGCGCAGAGCGACCTCGGGCAGGACGTGGTCGATGAGATTCGCGGACGTGGCGCACATGCGGCGGCCCATGCATGAGGGGCAGAATCCGCGGCCTTTGCAGCTGAATGCGACGAGGCGGCTCTCGTTGCATCCCGCGCACCACAAGCGCGCAAAGCCTCGGCAGAGCAGGCCGCAGTCGAGGAACGCGTCGAGCTCCTTCTTTGCGTGCTTCGGGATGCGCACGTCGAGTGCGCCGTCGTCGATGGCCGCGTAGAGCGTGTCGAGGTTGTCGCTGACGACTTCGTAGAGGGCAGTCGTCTCGGGGCGGTGGCGCTCGTAGACGGCGGCGCGGCCGATTCGGGGAGCGAGGGACGATGCCATTCCGGCGCGCAACTGCGAGCGGCGTGCCGCAGCTGAGATGCCCTTGTTTCCTAGCTCATTTCGGCGATCCGCGAGGCCCGAGGGGTGGCGGCCGCCATGGAGGAGCGAGGCCGCCGCCAGGTCCCGGCAGCCCGCGTCGTCGGCGATTTCGAGGGCGGGCGCGCTCACGACGGGCCGGCCGCGATCGCGCCGCGGGGCCCCTCGTCACCGAGCTGCGGCTACCCCGCCTCGGCGACGACCGCGGCGAGCGTTCCGGGCGACGCGGGCCACACCTTGGCGGGTCACGCCCCTCGTTCGTCAGCTCCAGGAGGTGCAGGAGCAGGCCCGACGCCTTGGGCTGTTCCCGAACGATCGCGACCTGCTGGCCTGCCCGAACTGCGGCCTCACCGAGGACGTGCTCGCGAGCGGGCAGCTCATCACCAATGTCGACCCTGGTCAGCCGGACGCCGGCCTGCGCTTCATCGAGCCCACGAAGGACGACGCCCCCTTCGTGTGTCCCGCGGGCGGCGCCGCGGCACGCGCGCAAGAGGCGTGACGGAGCGGGCCTTCGGCCGCTCGGCTGGAGCGAGGGCCCCAGGGTTCGTTCCGCTGTTCAACAACCCATCCGGCCCGGAACACCAGAAGCCGCCGCCGCCGGTCGCCGGGGAGCGGGAGGCGCGCGGTGCCGGTCTCGGCGAGGAGACGGATTCCAAACTATTTCATGAACCCGAACCATGGGGGTTTCGGCCCGGATCGCCCAACCGGAACGAAGTCTGGGGCCCTGGAATCCGATGGCGGCTCGCGTCGTCGAGGAACCGGTCGTCGTTGGCGAGCAGCGTCTCGGCCACGAGGTCGCGG
>CAIVJW010000296.1 GCA_903906315.1 uncultured delta proteobacterium | reverse complement strand
GCGTCGCGCGCTCGCCCGGTGCGCGACCGAGGAGCGCAACGCCTCGGTCGCGTCGCGGTGCGCGCGCCCGCAGGAGGGCGCGTCCGGCGGGCGCGCGGGAGGGGTGCGCGAGGTCCTCGTGTTCGTCGCGGCCGACGGGCGCGCCGTGCCGGTGGCGCGTGCGCCGTTCGCGCTCGTGAGGCCCGATGGCCTCCTGCGGCTCGGCCTCGCCGACCGGCGGGGCGCGGTGTTCGAGATCGGCGTGCCGGCGGGCGTGCTGCGGCTGGCGGTGCCGGCGGCGCTGGCGCGGTGACACGGGCGCGGGGGTTCGGCGCGCTCCCGCTCGCTCGACGCGCTATCCTCCCGCGGCCGCTCACCCCGCGCCTCCGGCTCGCGGCGAGGCGGCCTGCACCATGCGATCCGAGGAGCTCAGGCCGGGAGACGTCGTCGCGGGCAAATACCGCGTGCACGCCGTGCTCGGCCGATCGCGCGGGCTGCTGCTCGAGGCGTTCCACGTCGAGTTCGACCAGCGCGTCGCCATCCGTGTCCTCGCGCCTTCGCTCTGCGACGACCGCGAGGTCGAGCGCTTCCGCCGCGAGTGCCGGGTGCTCGCCAAGCTCGAGTCCGAGCACGTCGCGCGCATCATCGACGTCGGATCGCTCCCCGACGGCGGCCTCTATCTCGTTCGGCAGTTCCTCGACGGGCGCGATCTCCGGGTCTTGCTCCGCGACCGCGGCGCGCTGCCGTTCGAAGAGGCCGTCGACTACGCGCTCCAGATCGCGGAGGCGGTGGCCGAGACGCACGTGCACGCGATCCTGCTGCGCGAGCTGTCTCCCGCCCACGTCTTCGTGGGGCAGCGCGTCGGCGGCGAGCCGCTCGTGAAGGTGATCGATTTCGGCGTGGCCAAGCTGATGCGCGAGGTCGCCTCGACGGCCGGCAACGCGGAGGTCACCGCGACCGCGGCGTTCGGCATGACGCCGTACTCGTCGCCGGAGCTCGTGCGCAACGCCCGCGGGATCGACGGCCGCACCGACGTGTGGTCGCTCGGCGCGATCCTCTACGAAATGCTTGCCGGGCGGGCGCCGTTCGCCGGGCACGCCTCGAGCGTGATGCTCGCCATCCTGAGCGAGGATCCGGTGCCGATCACGTCGCTGCGGCCCGACGTGCCCTCCGGGATCGAAGGCGTGATCGCGTGGGCGATCGCCAAGGACGCCGATCGGCGCTTCGCGAGCGTGTACGCCTTCGCCGCCGCGCTCGCGCCGTGGGCTTCGCCCGAGGGGAGGGTGCTCGTGCAGCGCATCGGGCACCTCGCGCAGGTGGAGGATCACGCGCGCGCGACGGGGGCCGACCCCGGGCGCGCGTCGCGGCCACCGTCGCGCCCGCCGCCGCCGCGCGTGGAGCGCGAGGACGGGACGGCGACGGAGATCCACCGCCCGTCGTCGGTCGTCGAGGTGCGCGCCGGGACCGGGGACCCGGGCTCCAACGCGCCCAGCGCGCCCCCGAAGGGCCCGCTCTTCGCGGGCGCCGCGTCCGGCATCACGATCGCGCAGACGCCCGCGCCGTCGGGGGCGTACTCGGCCGCGCCCGCCCCGTACCCCGCGATCCCGCCCGCGCCCGCGCTGCCCTCGGAGGCGATCGCTCCGCGGGGACCCGATCCGCCCGCGTCGTCGCCCGATCCCGAGGCCGCGCGGTGGGGCCTGACGCCGCCCACGCTGGTCCACGCCGCGCCCGACGAGGCGGCCGCCGATCGGCACCTCCGGAGCGTGGCGGTCGTGGCGATCCTCGGGACGTGCGTGCTCTTGCCGATGCTGGTCGGGCTCGTGCTGGTCAAGGCGCGCTCGCGCGGGGCCGAGATCGCGACGGGCCGCGCCGTGCCGGCCCTGTCCGCGCTCGCAGCGCCCGCGGCCGCCTCGAACGAGCCCGCGAACGCCGCGGCCGCCGATCCGCGGCCGGCGCCGATCGGCGATCTTGCGCCCGTCGCCACCAGCGATCCGGCCCCAGCCCCGACGGCCGATCCCGCGCCCGCGCCCTCGCCCCTCGCGACCTCCGCGCCCGCGCCGACCGCGACGGCCGCGGCGGTCGTCGAGATCCCCCCGCCGCCGCCTCGCGCCTCGGCGGCCGCCCCCTCGAACAAGCCCGCGTCGCCCGCGCCGACCGGCCCGAAGCCGATCGCCGCGCCGGCGGCGCCCTCGCCCGTGGCCTTCGCCGGCAACGCGCCGCCGGCGCCGGTCGCCGCGGCCGGCGCGAGCCAGGGGACGCTCGTCGCGGTCGCGGTCGGGGGGACGTGCGCGTTCTCGGTGAACGGAGCCGCGAAGGGCACGGCGACCAACCTGAAGCTGCGGCTCGAGCCGGGCGTCTACTCCGTCGCCTGCAAGCCCGAGGGGGGCGGGGCGAAGGCGACGCGCAGCGTGACCGTGACGGCGGGCGCGACGGCGATGACGGCGTTCAGGCTGTGAATCGGGGCGCGCGCGGCGCCTCGAGGGCCGCGTCGGTGCGCTACGGGGCCCGCGAGGACGCCTCGGCCTCGCGCGCCGCTCCCGCCACGCTCGCCGCGAGCGCGCGCAGCGGCTCCGCGAACGTCACGCCGATCGCGGCGCCCACCGCGAGCGCCAGCGCGACGAGGACGCGCGCGAGCCACGGCGACGGACCGGCGATCGTGGGGAGCGGGAAGACGACCTCGCGCACCGCGTCGGTTTCGGCGTCGACGAGCAGCACCCCGTCGACGTCGAACGCGAAGCGGTACTCGAGCAGTTGCCGGCGCGTCGCCGAGCTCTCGACGTGCGGCGCGGCGCGGCCGGTCTTCACCTCGGCGACGAACCGACGCCCCGCGCGCTCGACGACGTAGTCGGCGCGCACGTCGACCCGCACCTCGCGCCCGTCGACGCGCACCGTCCACGCGCCCGCGGCCTGCCGGCCGATCACCTCGTAGCCGAGCCGGGTGAGCAGCCCCTCGGCCCGCACCTCGCCCCGCGCGGCCCGCTCGCACCGCGCTCGCAACGACCGTCGCGCCAGCGCGCCCCGGAGCCACAGGCGCAGCGTCTGGACGACCGCCGCGACGACGCCGAGCGCGGCGATCGCGACCAGGAGATCGGCGGGGGCGGCCTCGGGGCTCAACGCGCCCATCCGTCCACCGCGGCCCGTGGGCGGGCCAAGAAACCGGCGAAGCCGCGCGGGCTCGTGCGACCTCGGCCGCGCGCCGGCCCTCTCGCGCCGCCGGGAGGGCTCGCGCTCCCTCTTGCGGCGTAGCGCGATCCCCCTAAGGTCGAGGGCGTGGGTGCTCCTGCCGGAACGTGGATCGCCCTCGGCTGCGCGCTCACGGCCGCGGGCTGCGGGCTCGATGCGACCGGCACGGCGCCGGGCGGCGAGCGCGTGGGCTCGCGCGGGCGCGTCGGTGCCGGCGGCGGCGCGACGGCCGCGG
>CAIVJW010000295.1 GCA_903906315.1 uncultured delta proteobacterium | reverse complement strand
GGTCGGCGTCACCGGCGCCACCGAGAGCGAGCTCGTATCGAACCACGACAACATGGGCGCCCAGATGGTGCGCGAGGTCGCGTCGCAGACGAGCGACAAGGCCGGCGACGGGACCACCACCGCCACCGTGCTCGCGCAGGCGAGCTACGGCGAGGGCCTGCGCCTCGTCGAGGCCGGCCACAACCCGATGGACCACAAGCGCGGCATCGACGAGTCCGTCGCGCTCGTGCTCGCCGCCGTGAAGGCGACGGCCGTCCCGACCAAGGACAAGGCCCAGATCGCCCAGATCGCCACGATCAGCGCGAACGGCGACACCGAGATCGGCAACATCCTCGCCGAGGCCATGGAGAAGGTCGGCAAGGAGGGCGTCATCACGGTCGAGGAGAACAAGAAGAGCACGACCGACCTCGACGCCGTCGAGGGCATGCAGTTCGACCGCGGCTACGCGTCGCCCTACTTCGTGACCGACCCGGAGAAGATGACGGCCGTCCTCACCGACCCGCTCATCCTCATCCACGAGAAGAAGATCTCGGCGATGGCCGACCTCCTGCCGCTGCTCGAGCAGGTCGTCCGCGCGGGGCGCGAGCTCCTCATCCTCAGCGAGGACGTCGAGGGCGAGGCCCTCGCGACGCTCGTCGTGAACCGCCTGCGCGGCACGTTCAAGGTCGCGGCCGTCAAGGCGCCGGGCTTTGGCGACCGTCGCAAGGAGATGCTCAAGGACATCGCGATCCTCACCGGCGCCACGCCGTTCATGGAGGACCTCGGCCAGAAGCTCGAGGGCGCGACGCTCAAGGAGCTCGGCACCGCCTCGCGCGTCGAGATCGACAAGGACACCACCACGATCATCGGCGGCGCTGGCGAGAAGAGCGCCATCAAGGGCCGTATCGAGGCCATCCGCAAGCAAATCGGCGACACGACGAGCGACTACGACCGCGAGAAGCTCCAGGAGCGCCTCGCGAAGCTCGCGGGCGGCGTCGCGGTCGTGCGCGTCGGCGCGGCGACCGAGACCGAGATGAAGGAGAAGAAGGCCCGCGTCGAGGACGCGCTCCACGCGACCCGCGCGGCCGTCGAGGAGGGCATCGTCCCGGGCGGCGGCGTCGCGCTCCTGCGCGCCGCGAGCGCGCTCGACGGCGTGAAGTTCGGCGACGAGCGCGACGCGGGCGTCCGCATCGTGCGCAAGGCCCTCGAGGCGCCGCTCTGCCAGATCGCGAACAACGCGGGCGTCGACGGCGTCGTGGTCGTCGAGCGCGTGCGCAGCGGCTCGGGCGCGTTCGGCTACAACGCGGCGACGGACACCTACGAGGACCTGCTCGCCGCGGGCGTCATCGACCCGGCGAAGGTCGTGCGCCACGCGCTCGGCAACGCCGCGAGCGTCGCCGGCCTGATGCTCACCACCGAGGCCGTGATCGCCGACAAGCCGAAGAAGGAATCCAAGGCGTCCGCCGGCGGCGGCGGCATGGGCGGCATGGGCGGCATGGGCGGCATGGGCGGCATGGGCGGCATGGGCGGCATGGGCGGCATGGACGACTTCGACATGGGTTGACCGGCCGCGGGCGCGCCCACGGCGCGCCGCGAACGTCGAGGGCTCCGGGCCGAGAGGCTCGGGGCCCTTGGCGTTTTTGACCGCAGCTTCCGCGCGGCGGTACACTGCACGTCGATGTCGGATCCGCTCGCCGCCCGGTTCGGTCAGGAGTTCCAGGCGGGGGACGTGCTGTTCCGCGAAGGGGAGCGCGGCGACGTGATGTACGTCGTCCAGGTCGGCGCGGTGCGCATCACGAAGGAGATCGGGGGCGAGCACAAGGTGCTGGCGGTGCTCGGCCCGGGCGAGTTCCTCGGCGAGCTCGCGATCCTCAACGGCAAGCCGCGCACGGCGACCGCGACCGTGATCGAGGCTGCGAGCTGCCTCGTCATCGAGGCGCACACGCTCGAGCAGATGGTCGCGAAGAACAGCGAGATCGCGGTGCGGCTCATCAAGAAGCTCGCGCGGCGGCTCGACTCGGCCGACACGCTCGTCGAGGTGCTGATGCACCGCGATCCCAAGGCGCGCGTGATGCTCGCGCTGATGCGCCACGCCGAGAGCTTCGGCGAGCCCGTGCCCGAGGGCGTCCGGGTGCGGGTGAGCTCGTCCGACGTCGCGCGCGAGGTCGGCGTCGACGCGTCCGTCGCGGTCGAGGTCATGGCGCGCCTGCGTCGCCTTCGCCTCGCGTGGGAGGACCCGGGCGGCATCGTGGTCGCGGACGCGGACCGCCTGCGCGAGTTCTTCGAGTTCCTCGAGATGCCCCAGAAGTTCGGCGGAGAGGCGTAGCCAGCGTGGACCTCTACGTCGTTGGGTGCCATGGCGGGGAGACGACCAAGCACCGCACGTGCGCCTTCGTCATCGACGAGGTGCTCGCGCTCGACGCCGGCTCCGTGACGAGCGGGCTCGACCTCGCCGCGCAGGCGCGCCTCGAGGCGTGCGTCGTGAGCCACGCGCACCTCGACCACGTCCGCGACCTCGCGACGCTGGCCGACAACCGCTGCCAGATGGGGCTGCCGCCGCTCGTCATCGCGGGCACGCGCGGCACGCTCGCGGCGCTGCGAGCGCACTTCTTCAACAACGTGCTGTGGCCCGATTTCACGGCGATCCCGAGCGTGACCGAGCCGACCATCCGGTTTCAGGAGCTCGAGCCGGAGCGGACGGCCGTGATCGCCGGCTTCTCGGTGAAGCCCGTGCTCGTCAACCACTCGATCGAGTCGGCGGGCTTCGTCATCACGTCGCCGACCGGCGGCGCGCTCGGGTACAGCGGCGATACGGGGCCCACCGACCGCCTCTTCGAGGTGCTCAACGAGGAGCGCGACCTGCGTGCGCTACTCATGGAAGTGAGCTTCCCCGAGCGCGAGCGTCGCGTCGCGCTCGCGAGCGGCCACCACACGCCCGGCACGCTCGCCGTCGACCTCCGCAAGCTCCGGACCCCGCGCGAGCTACCGACGCTGCTCTACCACATCAAGCCGTACTTCCAGGCCGAGGTGGAGCGCGAGTGCGCGGCGATCGAGGGGCACAACCTGCAGGTCCTCGAGCTCGAAGACCAGTTCGTCCTGTAGGCGGGCGCGGCACCCTTCGCTCCCGTCGTCCGGCGGGCGGCGTCGGGCCGTCGAGCGGGGCAGAGGCTGCGTCGGAGCGCTTGCGGGCGCCGCGACCCGCCCCGTGGCGCCCGGGAGGCACGCGCGCCGCCCGGGGGCTGCCGGTCAGCGCGGCGGGTCGCTGCCGCGGGGCGTGGGCGGCGAGGACGGCGGCGGCGAGGACGGCGGCGGCGAGGACGGTGGCGGCGAGGGGGTCGTGGGCAGCTCGTCGCGCCTCGGGGACGCCGCCGGCGGAGGCTGCTCGGTCGCCTGGTCGTCGTCTTCGACGCGCGCGAGGACGACGGTGATGTTGTCGTTGCCGCCGGCGAGGTTCGCGCGGCCGATCAGCGTGCGGCAGGCTTCGTCGAGCGTGCTGGAGGTCGTGACGACCTCGAGGATCTCGGCGTCGTTCAGCATGCCGGAGAGGCCGTCGGAGCAGAGCAGGTAGACGTCGCCCGCGTGCGTCTCGTCGGTGACGATGTCGACGAGCACGTCCTCGCGGATGCCGAGCGCCCGCGTGATGACGTTCGACGGGAGCTGGCGGACCTCCTCTTCGGTCATCCACGGGGCCATGTGCGCGGCGTCGCTGATGAGCGAGTGATCGCGCGTGAGCTGGGCGATCTCGCCGCCGCGCACGCGGTAGCAGCGGCTGTCGCCCACGTGGCCGATCGTCACGCGGTCGGCGCCGCGCGCGAACATGGCCGCGACGATCGTCGTGCCCATGCCGAAGTCGGCGACCGTCTTGAGCGACCGATCGAAGATGCGCCGGTTCGCGAGCCGGAAGCTCGTGACGACGTAGTTCTCTTCCTCGCTCAGGTTCGGGTCGGCGGGGAACGGCCAGGTCGCGTCGCGGTCGACGGTCACCTGGAAGAAGTCCTCCAGCGTCGAGACGGCGAGCTGGCTCGCCACGTCGCCCGAACGGTGCCCTCCCATCCCGTCGGCGACGGCGACGACGCGGTAGTCCGGCATGAGGAGGAGGCTGTCCTCGTTGTGATCGCGCTGCAGCCCTACGTCGGTCTGCCCGGCGAACCGGGTTCGCATGACGCGAGAGTAGACGCGGGGACTCCCCTCGGCGCAAGTTGAACCGGCAGGGGGTCGACGTTGGCTCGTACACGGTCGGCGTAGGGCCCCGGATTCGGGGCGATTGGGCCCTGGCCGGCTCGGCGTTTTTGCGACAGGGAGAGGAAGCGCGCCATGCAGAGCTTCGGGAACTTCATCGGCGGGGAGTGGTTGGACGAGGGCAAGCCCCTCGCGGTCCGCGACCCCTGGGACGGCAGCGTGGTCGGCGAGGCGACGCTAGCGCCGCCCGCGGTGCTCGACGCGGCCGTCGACGCGGCGGTGCGGGCGCAGCCGGCGCTCGCGGCCCTGACGCGCGAGGCGCGGTCGCGCATCCTCGAGCGCGTCGCCGAGGGGCTCGGCGCGCGCAGCGAGGAGCTCGCCGACACGATCCGTCGCGAGACGGGCAAGCCGATCGCCTACGCGCGCACCGAGGTCGTCCGCGCGATCGACACGTTCCGCGCGAGCGCGGACGCCTGCCGCGCCCTCGGCGGCCACGAGATCCCGGTGGACGCAGCGCGCCCGGGCGAAGGGCGCATCGCGTTCACCCGCCGCTTCCCGGTCGGGCCCGTGGCCTCGATCACGCCGTTCAACTTCCCGCTGAACCTGGTCGCTCACAAGGTCGGCCCGGCGATCGCGGCCGGCTGCGCGAACGTCGTCAAGCCGGCGTCGTCGACGCCGCTGTCGGCGCTCGCCCTCGCGGACGTGTGCGCCGAGGCCGGGCTGCCCTCGGGCGCGCTCTCGGTCGTCGCGTGCGAGCGCGCGGTGGGGCAGCGCCTCGTCGAGGACGACCGGATCCGGCTGCTCACGTTCACGGGCAGCGCGGAGGTCGGCTGGCGCATGAAGCGCGACGCCGGCAAGAAGCGGGTGACGCTCGAGCTCGGCGGCAACGCCGCGGCGATCGTCCTCGCCGACGCGGACGTCGAGGTCGCGGCCGCGCGCTGCGCCACCGGGGGCTTCTACCAGGCCGGCCAGTCGTGCATCTCGGTGCAGCGCGTGATCGTGCACCGCGACGTGTACGCGGCGTTCCGCGACGCGCTGGTCGCGGCCACGCGCGCGACGCCCTTCGGCGACCCGTCGCTCGACGCGACCGTCTGCGGCCCGCTGATCGACGAGGGCAACGCGGCGCGCGTCGCCGAGTGGATCGAGGAGGCCAAGGCCGGCGGCGCTCGCGTGCTCGCGGGCGGCCCGCGCGACCGCGCGATCTGCCCGCCTACGCTGATCGAGGGCGCGAGGCGCGACGCGAAGGTGGTCCGCGAGGAGGTCTTCGGCCCGGTGATCGTGATCGAGGAGGTCGCCTCGCTCGAGGAGGCGCTCGCGCGCGCCGGCGACACGCGCTTCGGCCTGCAGGCCGGAATCTTCACGAACGACGTGCGCGCGCTGATGCGCGCCTGGGAGACCCTCGAGGTCGGCGGCATCATCCACAACGACGTCCCCGCGTTCCGCGTGGACCTCATGCCCTACGGCGGCGTGCGCGACAGCGGGCAGGGTCGCGAGGGGCCGCGCTACACGGTCGAGGAGATGACCGAGCCGCGCCTGCTCGTGATCAAGGCCTGACGCCGGTCACAGCCAGGTCTCGCCGAGGTCCTTGCCGAGGGCGTCGGCGAGCGACTCGGCGGCGCGCACTCCGCGGGCCTGGGCCTCCTCGAAGAGGGCCAGGCCGGTCTGGTCGACGTGGGCCCAGGCGATGCGGTCGGCGAGCGTCGTCGGGACCTCGAACGGGCGGTGGCCGAGGAAGCCGCGGCGCGGGCGCGGCATCGCGTGGCCCCACACGACCAGATCCATGCGCGAGGTCTCGGCGCGCAGGTCGGGGTGCGCGGGGGCGAGATCGCGCAGCACGTCGTCGGCGAGCGCGCCCCATGGGGCGACCGCGAGGCGGGCGCGCGTGGAGGCGACGTCGACCCCGCCGTACGCGCGGTAGTAGGTGAGCACGGTGCGGTCCGAGAGCGTCGTCAGCTGGTGGCGGGCGTCGACGTAGCCGAGGCCGTCCGCGCCCCAGATCACCGAGTCCCAGGGCAGATCCGGGTCGACGGGGCGATCGACGTGCAGGTTCGCGACCAGCCACGGCGACGCGGCGCGATCGGGCAGGCCGCGGTCGGCCGCGCCCGGGACGAGGCGGCGCGCGACGAACCCGGGTGTGGCCACGATCGCGGCGCGGGCCTCGAGGCGATAGGCGCGGCCGGGGGGCTCGAACGCGACGACCTCGACGCCGGGGCGGCCGGCGAGCGGCGCGACGCGCGTGACGAGCGTGCCCGTGCGGCGGCGCGCGGGGCTGGCGGCGGCGAGCGCCTTCACGAGCCGGCCGTTGCCCTCGGGCCACACGAGGAAATGGCTGCCCTCGAGCTCCGGCGTGCGGAGCTTGCGCGCGGCGAAGTAGTGCAGGCCCGCCCACGCCGAGACGTCCTCGGGCTCGCCGCCGAAGTCGTCGAGCGTCGCGTAGCGCACGTACCAGCGCAGGAAGCGCGTGCGGTAGCCCTCGCGGTCGAGCCACTCGGCCATCGTGAGGCGGTCGAGCGCGATCACCTCGGGGTCGCGCGACGACTGGTCGACGGGGATCTGGAACCAGGGCCGACCGTCGGCGCCGAGGCGCGCGGTCATGCGGGCCTCGACCTCGCTGAAGCGGGCGAGCTCGGCGCGCTCGTCGGGGCGGAGCGCGTCGAGCGGTACGAGGCCGGGGTGCCACGCGCCCTCGAAGAAGATGCGCTCCTGCGGCGCGTGGCAGAGCAGGCGCGGATCGAAGACCGGGCGGCCGGCGGCGTCCCAGTGCGTGAGCGCCCCCATCTCGGAGAGCAGGCGCAGCGCGGCGCGCGCCTCGGGGTTCGGGGCGGCGAGGTAGTGCGCGCCGAAGGGGTGCGGTGCGGCTCCGTCGTCGCTCGAGGCGCTCGTCCCGCCGAGGAAGGGCTCGATCTCGAGCACGATCACGTCGAGCCCGGCCTCGCGCAGGCGCCACGCCGCAGACAGGCCGCTCACGCCGCCGCCGACGATGACGACGTCCGCGCGCTCGGGCGGGCCTTGCGGCGCGGGCACGCCGCCGTCGCGCAGCAGGTGGCCGACCGACGCGGCCGCGCCGAGGATGCCGCCCGCCGGCGATCGCGACGAGGCGCCGCTCGCCTGGGCGAGCCAGCCCCCGGCGACCGCCGTCAGGAACGCGCGGCGGTGCATCGAGACCCCTCACCCCTGGCCGATCCCCCCGATGGGGGGCGGATCCTTGGCTCGATCTCGCCGCGCTGCCTGGACTGAAGGGCGCTTTCGGGGTGGGGGGGGAGGGGGGTCATCTCCCGAGCTGCCCCCACTCGTGCGTGTAGATGGCGACGAGCTTCTGGTCGTTCAGGCGGTTGACGGGCGCGGGCACGCGGCCGGTGTCGCGCGGGAAGCGGAACAGCTCGGGGAGCGTCGACGGCTCGAGCCAGCGCAGCTCGTCGCGCGAGAGGCGCAGCGTGCTCGGCGCGGCGAGCCCCTCGGCGCCGACCAGCACGAAGCCCCAGTCGCCGAAGCTCGGGACGTAGACGTGGTAGGGGGCGGCGGTGAAGCCCGAGGCCTCGATCGTAGTGACGATGCTCCAGAACGACTGGCGCGCGTACTGCGGCGAGGTCGACTGGATCACGGCGACGCCGCGCACGCCGAGGCGCTGGCGGAGCAGGTGGTAGAATGCGTCGGTGTAGAGCTTGCCGACGGCGTAGTTCGAGGGATCGGGGAAGTCGACGACCGCGAGGTCGAACGAGTCGGTCGACTCCTCGCACCACCGGAAGGCGTCCTCGTTGTGCACGACGACGCGCGGGTCGCGGAGCGATCCGCCGTTGAGCTTGGTCGCGACGGGCAGGTTCGAGAACGCGCGGGTGACGGCGCCGTCGAGGTCGACGAGCACGATGCGCTCGATCGATGGGTAGCGCAGCAGCTCGCGCGTCGCGAGGCCGTCGCCGCCGCCGAGGACGAGGACGGTGCGCGGGTCGCGTCCGAGCGCGGCGACGGCCGGGTGTACGAGCGCCTCGTGGTAGCGGACCTCGTCGTCGGAGCTGAACTGGAGGTTGCCGTTCAGGAAGAGGCGCGTCGTGCGTGAGGTCTGCGTGAGGACGACGCGCTGGTAGGGCGACTGCTCGGCGTAGACGATGGGCGCGCCGAAGTAGAGCGCCTCGGATCGCTCGACGAAGCGGGTCGCGACGAAGAAGCCGACCCCGAGCGTCGCGAGCACGACGATCGCGCGGCCGCGCAGGCGCAGGACGACGGCCCGCGGCATGGGAAAGAGGAAGGTGCAGCCGAACGCGACGAGGCCGTTCAGGAAGCCGAAGAAGAGGCTCGTCTGCTGGATGCCGAGGTGCGGCAGCAGGATCGACGGGAAGAGGATGCTGGCGACGAGCGCGCCGACGTAGTCGAGCGCGAGCACGCGCGCGACGAGCTCCTTCAGGTCGAGGGAGAACTCGAGCAGGCGGATGAGCAGCGGGATCTCGAGGCCGACGAGCACGCCGATGATCGCGACGAGGAGGTAGAGCGCGACCTTGAAGGCGCCGTACGAGGCGTAGATCTTGAACAGGATCGGCGCCGACAGGCCGCCGGCGAGCGCGACGCCGAGCTCGATGTCGACGAAGCGCTCGAGGAGGTCGCTCTCGATGTAGCGCGACAGGTACGACCCGACGCCCATCGCGAACAGGTAGATGCCGATGACGAGGCTGAACTGCGCGACCGAGTCGCCGAGCACGTAGCTCGCGAGGGTGCCGGTCACGAGCTCGTAGACGATGCCCGAGGTCGCGATGACGAACACCGACGCGAGGAGCGCCGGGTGGACGTAGCGGCGGGGGAGCGCGGGGGCGGGGGAGGCCAACGCGCGCGAGCTTAGCGAACTATCGGCCGGGCGCCTCGCGCGGGCGCGCCTCGGGGTGGTATGTTGCCGCCACTGTCGGGCCTGCCGGTCACGACGACCCGCCGATGAGCACCCCCCTCGATCGCCAGGCGACGTGCCCGCAGTGCGGGGCGCCGATGACGTTCCGCTTCGCGGGCGCTGCGGCGCAGGTCTGCAAGCACTGCAACTTCATCGTCGCGCGAACCGATCGAGGCCTCACCGCGGTCGGGCGCATGGGCGACCTCGTCGAGATCCCGTCGCCGCTCGGCGTCGGCGTCTCCGGGCGCTGGCAGGGCAGGGAGCCGTTCCTCGTCGACGGGCGCGTGCAGGTCGACCGCGTCGACGCGCCCGGCGCGCCCTGGCAGGAGTTCTTCGTCACGTTCCCGCAGACCGGGAAGTGGTGCTGGGTCGCCGCGGCCCAGGGGCGCTGGTACTCGACCACCGAGATGGAGCTGCCGCCGGGCGGCGTGCCTCGCCTCGAGCAGCTCCGGCCGGGCGCCGCGATCGACCTCGGGCCGTACGGCCGCTGGACCGTCGCCGAGGTCGGCCGCCGGCGCGTCGTGTCGGCCGAAGGCGAGCTGCCGCGCGTCGCGCCTCCGGGCATGCCCACGGGGTACGCCGACCTCGGCGGGCCGGACGGCGCGTTCGCGACCCTCGACTACGGCGACGGGGCGCGCCCGCCGGAGCTGTTCGTCGGGCGGCAGATCGACCCCGCGGTGATGACGCTCGACTCGGGCATCCCGGTCGCGGCGGTCGAGGCCGAGGTGACCTCGGTCGTCTGCCCGAACTGCGGCGGCAACCTGCCTATCGTCACGCCGGGCCAGACCGAGCGCATCGTGTGTCGCTACTGCGGCATGGTGAGCGACCTCGCCCACGGCGCCCTGCGCGCGCTGCGCCCCGCGCCCAAGCCGCCGACGGACCCGTTCATCCCGCTCGGCGCCGAGGGCACGCTCCGCGGCAACCGGGTCATCTGCATCGCGTACCTGATCCGCGGCTGCACGGTCGACGGCGAGCGCTACCGCTGGCGCGAGTACCTGCTCTATGCCGGCCCGCGCGTCGGCTACCTGTGGCTGATGGAGGAGGACGGCGACTGGAAGATCGTCAGTCCCCTCGCGCCGGGCGACGTGCGCGTCGTCGGCAACTTCGCGGGGTATCGCGGGCGCAACTTCACCTTCAAGCAGCGCGTGTCGGCGTCGGTCGAGTACGTCGTCGGCGAGCTCTACTGGCGCGTCGAGGTCGGCGAGTCGGTCGAGGCGACCGACTACCAGGACGGCGGCGACCTCGTGAGCGTCGAGCGCGCGCCGACCGAGGTCACGTACTCGCTCTGCGAGCCGATCGGCGCGATGGACCTCGTCGGCGCGTTCGGGCTTCAGGCGCGGAGCCCGCCGCCGAACACGGGCGGGGGCGGCGCCACGGCCGGCGGCTGCGCGGGGTCGGTCGGGATGATCGTGATCATCGTGATCGTGCTCGTCGTGCTCAGCGTGCTGATGGACGGCTGCGACGGCTGCGTGGGCGGCGGCGGCGGCGGCTTCGGCGGGCCGAGCTTCGGCGGCGGGAAGTAGGCGACCGGCCGAAAGCCGGTGCAGGGCAGCCAAGAAGTCCGGCGCGGGCGGGCTCGGCCTCGGATCAGGCCGACCACGTGACTCGTGGGTGGCGGTGTCGAGCGGCGAACGTGCCTGGATTGGCGGTCGCGTGGGGCAGGGGTGCCTGGAGCAGCGACCGGGAGGGCGGAGCTTGCGCGGGTCGAAGAGCGACCAGGGAGGCGGCCCGGGGGGGCGGGCGTCGCTGGCGAGGCGACGCGCCCGGCGGTGCTGCGGCCGGCGGCCGATGGGCTAGCTGCGGCGCGCGTTTGCGGGCGCCGCGGTGCGGACCCGGGAGGGCGCCAAGGACGCGAAGGACGCGAAGGACGCCCAGCGAGAGGAAGGATGATGAGGCGGGCCCTGCGGGGCCGGAGGTCGGCAGTCGGATGCACGAGGCGTGGAGGCGTGGAGGCGCTGGCTCGCGGCGCGGCACCCCGACTACTCCCTTGGCGCAATTGGCACTCTTGGCGTCCCTGGCGCTCCTCTCGCTCCCTATCCATCCGCTCCACGGCCTTGCGAGTCGCCGGACGCCGCTCGGCCGGAGGGCCGTGCAGGCGTACGAGCCTACCCAACCCGTGGCCTTCCGGCGCGTCACGACCGACCTCCAGTACGGCGGCCCGCGGCCTGGAGACCGCTCGGAAACGTCGACGGGCCAGCCACTGAGCGCCCTTTCGGAGGTCGTCGGCGCGTGACGAGGCCGCTCAGCCGGATCGCGTTTGCGCGGCCTACCCGCCCGCGCGGTCTGCCCGCTCCGTCCATCCGAGTCGCTGTGCGCGCCGGTGCTACGCTCCGGGCACCATGGGCGAAGCCGCTGTCCGCACCCGCATGACCCCGGAGGACTACCTCGCCTTCGAGCGCGCCGCCGAGCAGAAGCACGAGTTCGCGAACGGCGAGGTCTTCGCGATGTCCGGCGGCACGCGCGCGCACGCGCTGCTCTCCGCGAACTTCCTCGGCGAGCTTCGCAACGCGCTCGTCGACCGGCCCTGCGAGGTCTACACCTCCGACCTGCGCGTGAAGATTCCGGCCGCGCCGCGCTACGTCTACCCGGACGTCTCGGTCGCCTGCGGCGACGTGCGCTTCGAGGATGATCACGGCGACACGCTCCTCACGCCCCTCGTGGTGGTCGAGGTGCTGTCGGACTCGAGCGAGGCGTACGACCGCGGCGACAAGTTCGCCCTGTACCGGAGCGTGCCGAGCGTCTCGGACTACGTGCTCGTGTCGCAGAAGGCGGTGCAGGTCGAGCACTACCGCCGCGACGCGGACGGTTCGTGGCGCCTCGTCGTGCTCGGCCGGGGGGACGCGCTCGCGCTCGCGTCGGTGGGCGCGCGCGTCGAGGTCGACCGCGTGTACGCGAAGGTGACGCTCGTCGGCGCGACCGAGGCCACTGCGGCGACCTGAGGCCCGCTCGGCGCGGCCCCGGGACGGCGACCGTCGAGATTGGCTCCGCGAACGCGCGGCGCGTCTCAATGACGCCTGCATCGCCTCACGGCTTGGAAGGTGGAGCGTGGGGCTTTCAGGCGAGCGCGGGCGGGATCGACAGCCCGGGCGCCTCCTCGCCGCGCACCGCCCGAGACGTCATCCGCCGCGTGGTGCCGTACGGCGTGCTTCGCCTGAGAGTGATAGGTCGCGGTCGACCCGGCCGCGAGGTCGGCGACGGGAATCGCCGCTGGTATGCGTTCACGGGCGCCGCGGTGCGGACCCGGGAGGGCGCCAGGACGCCAGGCGAGAGGAAGGCTGAGGCGGGCCCTGCGGGGCCGGAGGCCGGCAGCGGGATGCGCCCTGCGTGGAAATGTCCCGGCTCTCGAGCCGGGGCGCGATCTCACGGCGGGAGCCCCCGCGCGCGGTGGGCCTCGCGGTAGGGGCCGAGCACGCCCTCGATCGCGTCGAACGCCGCCGCGCGCACCCGCTCGACCGCCTTCGGATCCTCCGCGTCGCCGTCCGCCGCGATCGGCGGGAGCACGTGGAAGTCGAGCGCCGTCCTCCGCGGCAAGAGGTTGTCGGGCAGCGGCAGATCGTAGCGCTCGGCGCCGAAGAGGAAGCGGCCGAGCAGGCGCTCGTGGCGGCGGATCGAGTAGAGCTCGTCGATGCCGGTCGCCGCGACCGGGATGACGGCCACGCCCGCGCGCAGCGCGACGCGGGCGAAGCCGGCGCGGCGGCCCCACTTGAGCACGTAGGCCTCGCTCGAGAGCTTGAATGAGTCGTCGACGCCGCCCGGGTAGACGGCGACGAGCTCGCCCTGACCGAGCAGGCGCACGGCGTCCTCGGGCGCGCCGGGAACGGCGCCGAGCGCCTCGAGGAACCGGTGCGTGCCGGGCAGCTTCCAGAGGATGCGCTCGCCGAGCCAGCGCGGCAGGCGGCCGACGTCGCGCGCGAGCAGGGCGGCGAGCACCGCCGCGTCGAGCCCGAACATCGTGTGGTTGCCGACGAGCAGCGCGCCACCGCGGCGCGGCACGTGCTCGGCGCCGTGCAGGGTGGCGTGGAAGCGGCGCGCGATGGCGCGGGCGACGCGGAGGCCCGCGTCGGTCGTCATGACGGTCTGGAGGCCCGAGGGGCGAATCGACACGCGGAGACGATACCGAGCCGCGCCGCGCGCACAAGCGCGCGTTCACGGAGCCGCCTTCAGGGGTGGACGAAGACCACGGTGCCCGTGAGGGATTTCGCGACGCCGTGCCAGCCCGGCGGCACCTCGGGCTCCGTCCACCAGAAGAGGCGCCGCGCGTCCTCGGGGGCGAGGTTGACGCAGCCGTGGCTCTTGGGCTGGCCGAAGACGTCGTGCCAGTAGGCGCCGTGCAGGGCGTAGCCGTTCTCGAAGTACTGCACGTACGGGACGTCGCGCAGCTCGAACTCCTCGCCGAGGATGTCCGAGTCCATCGTCGCGGTGATGAACTTCGTGTGGATGCGGAAGATGCCGCGCTTGGTCGACTTGGTCTTCTCCGGGTCGCCGAGGCCGGCCTCGCCGCTCGAGACGAGGGTCGCGTAGACGGCGTTCATGCCCTCGTAGGCGACGAGCACCTGCTTGGAGATGTTGACGTCGATCCACTTCTCGCCGTTCTTGCCCCAGGCCGGCATCTTCTTCGCCGGATCGACGCGGCCCGCGTGGCGGTCGTCGACGTAGTGGCCGTCCTTCGTCTCGTAGTAGAGGACGCTGCCGAGGATCTTCTGCTTGCCGGTGAGCTGCACGGCCGATCGCCACTCGAGGTCGCCGTCCGCGACCATCTTCTTCTTCGACTCGCTGTAGAGGTGCTTCTTGCCGCCCTTCATGCGCACGAGCGCGAAGGGGAAGTCGACGTCCTTGCCGATGCGGACGCCGTGGAACTCCGACCCGCGGATGGGGCGCATGCGGTCGGCGGGCATGACGCGGAGATCGGTCGAGACGTTGTAGCGGCGGCCCTCGTGGAGCAGCGAGTCGACGAAGGCGACGCCGTTGCGCTTCACGACGTCGTCGATCTTCACGGCGTCCTTCGACTTCACCAGGCCCGAGAGGTTCGGCACGTGGCCGCCGTCCTTCAGAAACCAGGGGACGTCGGGGTCGCTGACCTTTCGGTCGAGCGCGTCGATCGCGGGGAGGGCCTTGTCGTCGGGCCGCCACTTCAGCCAGAGGTCCTGGCCGTAGGTCGCGCCGCTCTCCTTGTCCTTGGCCCACTTCGCGTAGTGGGCCTTGAGGTGAGGCTCGTGATCCTTGAGGTCGGCCTCGCTCGGGAGCTTCGCGTACGCCGGGCCGCCGCGCGTCACGATGCCGTACATGTACGGGAGCTTCTGCGTGACGTCGGGGCGGCGCGAGGAGGCGCGCACGATCGGGTGATCGACGTCGAGCACGGCCTCGTCGCCGAGGCAGACGTAGCCGAAGGGCTTGACCTTGCGCCAGCCCTTGGGGCAGCCGGCGGTGCCCATCGGCTTCGGGTCGGCCTCGACGATCGCCCCTGCGCGCAGGTAGCCGACGCGCTGGGCGCTCGGGTCGGGGCGCGATCGGACGTCGGTCTTCATCGCGATCGACGCGAGGCGCGAGGCGCCGTCGGGCGCGGGCGGAGGCGGGTTGGCGGTGCCCTCGAGGTCGACGACGGCGGGGCCGGTGCGCGGCGGCGGGGGCGGCTCGTCGGCGTCGGCCGATCCCGACCCGGGGGGCGCCGGCGCGGGGTCGGCGTCGTCACCGCCGGAGCTTGCGGCGACGGTCGACGCGCCGTCGCCGTGGCCCTTCGCGTCGCGGCAGCCGACCGCGGCGAGGGGCAGCGAGATCGCGGCGAGGGCGAGGAGGCAGGCCGCGGGGCCGGGTAGGGGGGCTCGGGGCACCATGGATGGCGCCCGGAGTACCTGCACGATTCGGCGCAGGAGGCGAGTTTTCGGCGGCGCTACGACCGGCCGAAGCGCAGGACGAGGCCGAGCCAGCCCTTCGCGAGGTAGAGCAGGTTCAACGAGGCGTACATCCAGAAGAAGACATCGAAGCGCCCGGCGATCGCGAAGACCCAGACGTGACTCGGGTAGTGGTTGAGGAAGCGCAGGAAGGTCATCGAGATCGCGGCGACGCGGCCGACGATCGAGGTCGGGGGCGCGTGATCGGCCGTCTCGTAGTGGGCCTCGACGGCGCCGGCCTTGCCCGTCAGCTCCGGGCGGCGGACGAAGTTCGTGAGCGAGAGGCCCGAGGCGACGACGAGCACGGCGCCGACGCCGGCGAGCAGGAAGGCGGGGCTGCCGGCGGGCCACGGCGTGAGGTCGGGGGCGAGGCCGCCGGTGCGGTAGAGGCGCACCGCGAGGCCGGCGGTCAGCGCGAGGGCCTTCGACTCGTCGGTGAAGAAGTCGAAGAGGTGGCCCTCGCGCGAGGCGAGCTTCTTGTGCCGGGCGAGCATGCCGTCGGCGCAGTCGAAGAGGTACGAGATCTCGATCACACCGACCGCGACGAGGCCGCCGAGGGGCGTGCCGAGCTCGGCGAGCAGCGCCGTGCCCACGAGGAAGATCGCGAGGCTGGCGAGGGTGAGCTGGTTCGGCGTCGCGCGCGTCGGGGCGACGACCCACACGATCACGGACGCGATCGGGCGCGCGACGTAGATGTTCCAGAGCTGATCGTGCTTCTTGCGCGTCGCGAAGTAGATCTGCTTGGGCGATCCCGACATGGCGCGCGGATACTAGCGAACGGCGCCGGGAAAGCCACGCGGTCGGCGCGCAGGGGGGGGGCGCGGCTGGCGCGCGCGGCGCGTCGGGTTAGCTTGAGAGGTCGTGTTCGACCCCGCCGTCGCCGCCTGGTTCGATCGTCACTTCGCCGCGCCCACGCCCGCGCAGGCCGGGGCGTGGCCGGCGATCGCGCGCGGCCGGGACGCGCTCGTCGCGGCGCCGACGGGATCGGGCAAGACCCTCGCCGCGTTCCTGTTCTGCCTCGACCGGCTGGTGCGCGAGGCGCGCGCGGGCACCCTGCCGGACGCGACCGAGGTCGTCTACGTCTCGCCGCTCAAGGCGCTGTCGAACGACGTGCACCGCAACCTCGAGCGGCCGCTCGCGGAGATCGCGGCCATCGCGGCGGATCTCGGCGCGCCGCTGCCGCCGATCCGCGCGGCCGTGCGCACGGGCGACACGAGCGCGGTCGACCGGCGCGCGGCGGTGAAGCGGCCGCCGCACGTGCTGGTCACGACGCCGGAGTCGCTGTTCATCCTGCTCACCTCGGTCTCGGGGCGGAAGGCGCTCGCTGCGGTGCGGACCGTGGTGGTCGACGAGATCCACGCCCTCGCGCCCGACAAGCGCGGCGCGCACCTGGCGATCTCGCTCGAGCGGCTCGACGACCTCGTGACGGCGGCGGGCCTGCCTCGGCCGCAGCGCGTGGGGCTCAGCGCGACGGTGCGGCCGATCGAGGTCGCCGCGCGGCTGCTCGTCGGCGCGGGGCGGCCGCTGCCGGAGATCGTCGACGTCGGCCAGCGGCGCGATCTCGATCTCGCGATCGAGGTGCCGAAGGACGAGCTCGGCGCCGTGTGCACGAACGAGCAATGGGTCGAGGTCTACGACCGGATCGCGGATCTCGCGCGCGCGCACCGATCGACGCTGGTCTTCGTGAACACGCGCAAGCTCGTCGAGCGCGTCGCGCGGGCGCTCTCCGATCGGCTCGGCGAGGATCACGTCGCCGCGCACCACGGGAGCCTTTCGCGCGCGCGCCGGCACGAGGCCGAGCGGCGCCTCAAGGAGGGTCAGCTTCGCGTCGTCGTCGCGACGGCGTCGCTCGAGCTCGGCATCGACGTCGGCGACGTGGAGCTCGCGTGCCTGGTCGGATCGCCGCGATCCATCGCGACCGCGGTGCAGCGCATCGGCCGATCGGGGCACGCGGTCGGGGCGACGCCCAAGGGGAGGCTGTTTCCGCTGACGCGCGACCAGCTGATCGAGTGCGCGGCGATCGTGCGCGCCGCGCGCGCCGGCGTCATGGACGGGATCGCGCTGCGCGACGCGCCGATCGACATCCTCGCCCAGCAGATCGTGGCCGAGGCGGCCGCTCGGGACTGCGACGAGGACGCGCTCTTCGCGTCGTTCCGCCGCGCCGCGCCGTACGCGACCCTGCGCCGCGAGGACTGGGACGCGGTGGTCGACCTGATCTCCGAGGGCATCGCGACGCGGCGCGGGCGGGCCGGCGCGCTCGTGCACCACGACGCGGTCGGGCGGCGGCTGCGCGGGCGTCGCGGCGCGCGCCTCGCGGCGATGACCTCGGGCGGCGCCATCCCCGACAACGCGAGCTACGACGTGCTGCTCGCGCCCGAGGGCACGAAGGTCGGCACGGTCGATGAGGATTTCGCCGTCGAGTCGATGGCCGGCGACGTGTTCCTGCTCGGCAACACCTCGTGGCGCATCCGGCGCATCGAGGGCGGCAAGCTGTGGGTCGAGGACGCGCGCGGGCAGGCGCCCGGGATCCCGTTCTGGCTCGGCGAGGGGCCGGCGCGCACGGCCGTGCTGTCGGCCGAGGTCGCGGCGCTGCGCGAGGCGATCTCGGATCGCGCGCCCGACGGGGCGATCCCGGCGGATCTCGACGCGGCGGCGCGGTGGCTGATGGAGTCGTGCGCGCTCGACCGGCGCGGCGCGGAGCTCGCGCGCGACTACGTGGTCGCGGGGCGATCGGCGCTCGGCGCCGTGCCGACGCAGGCGTGCGTCGTGGTCGAGCGCTTCTTCGACGAGTCGGGGGGCATGCAGCTCATCGTCCACGCGCCGTTCGGCGGGCGCATCAACCGCGCGTGGGGCATGGCCCTGCGCAAGCGCTTCTGTCGATCGTTCGACTTCGAGCTGCAGGCGGCGGCGACCGACGACGGCGTGCTGCTCTCGCTCGGGCCGCAGCATTCGTTCCCGCTGGAGTCGATCTTCGAGCTGCTCTCTCCCGACGGGATCGACGAGGTGCTCGTGCAGGCTGCGCTGCAGGCGCCGATGTTCGCGACCCGCTGGCGCTGGAACGCGACGCGGTCGCTCGCGATCCTGCGCTTCCGCGGCGGGCGCAAGGTGCCCGCGCCCCTCTTGCGCATGCGCGCGGAGGACCTGATCGCGGCGGTGTTCCCGATGGCGCAGTCCTGCCAGGACAACCACGGGCCCTTCGTCCCGATCGATCCGCCGGACCACCCGCTCGTCGACGAGACGCTGCGCGATTGCCTCGTCGAGGCGATGGACGCCGAGGGGCTCGGCCGGGTGCTGCGAGGGCTCGCGAGCGGGGCGATCCGGCGCGTGACGCGCGAGACGCCCGAGCCGAGCGTGTTCTGCCACGAGATCCTGAACGCGAACCCGTACGCGTTCCTCGACGACGCGCCGCTCGAGGAGCGCCGCGCGCGCGCCGTGTCGGTCCGGCGCGGGCTGCCGGCCGACGTGGCCGACCGCCTCGGTGGGCTGGATTCCGCGGCGATCGCGGCCGTCCGCGAGGAGGCGCGGCCGCAGGCGCGCGACGCCGACGAGCTGCACGACGCGCTGCTCGAGCTCTCGGCGATGCCCGAGGTCGAGGGCGATCGATCGGGCCTTCGGCCGCTCTTCGAGGCGCTCGTGGGCGCGAGGCGCGCGGCGCGGATCGTCGTCGGCGCGCGCGTCGCGCTGTGGGTCGCGGCCGAGCGCAGGCCGCTCGCCGATCTCGCGTGGCCCGGGGTGAGGTTCGATCCGGACGTGGTCGCGCCGGCCGGCCTGCGCGGGCCGCGGGCCGCCGATCGCGAGGACGCGCTGCTCGAGCTGGTGCGAGGGGCGCTCTCCGTGCTCGGGCCGGTCACGGCCGACGCGATCGCGGCGCGGTTCGGGGTCGATCGGGGCGACGTCGACGTCGCGCTCGCGCGCGCCGAGGGCGACGGGGTGGTGCTGCGCGGGCGCTTCAGCCCGGGCGTGGGCGAGGGCGACGAGGTCGAGTGGTGCGACCGCGCGCTGCTCGCGCGCATTCACCGGCGCACGGTCGACCGGCTGCGCCGCGAGATCGATCCGGCGACGCCCGCGGAGCTGCTGCGCTTCCTCTTCGTGTGGCACGGCGTGCGGCCGAGCGCGCGCGCGCACGGGCGCGACGGGCTCGCGCGCGTCGTCGGGCAGCTCGAGGGCTTCGAGCTCGCGGCGGGCGCGTGGGAGCGCGACGTCCTGCCGGCGCGGGTCGCGAAGTACGACCCGGCGTGGCTCGACGCGCTCTGCCTCTCGGGCGAGGTCGCGTGGGGGCGCCTCGCGCCGCGCGACGCCGGGTCCGCGCCGACGCGCGCCGCACCGATCACGCTCGCGCTGCGGCGGGACCTCGGCTGGCTGCTTGCCGCGCGCGACGAGGGCGCGGCCGCCGCGGCCGAGGGGCCGCCGAACGCGGGCCTGTCGCACGCGGCGCGCGACGTGATCGGTTGGCTCGATCGCGCGGGGGCTTCGTTCTTCGACGAGATCGTCCACGGGGCGCGCCGCCTCGGGTCCGAGGTCGAGGACGCGCTGTGGGAGCTCGTCGCCGCGGGGCGCGTGACGGGCGACGGCTTCGCGGGGCTGCGGTACCTGCTCACGCCCGCGAGCCGGCGCGGTGGCGGGCCGAAGCGGCGGCGCGCGCACGGTCCCATGCGGCGCGCCCCGATCCTGGGCGCGGGGCGCTGGTCGCTGCTGCGCGCCCCGGTCGTGCCCGACGACGAGGCGCCGCGCGGGGTGGGCGATGCGCCGCCCGAGGTCGAGGCGATCGCGAAGCTCTACGTGCGCCGGTGGGGCGTGGTGTTTCGGGACCTGCTCGCGCGCGAGCCCGCCGCGCCCGCGTGGCGCGACCTCCTGCGCGTCTACCGGCGCCTGGAGCTGCGCGGCGAGCTGCGCGGCGGGCGCCTGGTCGCGGGCTTCGTCGGCGAGCAGTTCGCGTCGCCCGAGGCGCTCGAGGCGCTGCGCGCGGTGCGCCGCGAGGCCCCGCGCGGCGAGACCGTGCGCCTCTCGGCGTGCGACCCGCTGAACCTCGTCGGCATCCTCACGC
>CAIVJW010000294.1 GCA_903906315.1 uncultured delta proteobacterium | reverse complement strand
TTTCATGAACCCGAACCATGGGGGTTTCGGCCCGGATCGCCCAACCGGAACGAAGTCTGGGGCCCTGGAATCCGATGGCGGCTCGCGTCGTCGAGGAACCGGTCGTCGTTGGCGAGCAGCGTCTCGGCCACGAGGTCGCGGTCGGGCAGTCGGAGCACGGGCAGCGCCGGGTCGTCCTCGCGCTCGCCGGTGCGGACCCGACGGGCGCGTGGGCCGCCTCCGTGGCGCGTGCCCTACTCCGCGAACACCGCCGCCACGCTCTCCGCGACGATGGCGCGCCGCAGCCAGGCGTCGAGGCGCTCGGCCGACGTCTCGCTCGCGACGCGCGCTCGCTCGGCGTCGCCCACGGCGAGCCCGCGCGTCGTGAGGACGACGATCAGCGCGGCGCGCCGCCCCTCGAGCGCCCCTTGCTCGCGCCCTTGCTCGAGCCCTTGCTCGAGCCCTTGCTCGAGCCCGCGGTCCTCGCCGAACTTCACGAAGTCCTCAATGACGACCGGCTCCATGCCCGCTGCCTCCATCGCCCTCGCCATCGTTGTGTAGAGCCCGCCCACCGTCGCCGCAATCAGCGCCATCTGCCGCTGCCGCCACGTCGCGCCGCCGCGCGCGAGCGCCTCCACGACGAGCGAGCACAGCTCCTCGGGCGTCCGGCCACCCGGGTCGGCGCCCGCGGCGAAGCACGCCGTCCGCCGGTCCGCGAGCAGCGCCTCGGCCGAGACCGCGCGCAGCACGCGCGCGCGGATCCGCACCGCGACGTCGCCGAAGCGGATGACGGTCCGCCGCGCCTCGCGACAGGGCAAGAGCCAGACCGCCGTCGTGCGCACGCGCCGCCCCGGATAGCGGAGCACGAGCGTGAGGTGATAGCGCACGACGCGGTCGGCGAAGCCGTCGTCCCGGTAGCCCTGCAGCTCGACGTGCTCGACTCGATCCGCGCCGACGCGCGCGACCCAGTCGGCATCGATCGGCGGCGGCAGCGGGTCGAGCCGCGAGTCGTCGACGTCCTCGGGCACGACGGCCGCATCCGCGGGGAAGTCGCGGAGCGCGAGCGCGCCGAGCAGGCCGACGACGACGTCGGGCTCGGCGCGCGCCAGGGCGCGAAAGGCGCGGTCGGTCGCGGTCACGCCGCGTCGTTCGCAGGGGGCGTGCCCGCGGCGTTTCCGTCGGATTACGGGGCCATCGCGCGTGCAGGCCCGCGCGCTCCGGTGGCGGCGCCATGGCCAGGGGTGGCGGGCGCCAGGCCTCGCGCCCGGGCAGACCCCGGCGTGCCGGCGAGACCGCGCGTGGCGCGCGCATCGCAAGGCGCCGCCAGCCCACGGAGAATGCATCGCGCGAAGCCGCGAGGAGCGGCGGGCTCGCGGCGGCGCGCCGAGAGGCCTCGCCGCGCGCGGTCGCGTTGCGGGCAGGGCTCGCCGGGACGGACGCTCGTCGCGGCCCGGCGAGGGCGGCCGGGTCAGGGGAGGCGCTGCGGGCGCCGCACCGATTCGCGCTCCCCCTCGGGTGGACGGCGGGAAACGGCGTCCGCGACCTCACCGCCCGGTGTGGGTCAGCCGACGTCGATCGCGCCGAGCATGGCCGCGACGCGCTGCCGCAGCGCAGGGCCTTCCACCTCGACGACGTGCCACACGACCGCGAGGTCGACGCCGAAGTAGTCGTGGATCAGGCGATCCCGCATCGAGGCGATCGCGCGCCAGGGGACGTCGGGGTGCGCGAGCTTCAGCGCAGGAGACAGCCGCTTCACGGCCTCGCCGACGATCTCGAGCGCGCGGATGACGGCGAACTGGGTCTTCGCGTCCACGAGGAAGGCGTCGTGGCCCTCGACGGTGAACGCCGCGACGCCGTCGAGCGCGTCGCGCACGTGCAGCAGCAGGGCGCGGTCGTCGGTCACAGCGGCCGCGCCTCGGCGAGGATGCGCTCGCGGAGGTAGGGGCTGAGGCCACGCTCGGACACGACGTCGACGCGCGTCCCCACGAGGTCCTCCACCGCGTCGCCGAACGCGCACAGATCGATCAAGCTGGCGTCGGGCGCGGGCAGGACGAGGAGGTCGAGGTCGCTCGTCTCGCCGTCCTCGCCGCGCGCCACCGACCCGAAGACGCGGACGTCGCCCGCGCGATGCCGGATCGCGAGGGCTTTGATCTCGTCGCGGTGCAGGGCGAGGGCGACGCTCGGGCGGAGCACGCGCTCAGGGTACCACGCGCGCGCGGGGGCGTGCTCCCGGCGGCTCGCGGACGGCGACTGCGCCGCGGGCCGGCCAGCCCAGGTCCGGCGCCTCGAACGCGAACGGGTCGAGCAAGGCGGACGCGGCCTCCTCGAAGGAGCCGCCTCCGCGCCCTCGGCCCCGGCCCCGGCCCACGGCTGCTTCGGATCCGTCGCCGGCGCTCGGAGCCCGACGACGCCGGTGTGGGCGATCGCGATCGCGATCGCGGTGCTCGCACGGATGCGTTCACGGGCGCCGCGGCGCGGCCCCCCGTGAAGGCGTGCCCCGCCCGTCAGGGCATCGGCGCGGGCGCCACGCTGTCCTTGGGCGATAGCTCGTGGCCGCGCAGCATCATGCGCAGCACGCCGGGGAGCACGAGCAGGGTGACCGCGGTGCCGAAGAGGATGCCCACGATGACGACCGTCGCCAGCGGGCGCTGCACCTCGGCGCCCGCGGTCGTCGCCCACGCCATCGGCAGGAAGCCGAGCGCGGCGACGGCAGCGGTCGTGATCACGGCGCGGAAGACGGTCGTCGTGCCCTCGGTGATGGCCTGTTCGAGGGGCAGGCCGCGCGACTCGAGGTTGTCGCGGACCTCGCTCGCGATGACGACGCCGTTCAGCACGGCGATCCCGCCGAGCGCGATGAAGCCGACGGCGGCCGAGAGGCTGAACGTCATCCCGCGCGCGAGCAGGCCAATCATGCCGCCGGTCAGCGCGAACGGGACCGTGAGGAAGACCGAAGCCGCGAGGCGCCACCGGTGGAACATCAGCATCAGCATGCCGAAGATGATCCCGATGGCCGCCGGGACCACGAGCGTGAGGCGCTTCTTGGCGCGCTCGAAGTTCTCGAACTGCCCGCCCCACTCCACGCGATAGCCGCTCGCCAGCGGCACGTCCCTCGCGACGAGCTCGCGCGCCTCGGCCACCCACGACACGAGATCGCGGCCGCGCAGGTTGACGTCGATGCGCACGGTGCGCTCGCGGTCCTGGCGGCGCACGGCCGAGGGGCCGTCGCCTTCGGAGAGCGAGACGACCTCGCGCAGCGGGACGCTCCGGCCGGTCGCCGTCTGCACGAACAGCTCGCCGAGCGCGGCGGCGGTGGGCTCGTCGGGCGGGCCGAGCACGCGGAGATCGAAGTGGCGCGCATCCTCGTAGATGTCGCCGACCTTGATGCCCTCGCGCGCGGCGGCGATGACGGAGAACGCGTCCTCGACCTTCACGCCGTAGCGCGCCATGCGCGCGCGGTCGGCCGTCGCGAGGATCACCGGCTGGCCGAGGACGCGCTCGACGCGGACGTCGCCCGCGCCGTGGACGGTCTTCACGCGGCCGCCGATGAGGCTCGCGAGGCGGGCGAGCTCGTCGAGGTCCGCGCCGAACACCTTGATCGAGACGTCGGCGCGCGACCCGCTGATCATCTCGTTGGTCTTGTCCTCGATCGGCTGTGACACCGACACGAACGTGCCGGGCACGGACGACTCGACGCGGGCCTTGAAGGCCTCGGAGAGGTCGTCGAAGTCGTGCGCGCTCGTCCACTCGCCGAGCGGGCGCAGGCGCATCAGGATGTCGGTGTTGTCGTTGCCGACGGGATCGATGGCGACCTCCGCGCGGCCGGTCATGCCGAGCGTCGAGACCACCTCGGGGAACGAGTGCAGCACCTTCTCGGCGCGGAGATCGAGCTTGCGCGCCTCCTCGAGCGAGATGCTCGGCGCGCGCCGGATCGTGACCATCGCGTCGCCCTCGAAGATGCGGGGCACGAAGTCGGCGCCGGCGCGGCTGAACACCCAGCCCGTGGCGACGAGCGCCAGCGTGGCGGCGCCGAAGAGGGGGACGCGCAGGGCGAGGATCGCGGGCGCGCGCCGGGCGTACGCGGAGGCGAGCCAGCCCACCCAGCGAGGCCCGTGCCCTTTCGGCGGCGGGACGAGCACCACGAGCACCGCCGGGAAGAACACGACCGAATACACGAGCGCCCCGAAGAGCGCGCACGCCATCGTGATGGCCATCGGGCGGAACATCTTGCCCTCGATGCCCTGCAACGACAGCAAGGGGACGTACACGAGCAGGATGATCGCGACCGCGAACGCGACCGGCCTCGCCACGGCGCCGGCCGTCTTCGCGTACTCGCCACGCCGGGCGACGCCGACGAGGTCGCGGCCGGCGGCAGCGGCCATCACGGCCTCGAGCATCACGATCGGGCCGTCGACGAGGAAGCCGAAGTCGATCGCGCCGAGCGACATGAGGTCGCCGGTGACGCCGAAGAGGTGCATGCCGAAGAGGGCGAACGACATCGCCGTCGGGATGCCGAGCACGACCGCGACGGCGCCGCGGATCGTGCCGAGGAACAGAGCGAGCACCGCCGTCACGATGGCCACGCCCTCGACCAGGTTGTAGAGCACGGTCGAGAGGGTGCGACCGACGAACTCGGCGCGGTCGTAGACGACGTCGATCTCGACGCCCGGCGGCAGCTCCTTGCGGATCCGATCGACGCGCGCGCCGACTGCGCGGACGACGTCGCGGCTGTTGGCGCCGAGGAGCATCATCACGGTGCCGGTGACCGCCTCGCCCTCGCCCATGTACGTGATGACGCCGTAGCGGAGCGCCGCGCCCACGCGCACCTCGGCGACGTTTCGCACCAGCACCGGGGCGCCGTCGGCGTCGTGGCGCAGGACGACGTCGGCGACCTCGCCCTCGCCGCGGAGCATGCCCTGGCCGCGAATGGAGTAGGCCTCGCCGCGGCGCTCGATGTAGCCGCCGCCGACGTTCAGGTTCGCCACGCGCAGACCGTCGACGACGTTGGCGAGGGTGAGGTGGTGCGCCTCGAGGCGCGCGCGATCGATCACGACCTGGAACTGCTTGAGATCGCCGCCCTGCGTGTTCACCTCGATGACGCCGGGCACCGACCGGAGCTTCGGGACGATCTCCCAGTCGAGCAGCGTGCGGAGCTGCGTGGGCGAGTGGTGGTCGGACCGCACGACGAACTGGTAGATCTCCCCGAGCCCCGTCGAGACGGGCCCGAGCTCCGGGGTCTGCGCCGCCGCGGGGAGATCGCCCTGGATCGTGCGCAGGCGCTCGAGCACGAGCTGACGGGCGAACCAGACGTCGGTCGAGTCCTTGAAGACGACCGTGACCGCGGACAGGCCCGACCGCGAGACGCTGCGGATCTCGGTGTTGCCGGGCACGCCGTTGAGCCCGTTCTCGATCGGCACGGAAATGGTGCGCTCGACCTCGACCGGCGAGAGGCCCGGCGCCGTCGTGAGGACCGAGACCTGGATCGTCGAGACGTCCGGCAGCGCGTCCACGGGCAAGGTGGCGTGCGCGATGGCCCCGGCGCCGAGCACCAGGACGAGGAGCGAGAACATGAGCCCGCGGAGGCGGACCGACGCAGCGACGAGGCGGCTAAGCATGGGTCACCGGAACAGCTCGCTCTTCAGCGCGAACACGCCCCGCGACACGACGCGCTGGCCGACCGTGAGCCCGCCGATCACCTCCTGGCGCAGGCCGTCGGTGCGGCCGAGCTCGACCTCGCGGACCGTGACGCGACCGTCGGCCTCGGACACGAACACGGTCGGTCGCCCGTCGACGTAGGTGAGCGCCGAGTCCGGCACGGTGGTGGCGACCCGCTCGAGCGCCCCGGGGCGCAGGCGCGCGACGACGGACTGCCCGGGCCGCAGCACGCGGGATCCGCCGACGCGGACGTTGTCCACCTTCACGCGGACCTCGCCGGTGCGCCGGCTCGGGTCGATGACCTCGCCCACGTGGGCGACCTCGCCGGAGAGCTTCGCCACCGCGTCGCCGCTCGGGACGATCTCGACGACGTCGCCGACTCGGATCGACCCGATCTCGCGCTCGAACACGGAGAGCTCGATCCAGAGGTGATCGAGGTCGGCGACGCGAAACGCGACGAGGTCCGACTCGACCGACTGCCCCGCGGCGACGGACCGGGTCACCACCGTGCCGCCGATCGGCGCCCGCACGAGGTACGTGCCGAGCCTGCCGGCGGAGCTGCCGCCGAGCGCCTGGACCTGATGGACCGCGGCGCCGTGCATCGCGCGCTGCTCCTCGAGGTCGGCGCCGGCGACCTCCGCCTCGCGAGCGGTCGTGAGGTTCGACGCGAGCAGGTCGGCCGCGCGGCGCGCGTGGCGCTCGGCCGCGGCCTTCTTCGCGCCCATCGCGACCAGCTGCGCCTGGGCGTGACCGAGCTCGGTGCTCTCCAGCTCCGCGAGCACCTCGCCCTTCGCGACCGGGTCGCCCTCGACCTTGTGCACCTTCGTGACGAAGCCACGAATGCGCGTGCCGGCCGCGGAGACGTGGCTCGAGTCGAACGTCACGGTGCCGACCACCTGCACGACGGGCGTCAGGCGGCCCTGCTCGACGGCGGCCGTCTCGACGCCGGCGCGCGCGGCGAACGCTGGGGAGAAGACGATCGCGCGCCCCTCCACCCGGGGCAAATCCGGCAAGGCCGGCGCGATCGGCCCGCGCGCCTGGGCCCTTTGCCGGGCGATCCCGCCGACGAGCCCCGCCACCACGAGCACCCCCGCCGCCACCACCGCGGCGGCCCTCGCGCCTCGCCCTCGAACCGTCTGAATCGCTCGCTCCACACCGACCTCACAGGCTTCGCCGACGAAGCGCGCGCGCGGGGGGCCCTCTCGGTCGACCGCCGCGCGCACCTCGCCCTCCGAGCGGCCGCGCGGCGAAGCCGGCGACCGCACCCCGAGGGATCAGGCGGCGCGAGGGGGCCGCTCGGCGGCGGAGCCGTGGCCCCGCGCCGAGGGGAGGCCCGGACCGGACGGAAACACCGATTGACGAACGAATACCGAGGGTCGATCTCGATCGGGCGCCGCCACCGCGGACCGAACGGCCGCGTCGTCGCCGTCCTGGTCCTCGCTGTCGCCGAGCGCGCCGTCCTCGTCCTGGCCGTCGGTCGCGTCGTCCGTCGCGGCCGTGAGCAGCGGGCACGGCGCGCGATCGACGGTGCCCCCGGCGGGGGTGACCTCGGTCGAGGTGTGGGAGGGCGCGCCCCAGCCGGCCGCCGCCCAGCGCGGGGGCAGGACCACGATCGCGACGATCACCGCCAAGCCCGCCGCCAGCCACGCGAGGGCGCGCCTCACCGGGGACCCGGCGAGGACGTCGTTGCGGTGGGCAGGCCGGGGCATCTCGACGCGCAATTTGGGCCCCGCCGCGAGATGCCGCAAGCCCCTCCGCCAGGAAAGGCCGCCCGGCGGGGCGCCGACGCGCTGACGGACGTCTCGCCCCGCGGCTACACGCGCATCGGGCCCGCCCTGCGCCACGCGGCAATCGGGCTGTCGCGCCGCCCGGCGCACGACCGCCTGCTCTTCCTCCTGACCGACGGCAAGCCGACCGACTACGACCGCTACGAGGGGCGCCACGGCCTCGCCGACGTGCGGCAAGCGGTGCGCGAAGCCGACCGCCTGGGCGTGCGCGTGCATGCGATCACCGTCGACCGCGCGGCGCGCGACGAGCTCCCGGCGATGGTGGGCCCCGGCCGATTCCACCTCATTCGCACGGCGGCGGATCTGCCGATGGCGCTCGTCGCGGCGTACGCGGCGCTCGCCGGCTGACGCGCGCTAGCTCGCTCGCGCCGACGGACTCGGGCCTCCGAGGGTCGCCGGCCGTACGGCTACGGCCGGCAGCAGAGCGTGCGGGCGCCGTCGATCGTCGGAACGGCGCCCGGCGGCGGCGTCGGATCCGACGGGTTCGCGCTCGCGACCGCCGAGTACCGGTACGAGCTGTAGCCGTAATACGGCGGGTAGGTCGCCCGGCACGCGCCGTCGGCGGGAAACGACAGCGCCCCCGCGCCGCACGTATCGTCGGTGAAGTAGGTCATGGTGCCGGCGCACGTCGGGCTCACCGTGCACGAGCACGCGGGGCAGCTCGGGGCGAGCGCGCCGACGCCCGAGACCACGTGGCGCAGCGTGAACGGCGAGCCCTGCGGACAAGGCACGTCGCCGTCGCCGACCGCGCACTCGCCGAGCGATCCGTCGCACAGCGCGCCCTCGCAGGCGTCGACCTGCGCCGCGCAGAGGCGCCTCGACGCGGGCGTGGCCTTGGTCGCGTCGACGGCGCCCGCCGCCGAGCAGGCGCCGCCGGTGGGCCCCGGCCCGACCGCGGCGTAGTGGTCGCCGAACCCG
The DNA here is from genome assembly GCA_903906315.1 of uncultured delta proteobacterium. Taxonomy (GTDB): domain Bacteria; phylum Myxococcota_A; class Polyangia; order Polyangiales; family Polyangiaceae; genus CAIVJW01. The sequence continues at coordinate 424 of CAIVJW010000294.1, read as the reverse complement.
ACGCTCGCCCCGACGCACGCGCCCGATCCGTCGCGGGTGCTGCCGTCGTACCAGCAGTGCGCCTCGTAGTAGTAGTCGTCGTACGTGGTCGTGACCGCGCCGCCGAGGCAGCTCGGCGGCGTCACCACGGGCGGCTCGCAGCCGCACGCCCCGGCGTCGACGACCCACTCCGTGACGTCGATCGGCGCGAGGCCCGGCGCGCACGGCGTCGCGGCGGACGGGGCGAGACCGACGCGCTGAAAACCCTGTGGCAGGGCGTCCGCGCACGCCGGCGCCACGCCGGCGCACGGACCGGTCTTTATCTCGGCGGCGGCGATTTCCGCAGCCTCATCCTTAAAGACGCGCGGCAGTCCGATGCCGTTATTAAAGATAAACCGAAGGACTGGAAGAGGCTCGACGTTTCGATCCTTCACATGTTCATCAT
>CAIVJW010000293.1 GCA_903906315.1 uncultured delta proteobacterium | reverse complement strand
CGGCCGAGCGCGCCCGCCGCGCGCGCCTCGGCGGCGCCGATCGCGGCCGCGACCGTCGACGCGCTCGCGTCGGCTGCGGCAATCGGCGCCCCGAGCGCCACGACCACGCGCGAGAACGGGCGCGGAAGCTCGAACGCATCCCAGCTGCCGAGCGCGCGCCTCGACGCGCACACGGCGGCCATCGGCACGACGACCGCGCGGCCGAGGCCAGCGGCCAGCGCCGCGCCGACGCGAGCGCCCCCGGCGCGGACCTCCCGCGCTGGCCCCCGCGGGCCGTCGACGGCGAAGGCCGCGTCCCGGCCGCCGCGGAGCGCGCGCACGACGCCGCGGAGCGCCCGCGCGCCTCCGCGCGTCGACGATCCGCGCACGACGCCCACCCCCAGCCGAGCCAGCGCCGCGGCCATGATCTCGCCGTCGAGCGACAAGCTCACGAGGGCGACGACGCCGCGGAAGCTGGCCCAGCGCAGCAGGGCGAGCTGCTGGCCGTGCCAGAAGACGAGCACCCACGGCGCGCGATCGCCGGGCGCGTCGCAGGCCGCGGCGAGCGCGGGGTCGATGAGGAGGGTGAGGCGGAGGGTCGCGAGCCAGGCGCGGAGCAGGAGGCCCCCGATCGCGCCGATCAGCCGTCGCCAGGCCCGCTCCGCGCGGGCTCGCCGAAGGCCGCCGGGGACCAGGGCCGCCTGGGTCCCCGCCATGGTCCGCCCGGTCGGGGCCGCCGTCGGCCCCACCCCGGCTAGCCCTTCAGCTTGGCGATGAGATCCTTGGCGAGCGCCAGGTTCTTGTCGTTGTCGAGCGATCGCTCGAGCATCTGGATCGCCTTCTTGTCGTCGCCCTGCCGGTGGCTGATCTCGCCGAGGTAGTAGAAGACCTCGGCCTTCGTGATCGGCGACGAGTCCTCGAGCTTCTGGAGCAAGAGCGCGCGGAAGGTCTTCTGCGCACGGTCGAGGTAGCCCTCCCGCGCCTTGTCGTCGCCGCCCTCGGAGAGCTCGAGCGCGAGGACGCCGAGGTCGCGCAGGATGGCGATCGAACCAGGGTCGATCTTGAAGGCGATGTCGAGCTCGCCGAGCGCCTTCTCCTTGTCGCCATCGGCGAGGAACGCCTTGGCGAGTCGGTGATGGATGGCCGCGAGATCCTTCGAGCGACGATTGCCATACGACTCGACGATCTTCTGCAGGACCTCGGCAGCCTTCTGCCCGCGTCCCGACGCGCTGTATGCGTCGCAGAGCGCGAGGAGCAGCTCGCGGTCCGTCGGCGCGAGCTCGGTCGCCTTCACCAGGAGGTCGGCCGCCGCCGCCGGGTCGCTGCGCTTGCCGAGGTGGAGGTCCGCCGCCTTGCGGTAGAGGACGACCTTCTCGGCGCTCTCCGTGGCGGCGTTCGCGTCGCCGGTCACGAGGTCGGCGAGCTCGGTCCACGCCGCCTGCTTCTCGTAGAGAACGAGCAGCCGCTGCCGGATCTCCTTCGCCGAGCCATCGGCGGAGAGCCCGCGCTCGAGCGCCTTGCGCGTCGCGTCGGCGTCTCCAAGGGCACCGTGAAGGTCCGCGAGGTGAAGCGCCGTCGTGACCGCCTCGGCGCCGCTCGCCGCGGCGAGGATCGTCTCGAGCGTGCGCGCGGCCTCCGCCTTGTCGCCCTTCTGTTCATAGAGCCGCGCCAGCGCCCCGAGCGCGCCCGCGTGCGCCGCGTCGCGTTCGAGGACGGCGCGGTAGGTGTCGATCGCCTTGGCGACGTCGCCGAGGCGCGTCTCGGCGATCTCGCCGAGTCGCACGCGGTAGGCGAGCTCGGCCTTCGCATCGCCGCGCTCCTGCGCTCGCTCGATCTGCGAGGTGAGGAGCTCGGCGAGCTCGTCGTCGCGCCCCGTCTTCTCGAGGATCTGCGACAGGAGCAGCGTCGCCTTGTCGTTGCCCGCATCCTCGTCGAGCACCGCACGGAGAAGCTCCGCTGCCTCGGCCGAATCGTCGAGCTTGCCGGTGCACAACGCCGCCGCTTCGAGCCGGATCTCCGATCGACCGGCCGGCCCCTCGGCGAGGTCGACGAGCCGCTCGAGCAGCTTGAGCAGGTCCTTCGACTTGCCGACCTTCACGTAGAGCTCGCGCAGCGCGCCGGACGCGCGCGCGTCGCCGGGCTCGTCCTCGAAGATCGACTCGTAGAGCTCGACCGCGCGCGCGTCGTCGTGGAGCTTCTCGCGGGCCACGACGGCCGCCTCGTGGCGGAGATCGCGGATCGCGGGCGCGTCGGCGGCGAGCTCGGACTGGCGAACGAGGAGCTTGTAGACCTCCTCGTGATCGCCCGCCTTGTCGCGGAGCTTGGCCAGCTCACTGAGCGCCCACGCGTCCGTGTCGTCGACGGCCACCATCTCACGGAGGATCGCCTCGGCGAGCGCCGCGTCGGCGAGCACCGTCTCGGCCACGGTCTTCGCCTCGCGGCGCAGGTCGGTCGCCGTCGGGCCCGCGCCCTGGAGCGAGGCGAGCCGCCGCAGCGTGCCGACGAGGTCCTTCTCGCGACCCGGAGCGCGCTGGAGGCCCTCGATGGATCGAAGGATCGCCTCGCTGTTCGGCTCGTGCTCGAGCGCCCGCTCGAACGCCTTCTCGGCGCCGACGGGGTCGCTCACGTGGTCGCGCCGCCAGCCGGCGAGGCGCACCCAGAGGTCGCACGCGGTGTCGGAGGCGAGCCCTTCGCGACCCCGGATGGCGGCCTCGAACGACTCGGCCACCTTGGCCCACGCGCCGGTGACGGCGGCGAGGCGCTCGAGCTCCGCGAGGACATCCGGATCGGTCGGATCGTCGGCGAGGGCGTGCTCGAGCGCGGCCTGCGCGGCGGCAGGGTCGTCGGCTCGCTCCTCGAGCACGCGCGCGAGCTCGAGGCGCATGCGAACCCGCTCGGCGGGCGTCGGCGCGTACGCGACGCGCTTCTCGTAGAGCTTCGCGATCGAGGCGTTGTCGGCGCGCACGCGATAGACGCCCTCGAGGACCTCGAACGCCTCGTCGAACAGCTCGCGCGTGTCGGTGAGCGCCTCGAGGGCGCGGCAGGCCGCGACGTGCTCAGGCGCGCGCTCGAGAGCGAGGCGAAGCGTGGCGAGGCCCTGGGCCTTGTCACCGAACGACTCGATCTGGAGCGTGGCGAGGCGGTGGTAGAGCTCCGCCTGCGCGGCGTCGCCCGAGACGACCGCGACGCGGCGCTCGAGGACGTCGGCCAGCGCCTTCTGGTCGCCAAGCCGACCGTGGAGTCGGTCGAGGGCCAAGAGCAGCTCGGGCAAGTCGCCCGCGTGATCGACGGCCTTGGCGTACGACTCGACGGCGAGCCGATCCTCGTGGAGCTTCTCCTCGGCGACGCGGCCGAGTCGGACGCAGAGGTCCTTGCCGACGACGGCGTCGAAGATGGCGCCGGCGCGCTGGCCGAGGACTTCCGCGTAGCGCTTCCAGCCGTCGATGCGGGCGGCGATGCCCTCGAGGTCGTCGTGCAGGCTCGCGTCGTCCGGGGTGTCCTCGAGCGCGCGGAGGAGCGCGGCGAGCGCGTCGGCCGGCCGCTCGAGGCTCGCGTCGAGGACGGCGGCCTCGGCCCGCAGCGTACGCGCGCGGTCGGCGGCGTCGGTCTGCGCGCGCAGGCGCATCTCGAGCGCCTTCACGAGCGCCTCGTGCTTGCCTTCGGCGCGGAGCACCGGCTCGAGCACGTCGGCGGCGTCGGCGCGGAGCTCCTCGCGCTCCTCGCCGATTGCAAACGTCGCCTCGATCGCGTGGGCGTCCGCGGGGTCCTCGCCGAGCACGAGGCGGTACTGCTCGAGCGCGTCGCCCGGGTTCTCGAGCTGCTTGGCGTAGAGGTCGCCGATGCTGGTGCGCAGCGCCACCCTCGCCTCGCGCGTATCGGCCAGGTTCGCCTGCAGCTTGAGGTTCTCCAGCAGCTCCTCCCAGAGAGCTTCGGCGCGGAACAGGCGCTCGAGCGAGCGCAGCACCGCGAGATCGCCCGGCCTGGCTTCGAGCGCGGCGCCGAGCGCGGCGATCGCCTCACGGCGGTTGTCGAGGTCCTTCTCGAAGCGCTCCGCGGCCCGCAGGTTGAGCGTGTAGCGCAGGTCGGCCTCGGAGTCGGACGCGAGCTCGACGCGGCGAGCGTAGAGCTCGACGAGGCGCGCGGCGTTGCCCTTGTCCTCGTAGAGGAAGATGAGCGCGTCGACGGTGACGGCGCCGTCCGGGGCGAGCTCGAGGGCCCGCTCGTACGCCGCGATGGCACCGGGCCCGTCGTCGAGCATGTCGAGCTTCGTCTCGGCGATGCGGCCCCAGATGGCGGCGTTCTCTGCGTCGGAGCAGAGCTCGCTCTTCTTCTCGAGCACCGCGATGACCGTCGCCCAGTCGCTGAGGAGCACGGCGAGCGTGTCCATCGCGTCGAGCGGATCGACGTCCGTCGGGTCGAGCTTCGACAGGCGCCGGTACGCGTCGAGCGCGCGGCGCGGGTGATCGAGCTTGCCGTCGCACAACTTGGCCAGCGCGCCGAGGAGCTCGCGCTTGACGATCTCGTCGCTCGTCTGATCAGCGCCGAGCTCGTAGCTCTCGGCGAGCTCGCTCCAGGCGCCGAGCGAGCCAGCGAGGCGCTCGAGCTCGCCGCGCGTCTCGCCGTCGTCGGGGTCGAGGTCGAACGCCGCGCTCGTGGCGTGGAACGCGCGGGTCGCGTCGCCTCCGCGGGTCTCCCAGAGGCGCGCCGTCTCGCGCAGCACGGCGACCTTCTCGTGCTCGTCGGTGGCGAGCGCGAAGCGCTCCTCGTTCAGCCGGACCAGCATGCGCCAGTCGTCGCTGCGCTCGTAGAGCGGGCGCAGGATCTCCACGACGCGAGCCTTGTGCGTCTCGTCGTGCGTGAGCGCCTCGAGCTCCTTGATCGCCTCGGTGTGCCAGGGGACGTCACCGACCACGGCCTCGAGCTGGTCGATCGCGCCGGCCGGGTCGCCGAGCTTGTCGCGGAGCAACCGCGCGAGCGACAGGCGGAACGGCGCTGCCTGCTCGCCGCTCGAGGCCACCTCGGCGCGACGGAGGTAGAGGTCCGCGAGGTCGCGATCACGCCCGAGCGCCTTGTAGAGCTCGGTCAGCGCGTCGAGGGCCCGTGCCTCGGCGTCGTCGACGTCGAGGACCTGCCGCAGCGTATCGACGGCCTTCTCGGGCTGCGACAGCTCGTCGCGCTGCAGCCTCGCGATGGTGTGGAGCGCCTCGACGCGCTCGGCGTCGGCGCGGTAGTCGAGCGCGGCGGCGTACAGCGCGACGCGCTCGCCGTGACGGCCGCCCTTGACGAGCAGCGCGTCGATCGCGTCGAACAGCTCGCGCGACTCGGGCTCGAAGGCGTGCGCGCGCCGATACCAGGTGAGCGCAGCCTCGACCTTGCCGAGGTCGGCCCAAATCTCGCCGGTGCGGCGGCAGAGCTTGACGCTCGCGCCGTCGTCGCCCGGGAGCGCCTCGAGCTCGGCCGCGTAGACCTCGGCGAGGCGCTCCTCGGCGCCGGCCACCTTCGCCAACCGCTCGAGCTCGCGCCAGACCGCCTCGTCGGAGAGCTCCTCGTGGAGCAGCTTCGCGACCGTCTCGAGCGCAGCGCGGTAGTCCTCGAGCTGCTCCTCGTGGAGCGTCGCGAGCCGCGTGAGCAGCTCGCGGCGGTCCGCGGGGTCCTGGCTTGCGGCCAGGCGCGCCTCGAGGGCCACCTTGACCTCCTTCCAGGAGGCGCGACGCAGGTACACGGGCTCGAGCATCTCGCCCGCGCGGGCGCGCGTTTCGAGATCCTCGCTGGCGAGCAGCTTCTCGAGCACCTCGACCGCGCCCGCATGAGCGGGCTCGGCGTCGAGCGCCGCGGCGAGCTCCTCGAACGCGCGCGCGATATCCTCGGTGTGCTCACGGGCGACGCGCGCGATCTTCACGCGCAGCTCCGCGGGCGAAGCGGGCCCGGCATCGAGCTCGCGCTCGTAGAGGGCGACGAGATCCGCGTAGCGACCAGCAGCCTGGTACAGCGCCTCGAGCGCGCTGACGGCGGCGGGGTCGAGGCCGACGTCGAGGATGGCCTCGTACGTCGAGATCGCACCCGCCTGGTCGTCGAGCGGGCCCTTTCGGAGATCGGCGATGCGGAAGAGCAGCTGCTTCTTCTCGTCGTCGGTTTCGGCGTGCTCGACGCGCATGGTGAGCGTGTCGAACAGGGCCTTCGAGTCGCCGGACTCGGCGTAGATTTCCTCGAGCGCGATCATCGCGCGGCGGTCGTCGCCGCGCGCGTCGAGCGCCTTGCGGTACTGCTCGATCGCGAGCGGCCGCTGGCTGAGGCGCGTGCGCGCGAGCTCGCCGATGCGCAGCCGCACCGTCTGTTGCACGTCGCCATCGAGGACCTCGTCGACGACCTGACCGTAGAGCTCGCAGAGCTCGACCCAGCGGCCGGTGGCCTCGGCGAGGCGCTCGGCGAGGGCGATCCACGAGGCCGCCGTCGGCTCGCCCGCGGCCTCTCGGACGCCGCGGACCGCGTAGCCGAAGGCGCGAGCGGCATCGCCGAGCGGGCCCTCGGCGGTGCGCAGCGCGGTCATGAGCGTCTCGAGGCGGCGCTCGGGCTCGGTGGAGGTTTCGACCTCGATCTCGAGCACGCGGAGCAGCTTCTCCGAGTCCCCGTCGGCCTCGTGGAGCGGCCGCAGGATCGCGGCGGCCTCGCGGCGGGCGTCGGCGCGATCGAGCAGGGCCTCCAGGGCCTTGCGGCATCGGTCGCTCGTCGGATCGAGCTGGAGCGCCTCGCGGTACGCCTCGAGGGCGCCGGGGCGGTCGTCCTGGTGCAGGCGGCGAACGTCGCCGAGCCGCGTCCAGAGGGGGAGGCGGTCGGCGACCTCGTCGGCGAGCGACAGGTCGACCTCGAGCGTCTCGGCGAGGTCCGCCCAACGCTCGGCGAGCTCGTACAGGTCCTCGAGCGCGGCGAGCGTCGGGCGCTCCGGGCCGAACTCGTCGAGCACGGCGCGCCAGGCGAGCGTCGCCTCGGACACGTCGGCGAGCCTCGCCGCGAGCACCTCCGCGGCGCGCGTCATCGTCCGGCGACGCTCGCCGCCATCCTCGGTCGCGAGCTGGCGCGAGTGCAGCACGCCGACGAGATCGCGCCAGCGCTCGGTGCGCTCGTAGAGGCGCTCGAGCGCGGCGAGCGCGGCCGAGTCGGCCGGGTCGTCGGCGAGGCGCGCGCGCCAGGCCTCGATGGCGTGATCGGGCTGCGAGAGGACCTCCTCGTGCAGCGTGCCGATGCGCTCGTAGAGCGCGCGCCGCTTGTCGGCGTCGTGCTCGAGCTTGACCTCGATCGCGAGCACCTCGGCGAGCGCGTCGTGCTTGCCTTGCGACGCGAAGAGGCGGCCGAGGGCCTGCGCGGCAGGGATGACGAGGCCGGCGTCGCCCGGGTCGAGCGCCGTCACGTGGCGATAGACCTTCTCGGCGCGACCGGGATCGCCGAGCAGATCCTCGGCGATCCGGGCGACCTCCATGAGGATCTCGCCGGCGCTGGTCGGCGAGGCGCACGCGTCGGCGGCCTTGCCGAGGACCTCGGCGACCCGATCGTGCTCGCCGAGGCGGCGGCCGATCTCGACGAAGCGCTCGCGGGCCTGGACGTCGTCCGGCTCGAGCGGGACGAGCTCGGCCAGGGCGGCGAAGGCGCCCGCGTCGTCGCGGAGGCGCTCGTCGCGCAGGACCGCGACGCGCCGCAGGAGCTCGCGCCGCTCGGCCTCGTCGGTGGCGCCCTCGCGCAGGATGTCGAGCACGCGGACGAGCTGACGGACCTCGTCGCGCGCCAGGTACACGGCCTCGAGCACGCGCGCGGCGCGCAGGCGCAGGCTCGCGACGTCGAGCAGCCGCTCGACCAGCTGGCGCGCGTCCACGTCGTTCTCGTGCGCGCGGAGCACGTCCTCGAGGTGCCCGAGCGCCTGTGCGGGCTCGAGCAGCTTGTCGATGTAGATGCGCCCGAGGCGCAGCTTGATCTCGCTCGCGGTCGCTTCCGGCGAGGTCTCGAGGCGCCGCTCGAGCAAGGCCGCGAGCTCCTTCCACCGCTCCTGGCGCTCGTAGAGCTTCTCGAGCGCGTCGAGCGCCGGCGCGTAGACCGGGTCGAGCGCGAGGATGCTCTCGAAGTAACCGATCGCCTTGCCGGCGTCGGCCATGATGTCCTCGGCGATGAGGGCGACCTCGTTCAGCAGCTCGATGCGCGCCGTCGCGTCGGTCGTGCCACGGACCGCGGTCGCGTAGAGCTCCTCGAGCTCGGCCCACCGCTCGGCGGCGGTGAGGATCGCCTTCAGGCGGCTGAACGCGCGCGCGTTGGTCGGCTGGATCGCGAGGACGCGAACGAGGTACGGCGTGGCGCCCTCGGGGTCGCCGAGCTGCTCGTCGTGCAGGCTCGCGGCGCGCTCGCAGAGAGCGATCTCGACGCCCTCCGGCAGGCCGGGGCCGTCGGAGCGGCGCGCCGCAGCGAGGTGCGTGCGGTACGCCTCCGCGAGGTCGGTCGGGCGGCCGGACACCTGCGAGAGCGAAGCCGCGCGGTCCCAGAGCGCGAGGTCCGCCGGCTGCTCGTTGAGAGCGCGCAAGACGACCTCGAACGCATTGCCGGGCGCCGAGAGCTTGTGTTGCTCGACGTCGGCGAGGCGGAGGTGGTGAGCGAGGCGCTTGCCCGAGTCGGTCTCGGCCTCGAGCAGGATGCGGAGCGCCTCCGCCTCGCGACGCGAGTCGCCGGTCGCGGCGTACTCGGCCTCGAGCACCATCGCGGCGCGGGTGCGCGTCTCGGGCTTCGCCAACAAGCTGGCGAGCAGGCGGATCGCGTCCGCGTCGTGCGGCGCGACCTCGAGCGCGCGGGCGCAGGCCTCGAGCGCGTCGGCCGGTCGGTCGAGGTGATCGAGGTACAGCCCCGCGAGGTCGACCTCGCGGCGCGCGCGATGGACCCCGTCGGAGACGTCGCGGTGGCGCGCGACGATCTCGGCGGCGGCGGCGTGGTCGCCCGACGCCGCGAGCAGCCGAGAGAGCGATCGCAGCGCGCCCGCGCGCCGCGGCGCCAGGTCGACGACCTTGCGAAGCAGCTCGATGGCGGCCGCGCGATCGCTGAACACCTCCTCCTCGAGCCCGGCCCACTCCTCGAGGATCTCGGCGCGGGCCTCGCCCGGGACCTGATCGGCGCGGAGCTGGAACAGCCAGCGGAGATCCTCCTTCTTGCCGTTCGCGCGGAGGATCTCGTCGAGCTTCTTGACGGTCTCCTCGTCGGCCGGATCGAGCTCGACGAGGTCGCGGTACGCCGCGACGGACTCGTCGATCTTGTCGAGCTCGCGCGCGTAGACCTCCGCGAGCTTCATGCGCAGCGCGCGGCGGGCGGCGTTGTCGAGACCCTTCTTGCCCTTGCGCTTGAGGCGTGCCTCGACGGCCTCGACGAACGGGCCCCACGAGCCGGCCGCGCGCGCCCAGGCCTCGAGCAGCTCGAGCCCTTCGGCGTCGGGGGCGAGCTCGTAGGCGCGACGCGCGTAGCCGAGCGCCGTCGCCTTGTCCGCGAGCGGGCCGCCCGTGACGGCCGCGAGCTTGCGCAGCATCGGGACGTGCTGGTCGGCGTCCTCGGTCGCGGCGAGGAGGACCTCGTAGAGCGCCGGGAGGCGCGCCCACTTCTCTTCCTTCTCGTAGATCGGGACGAGCGCCGCGGCGGCGCGGGCGTCGTTCGCGTCGACCGTCAGCACGCGCTCGTACGATCGCGCGGCGCGCTCGGGCGCCTTGAGCTCGACCTCGAAGATCCGCGCGGCGCGGAACGAGACGTCGAGCTTGGTCTGCGGCTCGGTCGCCTTGTCGGCGGCCGTCGACAGGAAGTCGACGAGACCCTCCCAATCGCTCTGCGAGGCGTAGAGCTGCTCGAGGCCGTCCCAGTCGCCCGCCGCGACGTAGGACTCGCGCAGCACGCGGAGCGCGCGGGCGTGGCCCGGCGAGACGTCGAGCACGCGGCGCCACGTGCGCGCAGCCGCGGCCGGATCCTTCACGCGCTGCGCGTAGGCGTCGCCGAGCTTCTGGAGCGTCGCGAGGCGCGTCGCGTCGTCGGAGGCCGCCTCGACGCGCTTCTCGAGCACCTCGGCGAGCGTCGCGTGGTCCTTCTCGCGATCGGCGAGCTTCTCGAGCGCGTCGAACACGCCGGCCGGCGCCGGGTCGATCTCGAGGATGCGCTTGTAGAGCGCGATCGCGTCGGCGCCGCGGTCGAGGCGCTCGGCGGCGAGCTTCGCCAGCTCCGTGAGGAGCTCGATCTTCGCCCCGTCGCCCTCCGCGCGCGCGAGCTGCTTCTCGTGCAGCGTGAACAGCTGCGGCCACGCGCGGCGCTTCTGGTAGAGCTCCTTGAGCTTCTGCTGCGCCTCGTCGTCGGAGCCGTCGACGTCGAAGAGCGACTCGTAGGCGTGGATCGCGTTCTGGACGTTCGAGAATTGCTCGAGCCAGCGGCGCGCCGCGGAGCGGTAGAGGTTGACGCGCTCGACCGCGTTCTCGGAGAGGTCGGCGAGTCGCTGCTGGTAGGCGAGCAGGTCGCGCCAGCGGCCGAGCGCCTCGTAGACGCGCACGAGCTCACGGATCGCCTCGACGTCCTTCTCGTCGAGCTGGACGATCTGCGTGAGCACCGTCACGAGCGCGGCGTCGCTCTTCACGCGATCCCGGTAGATCGTGGCGATCTCGCGGAGGATCGCCGCGCGCGTGGCCACCTCGGTGGGCGGCGTGCGCTCGAGGTCCTGGCGGTGGAGCTCGACGAGGGCGTTGAAGCTCTCGGTCTGGGTGTAGAGCCGCTTCAACGCCTCGCGCGCGTCCCGGTTGTCGGGGTCGGTGCGCAGGACCGTCTTGTACTGCTCGATGGCCTTCGACGCGTTCTCCTGCGACTCGGCGAGCCTGGCGATCTCGGTCGCGAGGTCGCGCTTCGCGGGCCCGTCGGCGAGCGCGCGCTGCGCGTCCGTGAGGATGGTGGCGAGGCGCCCCTTGTCGCCCTTCCCGCCGCACCATTCGCGGAAGAAGGAGAGCATGCCGGCGTGGGCAGGGTCCTGGCGGCGCACGCGGTCGAAGAACGGCTCGGCGGCGGCGGCGTTCTCGCGCATCCTCCAGTGCACCATCGCGATCTGCACGAGGATGCCGAGCTCCTCGGTCGGCTTCACGCCGCCGCCGCGGAGCTGGTCCTCGTAGAGCGAGACGAGACGGTCCCACTCGCCCGCGCTGGAGTACGACTCGGCCAGGAAGGCGAGCGCCTCGGGGGCACCGGGGGCGAGGTCGAGCACGCGCTCGAAGGCCTCCGTGGCCTTGGCGACGTCGCCGAGCTGCTTGGAGGTGGTCCGGCCGAGGCGCAGCCCCGCCGCGATGCGGTCCTCCTTGAGCGACGAGTCGGCGAGCAGGAGCTCCTGGATCCGCGCGACGTTCGCCCAGTCCTTGCGGCCCGCGTAGACGAGCTCGCCGAGCGCGGCGGCGCGGCGGTTCTTGCGGTCGAGCTCGAGCGCTCCTTCGGCGAGCTCGAGGACCTGCTTGTCGCCGGCGTCCTCGGCGTCGCGGCCGTAGCGGTAGACGATGTCGGCGGCGCTCGCCATGAGCGCGCTCTTGAACGCGTCGTCGGACGCGCCCTGCGCCTCGGAGAGGTAGCGCTGCACGAGGTCGCGCCACTTCCCGCGCTTCGCGTCGTCCTGCGCGAGGATCTCGGCGGCGGACGGTTCATCGGGCCGCAGGCTGAGCAAGCGCTTGTAGGCGCCGGCGGCCTTCTTCGGCTCGATGAGCTCGTCGTGGTAGATGCGCGCGAGCTCGGCCTGCATCGCCGTCTCGACCGCGCCTCCGCCGGAGAAGAGAAGCTCGAGCTCGAGCAGGCGCGCAACCGCACCCCAGTCCCGGCGTTGCTCGTGCATCGCCCGAGCCGCGCCGAGGTGGCGCTCGACGTCGTCGGCGGCGGGCTCGTCACCGGGCGCCATGAGCGCCCCTTCGAGCTGGGCCCAAGCCCCATCGTCGACCGGATCGTCCTGCAGACGCCCGAGAGCCATCCGAATGGTATCAACGCTCATCGCTACCCCGGTCCGGGAACCTTCGACACGACCGCGTGCGGCCAACGCCCGACGCACGCGACCGCAGCGTTTGCGCCCTATGATGGCTGCGCCGACGAGCCGGTGTCCGGCCCGTGGACGCGCCGCATCGTGAGCCGGGACCGCGGGCGCGGATCCCGGCTCAGGTACAACACGAACAACACTCGATTTCGACGCACGTTTCGCCCCGCCCGAACGGTCTTCACCGGCCCGGCGGGCGGCCGAATGTACGCCGCACCCGGAGAGGGTTTCAAGGCTTGCCCGAGCACGTCGCGCCGCTCGTGAAGCCGGTCGGCCGGAACGCGGGGCGACCGTGGGCCGAGTTCGACGAAACCGGTCGTCGGCGACGACGCTCGGCGACCCACCTTCGGGCCGCGCGCGATCGATTTCCTCGGGTAGCGAAGCCGAACGCTGACGAACGAGAGGGGGATGACGTAGGCCCCGGTGGGAGCGGGTCGGCGCCCTACTTCCCCCGCGAGCCGAGCCCTGCTAGCCCGGATCGCATGTCCGATTTCGAGTTCGTCGCGGTCGAGCGCGCGGGTCACGTCGCGATCGTCACCATCCAGCGCCCGGAAAAGCTGAACGCTCTGAACGCCACGCTCGTCGCCGAGCTCGCTCGCGCGTTCGACGGGCTGGCGAGCGCGGCCGATCCGCCGCGCGCCGTCGTGCTCACAGGCGTCGGCAAGGCCTTCGTCGCAGGTGGCGACATCGCGGAGATGGCCTCGATGTCGAGCGTCGAGGCACGCCGCTTCGCGGAGGCCGGGCACCGCCTCTGCGCGAGCATCGAGGGCGCACCCTTTCCGGTCATCGCGGCAGTGAACGGCTTCGCGCTCGGCGGCGGGTGCGAGCTCGCGCTCGCGTGCGACTTCATCTACGCGTCCGAGAAGGCGAAGCTCGGCCAGCCGGAGGTGCTGCTCGGCGTGATCCCCGGCTTCGGCGGCACGCAGCGGCTGGCGCGGCGCGTCGGTGTCGCGCAGGCGCGCGAGCTCATCTACACCGGCGACACGCTCACGGCGGAGCAGGCGCGCGCGATCGGGCTCGTCAACGCGGTCGTGCCGGACGCCGAGCTCCGGGCGAAGGCGATCGAGACGGCGCAGAAGATCGCCTCGCGCGGGCCGCTCGCGGTCGCGGCTGCGAAGCGGGTGCTGCTCCGGGGCGAGGAGATGGATCTCGCGGGCGCGTGCGAGCTCGAGGCGCAGTCGTTCGCGGTGCTGTTCGGCAGCGAGGACCAGAAGCTCGGGATGCGGGCGTTCGTGGCGAAGGAGAAGGCGGAGTTCCTCGGCCGCTGAACGCCCACGCGCCGAAACGCGGCGCCCCGCAGACGCGCCCGGAGCCTCGCTAGCCGCGCAGCCGGACCGCGACGACCGTGCCGGCGATCGCGGCGGCGAGCGCGATCACGGCGGCGAGCGTCACGGCGAGCCGTTCGGCGGCCGGGTCGAGCCGCACGGGCGAGCGACGACCGGCGTGGAGCGCGGCCGCGACCGCCAAGGCGAGGAAGAGGGCGCCCGCCGAGAGGTGTTGCTTGCGCTCGAAGAGCCAGCCGAGCGCGGCGCTCCGCAGGAAGAGGCGCTGCCGGAGGCCGTGCAGGAACGCCGGCTCGATCACGAAGCCGCTCGCCGCGGCGAGGGCTACCGCGAAGGCGGCGGCGGTCGGAGCGGCGAGCCCGGGCACCGCACCGGCGCGGGCACGGAGCCGTGACCAGGCCGCGCTCGCGAGCAAGAGCGCGCCCGCCCACGCGATGAGGCCGTGGAGCGAAGCGAGCCAGCGAGGCGCGTCGGAGCTCACGGCCGGAGCAACGCCTGCGCGACGAGGAGGGCGGCCGCGAGCGGGATGGCCCTGCCGATCCAGCGCGCGAACGCGCCCGGCGAGCGCGAGACGAGCGCGAAGCCCCCGAACGCGCCCAAGGCGCCGAGCTGCGCGGCGAGGATCACGCGCCAGGCGAACACGCTCTGCGAGGACCAGACGATCGAGGCAGGATTCGCCTGCGGAAAGAGGATCGCGTCGAGCAGGCGAAGCGCCGGGTAGGCCAGCGCCGCGACCACGCAGCCAGCGCCGATCGCCGAGAGGAGACGCGCCGTGAGGGGAACCGACGACGACGACGCGGTCACTGGGGGTCCTCGAGGGGGAACGTCGACGGGGCGGACGCGCGCGTCCGGTGCGCGCGCACACGCGGGCACTCCGGGTCGGGGCCGAGGGTGCCGCCGAGGTGCTCGGCGACGACGCGGCAGCCTCCACGGCACGACGCGCGGAGCGAGCAGGACCGGCAGGGTTCCTCCTCGACCATCGCGCGCCACGCGGCGAGGGTCGGGTCGTCGCGCCCCGCACCGCCGTCGACGGGCCACGCCTCGCGCGCCTCGACGGACGACGCCGGTCCGAAGCTGCACGGGGCGAGCGCGCCGTCGACGCGGACGGCGGAGAGGTGGCGGCCCGCCTCGCAGCCGAGGACGCCGAAGCGCTCGAGCACCGAGGGGTCGAGCGGGTGCGCCGAGAGCAACGGGACGAGGGCGCAGTCGACGCGGAGCGAGAGCCGCGTGGCGCGCGCGACGCGCTCGAGCGTGGGCAGGAGGGCGTCGACCTGATCGGGCGCGAGGCGGGAGGCGAGGTAGTCGGGGCTGCGCGCGCGGCCCGCGGGCTTGTAGCGAAGCAGCTGCGCCTCGCGAGCGCCGAGCACCTCGGCTCGCGCGAGCGTGCGGTCGAGGGCGGGGAAGCTCGCGCGCGTGAGCACGACGTTCACGCCGAAGGGGACGCCGGCGTCACCGAGCGCAGCCATCGCGCGCTCGGCGACGCCCGCTCCCTCCCAGCCGCGCACGCGGCCGTAGTCGGCGCCCGCTCCGTCGAAAGAGACGTTGACCTGCGCGAAGGCGCCGAGCGTTCGGGCGCGCTCCGGGGTGAGTCCGAGACCGCTGGTCGTGACGACGGGGATCAGGCCGACCGCGCGCGCGGCCTCCGCGAGGCGTCCGAGGTCCGGCCGGGTGAGGGGCTCGCCACCACCGAACGCCACCGTGAAGGCGCCGGCGTCCGCCACGGCCGCGAGGCGTTCGGCGATCGCCTCGAAGGAGGGCTGGTCGCCGTCGGGGCGCGCGTCGAGGTAGCAGCCGGCGCACGATGCGGGGCAGCGCGCGGTGACGGCGACGTGCACCTCGAGCGGTCGCGGTGGCGATTCCGCGCGGTCGGACTCGCTCCAGCGCGCGCCGCCGTCGACGCCGAGGCGCGCGGCGAGGGCGCGGTCGACGGCCACGAGGGTGCCGTCGTCGACGCGCACCCAGGCGCCGAAGGGCTCGATCCGCGCGCGCAGGCTCACGTCACAGCCCGAGGGCGTCGAGGCTGCCCGCCGCCGTGCGCTCAAGGATGAGAAACGCGATCGCGACGACGCCGGCCGCGCATCTCGCGGCGCGGAGCCCGCGGGCGAGGGCGCGCTCGTCGCGGGCGGCGAGGCGCCACGCGCGCGCGACGACGTCGACCGCGAGCACGGCGAGGCCGAGGAGGAGGAACGGGCGCGCGTCCTCGCCGCCGTGGAGGTGGACGATCACGGCCGCGGCCCCGCCGAGGTAGAGCGCGAACGCCACCGCGAGGGGCCTCACCACGGCGCTCGCGACGGGGCGCGGGTCGCCGGCACGGATCGAGGCGCGCGCGAACGACGCGGCGCCGACGAGGACGAGCCCGAGGGCGAGCGCAGAGGCGGCCGCGCGCAGGGGCCCTCGTCGCGCGACGCGCGCGAGGTCGGCGGCGAGACGCGGCGCGAGATCCGGGTGGCGACGCGCCGCATCGAGCGCGCCGGCGACGTCGCCGAGCTCCTTGTCGACGGCCACGAGCTCGGTGAGCGCGAGCGCCTGGATCAGGCGATCGGCGGACGGGTCGTCGAGGATTTCGCCGAGCGCCGCCGCGGCTCGCCTCGGGTCGCCGAGCTCGTGCCAGAAGGCCTCGGCGACGACGAGGCGGGCCTCCGATCGCACCCGACCGGGCGGGAAGGCCGCGAGGTCGCTCGCGAGGGCCTCGACGGAGGCGCGGTCACGGCCGCGACGGGGATCGCGCCGGACCTCGTCGAGGCGGGCGAGCGGCGCGTAGCCTCCCTCGGCGTGCTCGCGGAGGTCCGCCACGCGCGCGCGCGCGACGGTCGCGAACGGGGCGCTCGGGTCGGCCGCGAGCGCGGCGTCGTAGTCGGCGACGGCCTCCGCGTAGCGTCGATCGTGCGAGGCTCGCTCCGCGCGATCGAAACGATCGCGCGCCTTCGCGCGGGGCGATCCCGCGTCGTCCACGGTGGCGCTCGCCGCGGGCGGCGGCGGGCCGGCCATGGCGAGGCCGGCCGACGCGACCACCGAGGCGAACGCGATCCTCCGCGCCGACGCGAGCCCGCGGGCGCGCCACGTTCGCGATCGGGGCAGGGGGCCGGGGCCGATCCGCGCCCTCGGCACGCCGCCGTCAGTCGTCGGCATCGGGCTTCCCCGGGAGCCCGACCAAGCGCAAGGCGGGCGCCGGCGCGCTCGCGTCGCGATAGGGGCAGTTTCGGCAGCCCGAGTTGCAGCAGAAACCCCGCCGAAGCAGGAAGGTCGCGGCCAGCACCATCGTCCCGTTCTCGATGGTGTAGTCGATCCCCTCGACGAGCGGTCGGTTCATCGGACGGCGCCGGGATCGCGCGAGCGTGCGCCGAGCGTTCCCACGCGAGTAGGCTACCAGCGAATGGCCAACGCGCCGCCCCTCCCCACGAGTTTCTTCCCCGGCGCCCCCTGGGGCCCGCGCGTCGCGCTCGCGTCCTTCGGGCTCGCGATCGCGTCGGTCGGCGCGGGCTGCGACGGCTGCCACCGGGACCGCCCGTACACGCCGTTCCGGATCGGCGCCGACGACGCCGGCGGCGGAGTCGCGTCCGCCCACCCCACGCAGCCGGATGCGGGCGCGGGCACGTTGCCGCCAGCGATCTCCGCGGTGGCGACGACGCCGGCGGGCGACGGGCGCGCGTGGGCGCTCGCGCCGGGCCGGACGGTCGCCGCGCCGGCGGGGCGCACGTTCACGCGCGGGATCGTGATCGACGCGGACGGCGACGGGACGGCCGACCTGCTCGCGTTCGCGCACACCCTCGAAGGCGACGACGGGAGCCTGTTCTTCGCGTCGGGCGCGGAGAAGGACGCGCCGCCGGTCGAGATCGTCGGCGGCCCGCCGCCGGCGCCCGCGCCGGGGATTTGCAAGGTCCATGCGTCGATGTCGCAGGTGGGATCGCGCACGGTGCTGCTCGACGTGGCGCGCCCCTGCGGACCGCAGCCCGGCCGATGGCTGACGCTCGTACGGCTCGCCGATCCGGGGCCGAAGCCGGTGCGACCGACGGTCGCGCTCGAGGTCGCCGTGCGACCGACCGACGCGCCGATCGATCTCGCGGTGGAGGCGGCCGATCGCGACGGCGACGGGCGCGACGACCCCTCGGTCACGGCGACGCTCGGCGGCGCTCCTCCTCCCTTCCCCGCCGCGCCCGCGGCCAAGGCCGCCGTGCGCTTCCTCGACCGGCCCGCTGGCCTCGCGCGCGACCCCTCCGAGCCCGAGGCGTCGATGGCCGCGCTCGCCGCGAAGCTCGTCGACGACGCGCGCCGCAAGGCGACCGCGAAGGACGTCGCTGCGGCAGCCGCGCAGCTGCGGCGCCTGCACGCTGCGCTGTGCGCCGAGGACGGCGAAGCCCCGGTGACGTTCTCCGCTGCGGGTCGGCTGACGTGCGGGCCGGCGCGATCGCTCGAGGAGGCCACGTTCGCCGAGGGGCTCGCGGGGATCACGCTCGGCGAGCCGCTCCGCGCAGCCGGCGCGCTCGCGAGGCTCGAGGCGCGCGCGCCCGCGGGCGAGGCGGGCGCCGGCAAGGGCAGCGGGCGACGGCGCGAGCTCGAGAAGCTCCTCGCCAAGGCGACGCCGACGGTGACCGGCAAGGAGATCTTTCACTCGGCGGCGACGCCGGACGCGAGCATGACGGGCGCGCCCGCGTGGATCCCCCTCGCGTTCGAGGCGAGCGGCGATCTGCTGGTCCGCACGACCGGCGGCGTCACGCGCGTCCGCACCGCGGGTGGGTTCACGGAAGAGGACGCGCCCGAGACGCGCCCGTGGCCCGCGTCGCTCGCCCTGCCGACGAAGGCCGGCGACGCCACCGCGGCCAGCGAGCGGCCGCGGCTCGCGAGCATCGCGCAGCGGTGCGGCGGCCCCTGGCTCACGGCGCTCTTCGAGTCGGCTTCGTCGAAGCAGGAGCTGCCTCTCCCGATCGCGACGCCCGTGGGGCCGAGCGGCCTGCCCGCGGCGCTGTGCGCGTCCCTCGCGAGCGTGCCGGTGGTGCCGCTCGACGGGGGGTCGCCGCTCCGCTTCGGTGTCGGCTCGGAGGTCGTCGAGATCAGCGCGTCCGAACGCGGGACCACCGCGACGTCCGTCTCCCTCGACGCGGCCGCGGCGCGGACGGTCGGCAGCGCGCGCTCCCCGGATGGCCGCGTCGCGGCACTCCCGCTGCCGGGCGGCGTCCTGGTGATGAGCGATCTCGGCAAGGCGAAGCCCGGCGCGGCGCGCTGGACCGGGCCCGATCTCGCGAAGGCGTGGAGCTGCACGCCGGCGAACGGCGGCCGGCGGATCGCCTGCGTCACCTCGGCGGGGGCGGCGATCTACGAGGCGCGTTAGCCAGCGCGATCACGGTGCGCCCTCGGCGTGGCAGGAGGGCGCACGGCAGGCGCGAGGTCGAGGAGAGGCGACGGCGCGGGGCCGCACGGCCTCTCCTCGAGGCGGCATCAGCCGCGGTTGACGCGCTCGAGGTAGGTGCCCTCGCGCGTGTCGACCTTGACCCACTCCCCTTCTTTCACGAAGAGCGGGACGTTGACGGTCGCGCCGGTCGAGAGCTTGGCGGGCTTGGTGGCGCCGCTGGCGGTGTCGCCCTTGATGCCGGGCTCGCTCTCGACGATCTGGAGCACCACGTGGGCGGGGAGCTCGACGCCGATCGCCACGCCCTTGAAGACGGTGACGTCGACGTTCATGCCGTCCGACATCCAGCGCGCGTCGTCGCCGACCTTGTCGCCGTTGACGTGGATCTGCTCGCCGGTCTGCGCGTCCATGAACACGAAGTCCGTGCCGTCCGGGTAGATGAACTGGAGCGTCCGCGTCTCGACGTCCGCCGGGTCGAGCTTCTCGCCCGACTTGTACGTGCGCTCGAAGCTCGTGCCCGTCGAGAGGCTCTTCAGCTTCACCCGGCTGAAAGCCTGGCCTTTACCCGGCTTGACGAACTGGTTCTCGACCACCACGCAGGGTTGGTCGTTGACCATGATCTTCAGGCCTTTGCGGAGATCGCTCGTGTCCATGGGTGTTCCTGAGGTGCGGGGAGGGCGGCCGTCTAGCACGAGGCGGGCGGAGAGCACAGCCCGACGTGGCGGGAACGCCCCGGGCGACTCGAACCGGAGGTGGTGGCGCGCGTGGGGCTCGCCGGTCCCGCCCCTGCTAGATTCGTGGCGCGCGATGCACGACGCCGACGAGGAGATGCGGGAGATCAAGCGCGAGATCGTCGAATCTCGCGGGCTCGTCATCAAGACCAACAACCTGACGAACGCGCTCGCGGCGGACCTGAAGAGCATCTCGAAGCGGCAGATCGCCTTCGAGCGCCGGGCCATCTGGAACAGCGCGGCCGCGAACGCGCTGTTCGTCGTCGTCGTCATCGGCGTCGTGAAGGTCGCGTGGGACTCGCGCGTCGACTCGGTCCAGGCCGAGACGAAGGGCGCGCGCGAGAAGGTCGCGAAGCTCGAGACCGACCTCCGCGACGCGAGCCGCAGGTCCGACGAGCGCGTGAAGGCCGAGGGCGCGGCGGCGGCGTTCTACGAGCTCGTGCGTGCAGAGCGCCGTCAGGAGGTCATCGACGGCTTCGACGCGCTCCGCAAGGAGCCGATCACGCGCGCCGAGCTCGCCTACTTCACCGACGCGGTCGATCGGGCCCGCTCGGAGCTATCCATCCGGTCCTACCAGCAGGGGCTCGATCACGCGCGCACGGGGCGCTGGCACGAGGCGGCCGTGTCGTTCGAGGACGCCATCCGGCAGAAGGACTCCGCCTCGCACGTGCCCTCGGCGCGGCTGCAGCTCGCGCGCGCCTACCGGAAGCTGTCGCGCCAGCGCGACGCGGTCCCGATCCTGACGCAGCTCTCGGAGGCCTCACCCGACAAGGAGATCATGGACGACGCCACGATGCTCCTGGCCGAGTGCCTCGTGGACATCCAGGCCTGGAACGACGCGAAGTCGACCTTGCGATCGTTCATCCGGCGCTTTCCGGACTCGCGACTGCTCAACGACGCGCGCATGGCGCTCGCGGACCTCAACGTGAAGCACTGACGTCGTCGGCGAGCGCCGCGGTCGTTCCGGGGGCAGACCCGCCCGATCGCGCCACGGTCCTCGCTGGCGTCGATCGCGCGCAGGCGATCCGGGTCGGTGCAGCGGCCGCGCGCCACCGTGGGGAGCGGAGCGTCGTCGCGTGGCCGGACCTCCGCGCGCACGGGTCGCGCGGGCGTTCGATCCGGCCCCGCAGGGCGGCGCACGCGCCCGACGCCGACCTCGGGGGGTCGTCGCGGAGCGGGCCTCGAAGGGGACGGGCGCGACCGCGCCGTGCGATCAGCGGGCCGCGAGATCGTTGGCGACGAGGGCGAACACGGCGTGGTCGAGCCAGCGTCCGTCGCACCACTCCGCCTGGCGCGCGATGCCCTCGAACTTGAAGCCGAGGCGGCCGATCACGCGCAGCGAGGGGTGGTTGTCCGTGGCGGCCGCGACGCGCACGCGGTTCGCGCCCATGTGACGGAACGCGAAGTCGACGGTGGCGCGCGCGGCCTCGGTCATGACGCCGCGGTGCGTGGCGTCGCGCCGCAGCCAGTAGCCGAGCTCGGTGCCGCGGTGCATGTGGACGCACGCCTCGAGGCCGACGATGCCGAGGAGGGCCCGGGTCGACCGGTCGCGGATGATGAACCGCAGCGCGCGGCCCTGGTCCCAGTCCGCCGCGCAGGCCTCGGCGAAGCGCGTGCTCGCGGCGGAGTCGGAGTGAAACTGCACCCACGGCAGCCAGCGCTGGAGCGTCGCGCGCGACGCGTCGACGGCAGCCCACAGGTCGTTGCCGTCGGTCGCGTCGACCGGCGCCAGGAGGAGCCGATCGGTCTGGATCGGGTGGACGCGGACCTCGCCGCGGGGAGGGATCACCAGCATGCTGTCACCGACATTGGATGCGCGCCGCGAACGGCTCGAGGTGGCCAGCCTCGTAGTTCAGCCAGGCGAGGTACCACTCGCCCGGCTTGCGCCCGGGCGCGATCGACGGCGTCGGCTGATCGCCGGTGACCCGGGCCACGCGGCTCGCGGGGCCGACGCCGCCCTGTCCGAGGCTCGCGGTCATGACGAAGCCGCCCTCGAACCAGACGAGCTGCGCCCCGCCCTCGGGGCGCGCGGCGACCGCGGGACGGCCGCCCGCCACGGAGAAGCGCTTGCGCCAGATGGGCTTGCCGGTCGTCGGATCGAGCGCCGCCGCGGACGCGCCGCCCGCGGGCGAATCGCCGTGCCAGACGACGAAGCACGCGCCGCCGCCGCAGGCCGTCGACGGCCCGTCGGCGCGCGCGCGATCGCCGTTCACGAGGACGGCCTCGGCGAGGGTGCGATCGACGCGCCCCGGCGCGCGCCGGGCCGGCAGCGGCACCGGGCTGCGCCCGCTCGGGTCGCGAGGGCCGAGGCCCTTTTCGAGCGCCGAGGGCAGGAGCCGCATGGCCTGGATCAGCCGCTGCGGATCGCGCTCGAGGCGATACACGAGCTGCAGCGCGCCGCCGGCGGCGGCCAGCGCGGGCAGGCGCGCGCGCGACTTGACGCCACCGCCCGAGACGAGATCGGTCACGCGCAGCACGTCGCCCACGGGGTCGAGCGAGGGACCCAGGCGGCGCAGGAAGAGGTCCTCCGAGCCCGTGTCGCTCTCGTCGGACCAGGCGACGAAGATCCACCCCTCCTCGGCGCGGGCGAGCGCGGGGAAGTACGCGAAGCCCTTCGGTGGCGAGAGGCGCACCACGGGGCCCGCGATGCGCCCCTGCGCGTCGAGCCAGCGCACGGACACGCCGGCCTCGGAGCCCTTCGCGTCCCAGTACGAGAGGGCGAAGCGGTCACCGATGGGCGCCAGCTGGGGCCGCCCGATGGACGTGCCCTCGGGCGTCACGTCGACCGGATCGCCCACGTCGCGAAGCGCCTCGTCGAGGGGCGCCACGAACGCATGATTGCCGGCCGCGTCGTGCGCGTCGGTCCACAGGACGACCGCGCCGCGCGGGCCGACCGCGATCGACGGCGGCCCGGCGGCCACGGGGCGCCCCGGCGTGGCGCCGA
Organism: uncultured delta proteobacterium; assembly: GCA_903906315.1. Lineage (GTDB taxonomy): Bacteria > Myxococcota_A > Polyangia > Polyangiales > Polyangiaceae > CAIVJW01. The sequence continues at coordinate 65,170 of CAIVJW010000293.1, read as the reverse complement.
GGTCATAGGCGCGTGGGCGCGCGAGGCCGGTGAGACCGCAGGGCCCCCTCGGACCGCCGTCGGCCTGCGCCGCGACCACGTGCTCGCGCAACGCGCGGGGCGCGCCGTGCGGCCCCTTGTCGACCGCTTCGGCGAGCGCGTCGAGCGCGCCCTTGAGATCGCCCGTCGAGAGCGCGACCTGCGCGGCGGACACGCTCGGCCCCCACGGAGCCTCGATGCTGAGCGCGGCCGGTCCGCCGACGGGGGCGGGCGCCGCGATCGAGCTCGCCGCCGAGGCCGACGCGCGCTGCGCCGAGGCCGCGGACGAGCTCGCGGCCGAAGCCCGCGCCGCGGCCCCCGGGTGGGCGATCTCGCGGTAGCCGGCGTACCCGACGCCTCCGACGAGCGCGACGCCGACGGCCGCGACGAGGAGGTTGCGCACCCGACCGCGCGGGTGCTGCCTCGGGACCCTCGAGGGCGGCAGGAGGCGCGGCTCGTCGCCGACCGTGAGCCCGTCCTGGGGCGTGGACGGCGCCGCCGCTGCCCCGGCCAGGGGCGGCGCCGCGCGGCCGGGGTCCTCCGCTTCGACGCGAAGCCCGGGTGCGGCGGCGACAGCGGGCGAAGGCGCGAGCGGGGCCTCGAGGTCGAGCTCGAGCGCCGCCCCGACCGGAGGCGGCGTCGAGGTGTCGACGAGCTCGAGCCGAGGCGCCATCGGGACGCGCGGCCCGGCGAACAGCGCCCCGCCGCGCGCGGAGTGCGGTTCGCGCAGCGAGGGGAAGCTCGGCGGCGCGTGATGAAGGGCGGTGGCGAGCTCGTCCGAGAGCTCGCGCGGGGTCTGGAAGCGCTGGTCGATGTCGCGGTGCAGGGCGCGTCGGAACCACGGCGTGAAGGCGGGCGGGAGATCGGGCCGCAAACGCGCGGGATCGGGCAGCTCCGAGCTCGCGATCTGGGCGAACGTCATCGCGACGCCCTGGTCGACCGCCCACACCGTCTTGCCGGTGAGGATCTCGTAGGTGATGCAGCCGAGCGCCCAGAGGTCCGCGCGGTGATCGACCTCGCCCTGCCCGCGGACCTGCTCCGGGCTCATGTACGCGGGCGTGCCGAAGACCGCGCCCTCGCGCGTGAGGCGCGCCTGGTCGGCGGAGCCCGAGCCCTCAATCGGGGCGTAGAACTTCGCGAGGCCGAAATCGAGGATCTTGGTGAGGACCTTGCCCTCCTCGTCCTTCGTCAGGAAGAGGTTCTCCGGCTTCAGGTCGCGGTGAACGATCGAGGCCGCGTGGGCGCGCGTCAGGCCCCGGCACGTCTGCGTCACCACGAGGAGCGCCGTCGCGAGGTCGAGCCAGCGGACCTTGGTCATGCGCTCGTAGAGCGAGTCGCCCTCGAGGAGCTCGAGCACGAGGAACGGTCGCCCGTCCGAGAGGCGCCCCGAGTCGTACACGTCGCAGATGAACGGGCTGCGGATGGCGGCGGCGGCGCGGGCCTCGCGGAGGAAGCGCTCGACGACGACCGTCGACGACGTCAGCTCGGCCGCCAGCACCTTGATGGCGATCCGCTTCTGGATGTCGACGTTGACGGCCTCGTAGACGGCCGCCATGCCGCCTCGCCCGATTTCCCGCGTGATCCGGTACTTGCCGGCCAGGACCTGGCCGACCGGGATCTTCGGGTGGGGAGGCTCGGACATCGTCGGCGCGGGGCGTTTCGGCGAGCGGGGGACCGGCGCGCCAGCGTAGGCGACCCGGCGCGCTTCGACAACGCATCCGCGCGGCGAGGCGGCGGTTTTCCTCGACGCGACGCCTCGTCGAAACGTTCCCGAAACGAGGGAGGGCGTAGAACGCCTCGCGCCCATCAGGAAGGCCGCGAGGGACCATGAAGAAGGTCGAAGCGATCATCAAGCCGTTCAAGCTCGACGAGGTGAAGGACGCTCTCGCCGAGGTCGGCATCCAGGGGATGACGGTCACCGAGGTCAAAGGCTTCGGTCGGACGGGCGGCAAGAAGGAGGTCTACCGCGGCTCGGCGTACGTGGTGGACTTCGTACCGAAGGTGAAGATCGACATCGTCGTGCCGGACGGGATGGTCCGCGATGTGATCGACGCCATCGAGAAGAGCGCGAAGACCGGTCGCATCGGCGACGGGAAGATCTTCGTGACGCCGATCGAGGAAGCCGTCCGCATCCGCACCGGCGAGCGCGGCGAGGACGCGATCTGAAACGCTCGTGCGAGGGCTCGCCCTCGCCAGGACCATTGGAAGGGAAGACCATGAAGCCGAAAGACGTCATCGCGTTCGCGAGCGACAACGGGTGCAAGTTCGTCGACCTCAAGTTCGTCGACCTGCCGGGCATCTGGCAGCACACGACGATCCCGGTGAGCCGGCTCGACGACACGCTCTTCGAGGAGGGCCTCGGGTTCGACGGCTCGAGCGTCCGCGGCTGGCAGCCGATCAATGCGTCGGACATGCAGCTCACGCCGGACCCGTCGTCGGCGCGGCTCGACCCGTTCCACGCGCAGAAGACGCTGAGCATGGTCTGCAAGATCAGCGACCCGGTGACCGGGCAGCCCTACGGCCGCGACCCGCGCTACATCGCGCAGAAGGCCGAGAACCACCTCAAGTCGACGGGCATCGCCGACACGGTCTTCATGGGCCCGGAGGCCGAGTTCTTCCTCTTCGACTCCGTCCGCTACGAGAACAACCCGCGCGGCGCGTTCTACGAGCTCGACTCCGACGAGGCCGCCTGGAACACGGGCAAGGCCGGCCCGAACCTCGCGCACAAGGTCCGCCACAAGGAGGGCTACTTCCCCGTGGCCCCGACGGACGCTCTCGGCGACATCCGCGGCGAGATGATGACCGCGCTCATCGACTCGGGCATCCACGTCGAGGTCGGCCACCACGAGGTCGCGTCCGCCGGGCAGTGCGAGATCGGCTTCCGCTACTCCACGCTCACGACGACGGGCGACAACCTGCTCTGGTTCAAGTACGTCGTGAAGAACATCGCCAAGAAGAACGGCAAGACGGCGACGTTCATGCCGAAGCCGCTCTTCGGCGACAACGGCAGCGGCATGCACGTGCACCAGTCGCTCTGGAAGGACGGCAAGCCGCTCTTCGCCGGCGACGGCTACGCGGGGCTCTCGGACATGGCGCTCTGGTACATCGGCGGCATCCTCAAGCACGCGAAGGCCATCGCGGCGCTGACGAACCCGACGACGAACAGCTACCGCCGCCTGGTGCCGGGCTACGAGGCGCCGGTCAACCTCGCGTATTCGAGCCGCAACCGCTCGGCGTCGATCCGCATCCCGGTGCTCGCGGGCAACTCGCCGAAGGCGCGCCGCATCGAGGTGCGCTTCCCCGACCCGTCGTGCAACCCGTACCTCGCGTTCGCGGCCATGATGATGGCCGGCCTCGACGGCGTGCAGAACCGGATCGACCCGGGCGACCCGCTCGACAAGGACATCTACGCGCTGTCGCCCGAGGAGCTGAAGGAGGTGCCGCACATGCCCGGCTCGCTCGACGAGGCCCTCGACACGCTCGAGCGCGACCACGAGTTCCTGCTGAAGGGCGACGTGTTCACGCGCGATCTCCTCAAGACCTGGATCGACATCAAGCGCGAGAAGGAGGTCGACGCGATCCGCCTCCGGCCCGTGCCCTACGAGTTCTACCTCTACTACGACGTGTGAGCGGCGCGGGCACCGCGCCCGCCTCGTGACGCGCAGAAGGCGTCCCTCTCCCGAGCGAGAGGGGCGCCTTCTGCGCGTCGGGGAGCGGACGGGGCGGGGGGATCCGTGCGCCCTCGGCGCAGGGGCGCACGCCAATCCGGACGGGTCGGCGCGGGCCGGGCGTGGGCGGGCGATCGGGGCGAAAACGGACCCGTCGCGGAACGCGGCAAAGGGGATTCAGTCCCCGCCGAATTCCCCGCTATGCTGGCCTCGCGTTGCAGCCCGGCGAACTGATCCACTCCCGCTATCGTCTCATCCGCATCCTCGGCAGCGGCGCGAGCGGGACGGTGTGGCACGCCAAGAACGAGCTCATCGACCGCGACGTCGCGCTCAAGGTGCTGCGCCCCGAGGTCGCCGACGACGCGGTGAAGCTCCAGCGCTTCTTCAACGAGGCGAAGGCCGGCGGCCGCGTGCGCAGCCCGAGCAACGTCGAGATCCTCGACCTCGGTCAGGCCGAGGACGGCTCGCCGTTCCTCGTGTTCGAGCTGCTCGAGGGCGAGGGCATCGACACCTGGCTCAAGCGCGAGGGGACGATCGAGCCCGAGCCGCTGTTCGAGCTGTTCGTCGGCGTCGCGCGAGCGCTCGACATCGCGCACGCGCTCGGCATCGTCCACCGCGACCTGAAGCCGGCGAACATCTACGTCCACCACGCCGCTTCGGGCGAGCGCGTGGCGAAGGTCCTCGACTTCGGGATCAGCAAGGTGTTCGAGAGCGAGGGGCGCGGCGCGTTCAACCTCACGCGCGCGGGCACCGTCGTCGGCTCGCCGGCGTACATGAGCCCGGAGCAAGCCGCGGGGCGCGACGATCTCGACGGGCGCGCGGACGTCTGGTCGCTCGGCGTCGTGATGTACGAGGCGCTGACGGGGACGCTCCCGCACGACGCGCCGAACTACAACGCGCTCATGGTCCGCATCCTCGTGCAGGACGCCGACCCCGTGTCGAAGCGCAACCCGAACCTGCCGCCGGTCGTCGCCGCGGTCGTCGACGGGTGCCTGCGCCGCGACCGCGATCAGCGCATGGCCTCGGCCGGCGTGCTCGCTCAGCAGATGGAAGCGGCCATCAAGGAGCTGCGCGGGGCGCGTTACGGCAAGGTCGGGCGGCGCGCGACGGACCGGATGCCCACGAGCGGCCCAAGCACGGGCCGGGGCTCGCTGCCGGGCCTGCCGGCGTCGGCGACGGGCGCGGGCGTCTCGCCGATCCTGCAGGGCAACGCGGCCCTCGCGGTGGCGGGCATCGGGCTCGCGGTCGGGCTGACGGCGCTCGTGGTCAGCATCCTGCTCCACTTCCGCTGACCGACAACCGCCGCGCGGGCTCCGGCGCGCGCCGCGTGCGGGCGACGTCGCGCGCGCGGGGCGTGGTACGACGGGGGCGTGAGCGAGCACCGTAGCGATCGCAGCGCCGCCCCCGCGGGCGACGACCTCCTGAAGAGCGCCGAGGTCGCCCGCCTGCTCCGGGTGCACCCGAAGCAGGTCTATCGGCTGCTCGAGCAGGGCCTGCCCGCCCGGCGCGTCGGATCGGAGTGGCGCTTCCTGCGCGACGAGGTGCTCGCGTGGTCCGCCGGGCGCGGCGGGGCGGCCCCCCCCACGCCGCCGGCGCCGCAGGTGGCCCCACTCGCGCAGCCCGCGGCCGGCGCGTCGGCTGCCCCGCCGCCGCTCCTCGCGGCAAACGGCGATCTCGTGATCGAGGCCTTGCTCACGCGGCTTCGCACCGAGAAGAAGCCGCTCGTCGGCTTCGTCCAGGCCGACCGAGGCGCCGCCTTCCACTTGCTCGCGGCCCGCGAGGTGCTGCTCGCGGGCTTCCACGGCGAGGCGCCGCCGACGCACGTCGCGGCCGCGCGGCTCGCGCGCGTCCACCTCGTCCGCCGCCAGGTCGGGCTCGCGCACGCGGGCCCCACGCTGGCGAGCGTGCGCGATCTCGCCGGGCGCCGCCTCGCGACGCGCGCGCCGACGGCCGGCGTGCGCGCACACTTCGAACGGGCGCTCGCCGCTGCGGGCGTGACGCTCGACGCGCTCCACGCGACCGCGACCGTCGTCGACTCGCACCGGGAGGGCGTCTGCGCCGTACTGCGCGCCGAGGCGGACGCGGCGCTCACGACGTCGGCCTGGGCCGCGCGCGTGGGCCTGCGCTTCCTGCCCATCGCCGAGGAGCCGTACGACCTCGTCCTCTACGCCGAGCACCTCGGCGCGCGCGAGGCCGTGGCCGTGTGCGAGGTCGCGCAGTCCGCCGCGTTCCGCGAGGCCCTCGCGTCGCTAGCCGGCTACGACCCGGCCGGCGCGGGGAGCATCCGGTACGACTTCGAGGACGCTCCCATGTAGACAGTTGTTACTCATTGATCCTCGTAGTGGCCCAATGGTACATGCTCGCGCATGTCGGTCGCCCGCGCTCTCCGCTCGTCCCTCCTCACCGTCGCCACCGCCCTCGCGGGCTGCAGCGACCAAGACGTCAGCTCCGGGAACCCCACCCAGACGGCGGTCACCACGTCGACCTCGACGTCGACGTCCACGTCCACCGCGACCGGCACGGGCGGCGCGGGCGGGGCGGCCGCGACGGGCAGCGGGGGCGGGGCCGGCGGATCCACCGCGCTCGGCGCCGCCGACGTGACCGTCGTCCACGGCGCCGACACGGCGACGGTCGATCTCACGAAGCTGACGACGCAGGACTACAAGGGCACGCTCGTCGTGCCGCTCCAGGCCGTGTGGGCCGCCGGCGGGCTCGCCGCGGGGCAGACGAGGCTCGAGTTCGACTTCGAGGGCGACGACGGCTTCCACCCGTCGCAGAAGTCGAAGTGCGCGGCGTACATCACGTACGCCGAGATCGCGCAGGGCTACCTGATCCCCGAGACGCGATCGCTCGTGTGGGACGACGCGCTCGGGCTGCCCGGCTGCTACTCGGTGAAGGCCGTAGCGAAGGTGACCGCGCTCGACGTGCCGTGAAGGGGCGCGTGCTCTTCGCGGCGGGCGCGATCACCGCGATCGGGCCGGGCGTCGCGCGCGCGGACGAGCCGACCCCCGAGGTCGTCGTCGAGGGCGCGCGCCGCGTCGATCGCGGCACCGCGGTCACCGTGATCGACGCCGCGCGCATCGATCGCCTCGGCACGACCAGCGTCGGCACGACGCTGGAGGAGCTGCCCGCGGTGAGCGGCGCGTCGGGATCACGCGGCGAGCGCATCCTCTCGCTCCGCGGCTTCGATCAGCGGCAGATCGCGGTATCCGTCGACGGCGTGCCCGTGGCCGTGCCGTACGACGGGCAGCTCGACCTCGACAAGCTGCCGGTGGATCTCGTCGAGCGCGTCGCCGTGGTGAAGGGCGCGAGCGCGCTCTTGTACGGGCCGAACGGCCTCGGCGGCGCGATCGACATCGTGACCCGCGAGCCGACCGAGCGTCCGAGCGTCCGCGCGCGCACCGAGGCCGGCGTCTGTGGCGCGGCGCGCGCGAGCCTCGTCGGCGCGAGCCGCTTCGGCCCCGTCGGCGGCCTCGTCGGGGCGTCGTTCGAGAGCGTGCGTCAGGTGCCGATGTCGGCGCGCTTCACGCCGACGGCGAACGAGGACGGCGGCGCGCGCGACAACTCCGACCGCCTCGCCGGCAACCTCACGACGAAGTGGACGTGGGACGCGGGCGACGCGCACCGCGTCTCGGTGGCGGCCTCGCAGCTCGAGGGCCGCTACGGCGTCCCGCCCGGCACGCGCGCGTTCACCGTCCGCAACTGGCGCTGGACGGACTGGACCACGCAGTCCGTCGGCGCATCGCACGCCTTCCGCCGCGGCCCCGTCGCGACCGAGGCCGCCATCTACGCGAGCCGCTTCGCCAACGCGCTCGACGCCTACGACGACGGCCGGTACGCGACGCAGCGGCTCCGCAAGGCGTTCCACAGCCTCTACGACGACGGCGCCATCGGCGGCTTCGTGCGCACCTCGTGGACGACGCCGCTCGGCGCGGCGCGCGAGATCGTCCTGCGGTCGTGGTCGGGCGTGCGGCGCGACCTGCACGCGAGCCAGGCCTCGACCGTCGACCCCTGGCTCCACGCCGCGACCACGCTGCTCACGACGTCGGCGGAGGCCGAGGTCACGGTGCTGCCGCGGTGGCTCCGCGCGTCGGTCGGCGCCGAGCTGTCCGGCGAGCTGCCCGGCGCGCCCGAGACCGGCCCTTCGCCCGAGGCCTCCGCGGGCGTCGGCCCCATGAGCGCGATCACGTTCACGCCTGCCGCGTGGATCGACGTGACCGCGAGCGCCGCGAGCCGCACGCGCTTCCCGACCTTGCGCGAGCGCTTCAGCACCGTCTTCGGCGCGCGCGCCCCGAACCCGGGCCTCTCGCCCGAGCGCGCCGTGAACCTCGCGATCGACGTCGCGGCCCGCCCCGCGAGGTGGCTGCGCGTCGCGGTCGGCTTCTTCGACTCGGAGCTGCGCGACGTGATCACCACGGTCTTCGTCGCGCCGGGCACCGATCAGCTGCAGAACGCGGCGCGCGCACGCTTCGTCGGCGGCGAGGCGGAGCTCCGCCTCACGCCGACGCCGTGGATCGACGTGAGCGCGGGGTGGATGGTGATCTCGGCCCGCACGGGCGACGGCCTCGCGGATCCGCTGCAATACAAGCCCTCCGACAAGGGCCTCGTGACGCTGACGGTCGGGCCCTTCGCGGGCGTGTCGGCCACGGGCGTGATGCGATCGGTCGGGGGGCAGGACTTCCAGAACCCCGACACGGGCCGCTGGGGCCACCTCGGCGGCTACCGGATGTTCGACGCGCGCGTCGACTGGGCGTTCTTGCCGGGCCTCTCTGCGTGGGTGCGCGGCACGAACCTCGCCGACGCCAACGTCGAGGGGCAATACGCGTTCCCGGAGCCGGGGCGGCAGCTCTTCGTCGGCCTCGCGGCGAAGGCGGGCTCGTGAGCGACGCGTCCGAGCGCGATCGGTTCTGGGGCCACGCGGCCGCGTTCGGCGCGCTGTGGGGCGCGCTCGAGGCGACGGTCGGGTCGTTCCTGCACGCGCTGAAGGTGCCCTTCGGCGGCACGATGCTCGCGGCCACGGGCGCGGCGCTCCTGATCGCCCTGCGCGTCACGTACCCGCGGCGCGGCGTGCTCGTGGCGGCGGGCGCGGTGTGCGCGGGCGTGAAGCTCTGCTCGCCGGCCACGGTCGTGGTCGGCCCGATGGTGGGTATCCTCGTCGAGAGCGTGCTCGTGGAGCTCGCGTGCCTCTTCGGCGCGAGCGCGCCCGCCGCGATCTTCGGCGGCGGCCTGGCGACGCTCTGGGCGCTCTCGCAGAAGGTGCTGACGCAGATCGTGCTCTACGGCGCGCCGGTGATCGACCTCTACCGCGAGGTCCTGAAGCGCGCCGAGGCGTGGATCGGCCTCGCGCCCTCGGGCGGCGTGCGCGTCGTCGCGCCGTTCGCGGCGCTCGTCTTCGCGATCGGCGCGACCGCCGCGCTCGCCGGGAGGCGCGCGGGGGGGGCTCGCCGCGAGGCGCCTCTGCCTGACGGACCTCACCCCCAACCCCCTCTCCCTGAACGGAGAGGGGGCTCGGACTCGCGCTCGGGAGCGTCTGCCTCGCGCCTCGGCGATCGGGGGGCTGGCGGGGGGAGGTTGGCCATCCTCGCCCTCTCCCTCGCCCTCCTCGTCGCGCTCTCGACCACGCGCGCCGGCCTTCACGCGCCGCTCGGCCTCGCCCTCGTCGTGCTCGCGTTCGCCCTCGATCGAGGGGTCGCGCGCGCGCTCGGGCGGCCGGCTCGCTGGGTCGTGACGGGCGCGGTGCTCGCGCTCTTCGGCCTGTGGCTCGGGCCGCGCGACGCGCACCTGGCCGGGCACGCCGTGTCCTTCGCGGGCGCGCTGGCCGCGACGACGATGCTCGCGCGCGCCGCGGCGATCGTCCTGCTCGGCGCGGCGGTGATGGCGCGCTTCCCGCCCGCCGAGGCCCTCGCGCGGCTGCGCGGCACGCGAGGCAGGCGCTTCGCCGAGGTGCTCGTCGTCGCGCTCGAGCTCGTCCCGACGCTCGTCGCGCGGCTCGGCGAGGCGCGACGCGAGGCCGAGGCGCAGAGCCCGGGCCTGCGCCACGCGCCGCGGCGCGCCTTCGAATCGCTGGTGGCCGCCGTCGCGCACGCGTCGGCGCTCGCGGAGTCCGCGGCAGACTCGCTCGGCGCGGATCGTGAAGAGCTCGGCGGGGTGAGTGAGCAGGAGGTCGGCACGTGAGCAGATGGGCGCTCGTCTCGGGGACGAAGGGCACGGGCAAGAGCCGCGCGGTGAACCGGGCCGCGGAGGCCCTCGCGGCGCGCGGCGTCGCGATCGCGGGCTTCGTGCAGGACGCCATCGAGGCGGACGGCGAGCGCGTCGGCTATCGACTGCGCCGGCTCGGCCGCCCGGACACGCGCGTCGTCGCGCGCAAGAACGCGACCCCGCGCGGGCCGGAGGACGAGGCGTTCTGCTCGTACGTGTTCGAGCTCGGCGCGTTCGACGAGGCGCGGCGCTGGCTCGTCGAGGACGCGCCCACGGCGCGCGTGCTCTTCCTGGACGAGGTGAGCAAGCTCGAGGTCGCCGGTCGGGGTCACCACGCGGCCATCCGTGACGCGCTCGCCGGCGACGCGATCGTGGTGCTCTCCGTGCAGGCGGCGCAGGTCTTCGGCGTGCTCGAGAGGTTCGAGCTCGGAGCGCCGGTCGCCGCGCTCGAGACGGCCGAGGGCGGCGACCTCGGCGCGTTCGTCGACGCGCTCGCCGATGCCGCGGGCGAGGTGCTCGCGTGAGCGTCGCGCTCGACGCTGATCTCGCGGCCGAATGGCGCGCCATGGTCGTCGCCACGCGCGAGCCGGACGGACCGACGCCCGGGGACCGTTGGGCGCGGCGGGCCGGCCGCTTCGACCGACGTAGCCGCGAGGCAGGCGCGGCCGATCCGCTCGTCGACGTGGTTGGCTCGCACCTCCTCGCGGACGACGTGGTCGTCGACATCGGCGCGGGCACGGGCCGGCACGTCGTCCCCCTCGCGCGCGCGTGCCGGCGAATGATCGCCGTCGAACCCTCGGCGTCGATGCGCGCGCACCTCGAGCGCCGCGTCGCCGAGGAGGGTCTCGTCAACGTCGACGTGCTCAGCGATCGATGGCCATGCCCGAGCCGCGTCGCGGGCGACGTGGTGCTCTCGGCGCACGTGCTCTACGGCGTCGAGGATGCACCCGCGTTCGTGCTCGCGATGGACGCCGCCGCGCGACGGCTGTGCGCGCTCTGCCTCGGCGTGACGGCGCCGGCGGACGCGCTCGCGCCGCTGCGGGCTCGCGTGCACGGCGCGGTGCTACCAAGACGGCCGGCGGCGCTCGACGCGCTGGCGCTCTTGCACCAGCTCGGGCTCCCGGCGGAGCTGCGCCTGCTGCCGGGCAGCGAGCGCGAGCTCGTGTTCGGCGCGTCGGACGAGGAGATCGACGAGCTCTGCCTGCGGGTGAACGTCGACCCCGACGAGCCGGGGCGTGCGCGGGTGCGCGCGGCGCTCGACGCGATCGCCCCAGCCGACGTGAGCGGGCAGCACCGGCTCGGCAAGACGGGGCCGAACGCGCTGGTGACGTGGCGGGCGCGCGCGAGGTAGCGGACGGCTCCGGCCGCGCGGGCCGCACCCGAGGGTCAGACCGACGACGACCGCCCTCTCCCGAACGCTCGCCCCACCGTGCGGACCGTCGCCGCGCCAAACGCGGTCGCGTGGCCGAGCGCGGCGATCGGGAGCGCCCACGGGAGCACGCCGAAGACCGCCATCACGAGGTAGAGGAAGATGAAGAAGTCCTTCTTCAGGAGCAGGCTCACGCCCTCGACGAGGCGCTGCACCAGGGTCTTGCGCGGCGCCTTCTGGAAGCTCCATTCGAGGGAGTAGAAGTCGCCCGAGCCGAGCCGCACGAGCTCGACGTAGTACTGCGCGGCCATGCCGACGAGCGACCCCATCGCGACGGCGGCGCAGCCGACGAGCAGGCGCCCGTGCGGCAGGGAGGCGCTGCCGAGCGCCAGGCCGGCGTAGAAGACGAGGCTCGAGACGTCGTCGGCGACTGTGTCGATCCACTGGCCGAGGCGGCTCTGCTGGAAGCGCACGCGCGCCAGCTCGCCGTCGACGCCGTCGAGGATGGAGTTCCACTGGAAGAGGAACGCGCCGAGCAGCAGCAGCGCGTACGAGCCCTGCGCCACGCACGCGGCGCCCGCGAGCGCGAACACGAACGTGATGGCGCTCGTCATGTTCGGCGTGAGCGGGGTCTCGACGATGCGCTTCGAGATGAAGATCGAGATGTGGCGGTTCAGGTGCCGAGAGACGAGGCCGTCGACGGACTTGCGGCAGGCGTCGAAGAGCGCCTCGAAAGCGCGGCGACGCCCCTCGGGCTCGTCGACGCGCGCGCACCATCGGCCATCGACGTCGAGCGCGCGGGCGCGGCCGCTGGCGAGCAGCGCGTCGGCGGCCTCGCGCAGGCGCACGGCGAGGGGCTCGTCGCCCGGCGGGACGTCGTCGAGGAAGGCGGCCGTCGCGAGCAACGGGCCGAGCGCGCGACCGCCGTCGGTCGCGATCACGGCGACCTCGCCGGAGCCGAGAGTCGCCTCGCGGAGCGCGCGGTAAATCGCGGGATCGACGACGACGTGGTGGAGCGCGAGCACGAACGGGCCGTCGCCGGCGGCCGCGCGGACCCCCGCGAGGTCGCCGGCGCGCACCACGTCGAGCTCGCCCACGCGAGGATCGCCAGCGACCGCCGCGCCGACGTCGGGAGCGCCGGGCGCGACGACGAGCGCGAGCGGCGCGCAGCGCTCCTTCTTCAGCGTGAGCGCCGCGCGCAGCGCGAGCCCGAGGCCCGCGAGCCGGTCGAGCGGCGCGGCCCCGGGCACCGGCAGCGCGAGGATCAGGCCTCTCGGGGCAGCGACGGCATCCATGGACGCGACCGTTACCACGCTCGCGGCGGGGTGCCCGCTCAGACCGCCGTCACCTCGACGAGCCAGGACACGAGCGCCGCGGCCTTGCGGGTCTGCTTCGCGAGGTGATCGACGAGCTTGGGCGACGTCAGCAGCTCGTCGGGGATCGCAGGCCCCATCGCGACGAGGCCCTTGTGCCGGAGGAGCTCGGCGCGCGGGTGATCCGGGTCGACGCCGCGCGGCACCTTCTTCAGCGTCTCGGCGGCCCCGAGGCGGAAGCCGGCCTTCTCGAGCGCCTTCGTGAGCTTCGCGAGCTCGGCGCCGCGGGCGTCGTCGAGCAGCGCCGCGCGGAACCGCTGGAGCTGCGCGGGCGCCATCGCGTACTGCCCATGCGCGGTGAGGTCGTCGTCGCCGACGCCGACGCCGACGTACAGCGCGGCGGGGACCTCCGTGACGTTCGACCCTCCGCGCCCGCGCGCCATGATCATGCCGGCGACGTAGGTCTTGTACGGCGTCTTGTCCTTGGCGAAGCGGGTATCACGGTGAATGCGAAACACCTTCGGCTCGGCCAGATCGCAGTACGGGAAGTCGTCGTCGACCTTCGCGCGCACGTCGGCGAGCAGCGCTTCCATCGGCCTCTGCCAGCCCTCGACGTACTCGTCCTTGTGGGCCGCGAACCACTCGCGGGTCTGGTTCTTCGCGAGCTTACGGAAGAAGGAGCGCTTGCCGTCGGAGAACCCCGTAAAGGCCATGGCGCCGAGTGTCGCACGCCGACGCTGCGCCTGGCAGCGTGAGCGGCCCGTCGCTCACGTCGCCCCACCCCGGTCGCTGGAGGCTTCGCCCGAGGTCTCGCCCCGGCGCACCCCCACGCTCCGGCCGACGACGAGCGCGATCGCGAGACAGCCGATCGCCGCGACCCACGCCGGCGCCCCTTGCGCGTGCGTCCCCGCGCCGAGCAGGCCCGACGCCCACGTCACCTCGATCAGGCCACCGCGGAGCCCCACCCCCGCGAGCAGGGCGAACGCAGCGTGCGCGCCGACGGCCTGGAACGCCCCGCGATCGCGGCGCCACAGGACGGCGAAGAGGAGCCCCGACGCGACCACGAGCGCGACCGAAGCGGGGCTCGACCCGCGCTCGAGCGCGACCGCCGCGCCGCCGGCGACGGCCGAGAAGCCGAGCCCCGCGGCGACCGGCAACCCCGCGCGGGCCACGACAGCGAGCACGAGCCCGCGGAACAGGAGCTCATCGCGCACGGCGACCGCCCCGGCGCGGACCAGGCCGAGCGCGAGCGCGAACGAGGGCCGCCCCGGCGCGACGTGAGCCGCGCCGGCGAGCGTGAGCAGGACGACCGGGACCGCGACGGCGAGCGCTCCGAAGCCGGCGCCGACCACGGCGCTCCGCAGGTACCCCTCGAGCGGCCGCCCGCCGGCCTCGTCCCAGCGCACTCCGGCGCGGGAGAGGAGCAGGTCGACGAGGACGGCGCCGACCACCGCAGCCGCGAGAGGGCTCTGCCCCACGATCACGTCGACGACGCGGAGCGCCGCGCCGAGGCCGACCAGCCACGCGGCGCCGATCGCGAGATCGAGGCCCCGGCCGTCGGCAAGCGCCGCGTGCCCCTTCAGTGCAGCGTGTGCCACTGCCCCTCGTGCTCGACCTTCGGCACGCCGGGATCGGGCGGGCGGGGGCCCTGGAGGCGCTCGCCCGGGTCGTCCGCGTCGTCGGCGATGCGGCGCGCGCGCGGCGTGCGCAGGCGCACCTCGATCACCTCGCCGCGGAGGGCCGCGCGCGTCGCGGGCGACGCCAGCGCCTCGAGGAGCCGGCGGCGCCGAGCCGCGAGGAGCGCCGCCGCCGCCCCGAAGATCAGGCCGAGCCCGGTCACCGTCGGCACGAGCGCGTACCTCCGCACGGCGTCCTCGCGCCACGCTCGCCCGATCTCGACGAGGTCCATCGAGAACGCGCCCTCGATCGCCCGGTCGAACGACTCGCCCGCGCGCACGCGCGCCGCGAGCCCTCGGAGGCGCGCGCTCGACGCGAACCGCACGAGATCGGCGGCCTCGGCGCCCTCGATCGACCCCGCCGCGAGGCCCGGATCCGCGGGCAGCGCGGCCCCGATCGCGGCGAGCGGCACGAGCCGCCCACGGAGGGCCGCGACGCCGATCGCCGACGCGCGCTCCACCGCCCGATCGCCGCCGAACTGGACCGCGTGCCCCTCGGCGAACCAGAGCGGCGCGGCCTTGCCGGCGAGCGCGTCGTCGAGCGCGAGGTGGGCGAGCGCGTGGCGCAGCGCGACCTCCGGGTCCGGCGGGTCGCCGCCGAGCGCCGACGCGAGGCTCAGCACGACGAGGCGGCGGTCCCACAGCGCGAGCACGTCGACGGGCGCGCGCACCTCCGCGGGCACGAGACGCGAGAGCTCCGTCGGCAGCAGGGCCACGCGGACCTCGACCGGCGCCGAGAGGTCGAGCACGCCGGGGCCGAGCTCCGCGAGCAGCTCGGCGCGGATGCCGTCGGCGCGCGCGGCGAGCGCCCTCACCCGCTCGCGCGCGGCGGGGTGGTACGCGAAGCGCACCCAGCCCCCGTCCTCGACGAGGTACTCGGGCGGCGCCGGCGGGACGCGCGCTCCGCTCTCCACGCGCGGAGCATCGAGCGATCGCGCCGGATCGGGCGGCGAGGCGTGGGCGCGGCCGGCCGTCGCGGCGGACAGCGCGATCACCCCGAGGACGCAGCCGGCGAGCAGCAGGGCCGCCGGGCGGACGATCGCGACGCGGGTCGGCGCGCGGCGCGCGGTCATGGGGCCACGCGCCCCTGCAGGTGCAGCGAGCTCGACGCCGTGTCGGTCGTCTGCGAGACGACGATCACGGCCACGCCGGCGGCCACGAGCACGCCGAGGGGCGCCCAGAACCACGCCGACTTCCAGAACGGCTTGCTCGTCGCGACCGGCGCGGCGTCGGGCGCCACGGCGCCCTTCGGCCCGATCGCGGGCGCGGCCACCGGCGCGAGCGGAGCAGGAGGCGCAGCCGGGGAGAGCCCGCGCAACGCCGCGACGGCGCCCGGCCAAGCGTACGTCGCCTCGCCGGAGGCGGCGGGCGGCGTGACCGCGACCGACAAGGTCACCCACTCGAAGGCGGCGCCGGCGACGCGGAGCACGCGGGCGACGGGCTTGCCATCGACGACCGCGACGGACACGACGAGCCGCGCCCTCACGTCCGCGCCGAGCGATCCGAGGAGGCGCCGCGACGCCGCGTCGGATCCGCCGGGCGCAATGGATCGCCGAAGCTCGCCGAGATCGCGCAGCGCCTGGGGCGCGTCGGTCGCGGGGGCGTCGCCGCAGAGCACGCGCGCCGTCGCCTCGTCGATCGAAGGGCGGAGCACCTCGTCGCGGTAGACATCGTGCGCGAGCGGGCGAGCCGCCGCGGACGCGCCCTCACCGAGCGCGACCACGACCGCTCCGCGTGGCTCGGGCGCGGTGCCGGGGGCGCCGTCCGCACCCCACGCCGGCGCGGCCGCGGCGAGGAGCGCGCAGCCGAGGGCGGCGGCGCGAGCTCTGCGAATGGCGACGGCCATGCTCTACGGTACGAACGGCGCGACCGACGGTCAAACCGCACCGAGGGCGAAACCGGCGCGGCGGCCGGCGTCGCCGATCGCGTTACAACCAGCGCTCGGCGCGGTACCACGCGAGCGTCCGGCGGACGCCCTCGGGCATCGACACCTCGGGCGCGTACCCGACGTCGGCGCGGAGCGCGTCGTGCCGGCACGTCCAGTGGTGACGCCCCATCTTCGCCTTCTGCCGGTTGAAGAGGCGCGGGCGCCCGTCGAGGCGGGTCGCGATCTCGCCTCCGAGCGCGGCGAGGTCGACCAGAAAATCGGGGAAATCGACCGTCGTCACGCGCTTGCCGCTGGCCTCGACGATCGCGTCGCCGAGGGCCTTGAAGCTCACGGGCGCGCCGTCGCAGACGAAGTAGCCCTTGCCGCGGGTCGCGGGGCTCGTCGCGGCGGCCAGCGTCGCGCGCACGACGTCGTCGACGTACACCATCGAGGTCGCGATCGCCTGGTTGCCGAAGAAGACGTTCAGGCCGCGCTCGATGGGCTTGAAGAGCCCGAGGTAGTCGACGTCGCCCGGCCCGTACACGCCCGCGGGGCGCAGGATCGTCCACGGGAGCGCCTCCCCTTGCGCCTCCACGACGCGCTCGGCCTCGAGCTTGCTCTCGCCGTAAAACTCGATCGGCCGCCGCGGAGCGCCCTCGCCGTGGGGGAGCCCCGGCTCGGACGGGCCGTACGCAGCGAGCGACGAGACGTGGACGAAGCGCGAGACGCTCGGGTGCGCGGCGCGGAGGGCGGCGAGCAGGTTCTCCGTCGGCAGCACGTTGGCGCGCCGGAAGTCGTCGTAGGTCACGCCCTTCGTCGCGCCGGCGACGTGAAGGACGACCTCCGGCCGCACCTCGCCGACGATGCGCTCGAGGGAGGCGGCGTCCGCGTACTCGGCCACGACCGAGCGTCCGCGCGAAGGGGCCGGCGAGGCCGCGCGCCGCAGGGCGACGACGTCGGCGCCGAGCTCGATCAGCGCGTCGCGCAGCCGGCGGCCGATGAACCCGCTCGCGCCCGTGACGAGCACCGGCTTGCCGGCGAAGGCCTCGCGCGCGGAGCGGACGACGTCGCTACCCCACGCGGACGTGGAGTGGATGGGGGAAGCGGTCGGGGGGATCACGGCGACCTTCTCCTCAGGCGAGCTCGCGCTCGTAGACGCGGTATTTCTTGTAGATGCGACCGCCCATCAGCTTGATCGCGACGTTCACGGGCGCGTTGTCCTCGACCGTCCACGAGAGCTCGCCGCGGCGCAGCCCGAGCAGGTGCGCGGACCGGTTCGCCTCCACGAAGAGGTAGGCCGAGAGGCCGGCGTAGCGGCGCACGTGGCGCCACTTCTTGCGGATGCCGAGGATGATCAGGCGCGCGGTCTTCGGGCCGCGAACCTTCAGGCGCCACAGGAGCTTCGCGAAGCCGAACGGCAGGAGCTTGCCGTCGAGGTCGGCGATGGCCTCGTTCAGGTTCGGCAAGGTCAAGAGGACGGCCGCGGCCTCGCCGTCGATGAAGACGATGCGCGTGAGCTCGGGCATGAGCAGGATGCGCGTGTCGCTCGCGAGCTTCTCGAGCTCGCGCTCCGTGAGCGGGACGAAGCCCCAGTTGTCGCTCCACGCGTCGTTGAAGATGCCCATGATGGTGCCCAGATCCTCGCGCACGCGCCGCGGGTCCATGGGGCGCGCGGTGACCTCGGGCAGCGCGGCGACCTCGTCGTGGGCCTTCTGGGCGCGCGGCGGCACCAGGCCGACCTGGTAGTCCCAGGCGTAGAAGTCCTTGAGCTTGGTGAAGCCGGCCGCCTCGATGAGGCCGCTCTGGTAGGGGCGGTGGTGCGGCATCATCACCATCGGCGGCGTGTCGAACCCCTCGACGAGCACGCCGGTCTCGTCGTTGATCGACAGCGACAGCGGCCCCCGGATGCGCTTCATCCCGCGCGCCGTGAGCCACGCGGCGGCGGTGTCGAGCAGCGCTCGCGCGACCTCCGGGTCGTCGACCGTGTCGAGGAAGCCGAACATCCCGGCGCCGTCCTGATGGCAGCGGAGGTGCTCGCGATCGACCTGCGCGGTCACGCGACCGGCGCGCCGACCGTCCTTGTAGGCGACCCAGGCGGCGAGCTCGGCGTGCTCGAAGAATGGGTTCTTCGCGCGGTCGAGGCGGTCCTCCATCTCGACGTCGAGCGGGCGGACGTAGGTCGGGTCGCCCGCGTAGACGTCGTCGACGAGGTCGACGAAGTCGCGCAGCAGCTTCTTGTCGCGCTTCGGATCGGCCGGCAGCTCTCGAATCTCGATGGTCATCGCGCGGGGTCGGCCTAGCGTCCAGACGCCCTGGGCGCAAGGCCGGAGCGCACTCGTGGGCGTCCCGTCGCGTCATCGGGCACCGCGCCCCGGCGCGCCGACCGGACGCCCACGCGGCCGCCATGGTAAGAGGCGCGCCATGAAGCTCTCCGCTTCCATGCACCCGTCCGTCGTGCTCGGCGCGGTCCTGGAGACGCTGGTGCGCGGCCGTCGGGTCGCGGTGCTCGGCGACGCGACGCTCGGCCTCGCCGAACGCCTGGCTCCGCGCGGGGCGCGCCTGGTGCACGCCTACGACCCCGATCCGGCCCGCACGGCCGAGGCGATCGCGCGCGCCGGCGCCGCGGGGCCGGGGCCGAAGGCCGTCGCGTTCGCCGTGCTCGAGGGCGATCTCGGGGTGCGGGACGGCGCGTTCGACGTCGTCGTCGTGCCTGATCTCTCGGCCTTCGCGGATGCGAGCGAGATCCTCCGGCGCGCGCGGCGCCTCCTGCCCGCGAACGGGGTGCTCGTCGCCGCGACGCCGAACCCGACCGTCACCCGGCCGCTGCTCGCGCGCGCGCCGGCGATCGGGGCGACGCGGATCGACTACTACCAGCTCTACGACGCCGTCGCCTTGCAGTTCCCGGTCGTCCGCATGCTCGGGCAGGCGCCGTTCGTCGGCTACTCCGTCGTCGACTTCGCGCCGGACGGTGAGGTCGAGGTCTCGGTCGACACGTCGCTGATCGAGACCACCGAGGAGCCCGAGTGGTTCGTCGCCGTCGCGGGCGAGCGCCCGACGCACCTCGAGCCGTTCACGGTCGTCGAGCTGCCCTTCGCCGACATCGCGATCGCGGAGGCCGCGTCCGACGATCCGCCCTCCTCGAGCGTGCTGGCGCTCACCGAGGCGCAGACGCGCGTGTCGATGCTCGGCACCGAGCTCGAGCGGATGCGCGAGCGCGAGCGCGGCGAGGGCGAGCGGCAGGCCCGGGCGCAGGCCGCGCTGGCGACGCGCGTCGCGGAGCTCGAGGCCGCGATCGAGGACAAGGCCCGGCGGCTACGGGAGGTCGAGGGCCGCGCGGGCGACGCGCACGTCCGCGCCGAGCGGCTCGGGCACGACCTCCGCGACCTCGAGGAGGAGCTGCGCCGTCAGCGCGATCGCGCGGCCCGCCTGACCAAGCAGCTCGACGACGAGAAGCGCGCCCGCACCAAGGCCGAGGTCGACCTCGGCCTCGCGCGCGGCGTGCTCGACGCGCCGATGCCGAAGGAGCACGCGACCGCCCTCGCCGGCGAGCTCGACTTCGCCCGCACGCGCATCGCCGAGCTCGAGGGCGAGCTCGACCAGGTGGCGACGACCCGGGTGGTGCCGCCGCCGATGCCGGAGCCGAGCGAGCTGCAGACCGTCCCGAGGCCGCCGCCGAACCCAATCTTCCCGGAGATCGAGGACCGCGACGACGCGATCGAGTCGGCCGGCCAGCGCGTGCTCGATGCCGTGGCCGAGCGCGACGAGGCGCGCGCACGCCTCGCCGACCGGGAGGGCGAGCTCGCGCTCGCGCGAACCCTGCTGGACGACGTGACCCGCCTGCGCGCGGCGACCGAGCGCGAGCTCCACGCCGCCCTCTCCGAGCGCGACGGCGCCGCCCTGCGCGCCGACGAGCTCGCCGAGTCGCTCCGATCCGCCGAGCAGCGCCTCGGCGAGGCTGCGCGCAGCCGCGACGCCGCCGTCGCGCAGGCCGACGCGCTCGCCAACGAGGTGGACGGTCTGCGCGACGAGGTGGCCGTCCTCGAGGCGAGCGCCGACGAGATCGCGCGGCGCGCGGTGCTCCCCGTCGAGGACGAGGCCGCCGCCGCGGAGATCGGGCGGCTGGAGGCGCTCCTTCGCGAGCGCGGTCAGGTCGTCGCGCAGCTGCAGCGCGATCTGCGCGAGGGCGAGCGCATCGGCCGCGAGCTCGTCGCCGAGCTCGAGACCGCGCGGCCCCCGAGCACGCCGCCGCCCGCCGAAGCGGCCACGGCCCCCGCGGGCCTGGTCCTCGACCTGACCGCGCGCCTGGACTCGCTCGCGCAGGCCGCGGCGAACTGCGAGGCCGACCTGGTGGCCGCGCGGTGGCGCATCACGCAGCTCGAGCGCGAGCTCGACGACGAGCGCACGGACGGTGCCCAGGCCACACACCACGACCTCGAGCGCGCGCTGAGAGCCGCGCGCGAGGATCTCGCGGCGCTCCGCGCGACGCGCCCGGCCGAGGACGCCGTGCAGGAGCAGAGCGCGCTCCTGCACCAGCTCTCGGGGGCGCTGCAGGACCGCTGAATCCGCAGCGCGCGGCCCTGCACGCGCGCGGAGCTGAGACCTCGCCACGAGGGCGCCGCTGGCGTTCCGGTCGAACGCCCCTCCGCGCCGGGCCGACGCGGCGCGCGCGCTTCCCTCCCTCCTTTGCGGCGCGTCGCTCGCGCCCGTAGGATGCGCGCGATGGTTTCGCTTCGACTCCGCCGGGCCGGCCTCGCCACCCTCCCCCTCGCGCTGGCGCTCGGCGCCGCGTGGGCCGCGGCCTGCGGCAAGCCCGAGTTCGTCCTGCCGCCCGACGACGGGACGGGCAACGGCGGCGGCAACGCCGGCGGGTCCGGCGGCGGCAGCGCCCTCTTCGACGCGGGCAGCGCGAAGGCCCTCGTGGTCTCGCCGTCGAAGCCGACCCTCGCGGTCGAGCTCGGCGCCGCGGGCGCCACGGTGCAGTTCTCCGCGACGGACGCCGACGGCCAGAAGGTCTCCGCGCACTTCTCGCTCGGGTCCTCGAACGCGGGCACGATCACCAACGACGGCCTCTTCACGGCGAACGGCAAGGCCGGCGGCGAGATCCAGGTCATCGCGGAGAACGGCGGCGCCCACGGCGAGACCACGCTCCTCGTCAACCTGCACTGGCAGGAGAACGGCGACTCCCTCTCGCGCGACGCGAAGAAGCTCCTCGGCAGCGACGGCGGCGCCACGGACAAGGGGTGGAGCCTCGTCTACCCCTACGACGGCACCGTCTTCGCGCGCGGCATCGCGGCGCCCGCGGTGCAGTTCGCGCCGGGCGCCGTCCCCGCGGAAAAGTTCTACCTGCACGTGACCGGCACGGGCGTCGACTACGAGGGCTTCTTCGACGACGGCGCCTCGCTCGCGATGAGCCAGGCCTCGTGGGACACGATCGGCCTCTCGTCGGGCGGGCGGACGCTCACGGTAACGGTCGCGAAGATCGCCGGCGGCACCAAGTACGGGCCGCTCACCCAGACGTGGCGCGTCGCCAAGGGCACGCTCCACGGCACGATTTACTACAACACCTACGACTCGCCGCTCGCCGTCGACCCGAAGACGCAAGAGAAGAACGGCGCGATCATGCGCGTCAAAGGCACGAGCTCGCAACCCGAGGTCGTGCTGGGCAAGTGCACGGTCTGCCACAGCATCTCGGCCGACGGCTCGACGGCCGCCGCGGCCAACTACGAGATCGGCGTCGGCGGCACCTTCGACCTGACGGGCGGCGTCCCGACCAACCTGTGGGACGAGAAGCGCAAGGGCGCCTTCGCCGCGCTCTACCCCAAGGGCGGGACGGTCCTCGTGACGAACGCGGCGCCGGTCGCCGAGGGCCCGCCCAACCAGATGACCCTCAAGGGAGGCCCCTGGACGAGCGAGCTGCGCCTGCGCGACGGGACGCCCGTCGCCGGCAGCGGCATCGAGGGCATGTACGCGCAGACGCCCTCGTTCTCGAACGACGGCAAGCGGCTCGTGTTCGTCGATCGGTCCCCGCTCCCGCCGTACAGGAGCAAGATCGCGCTCATGGCGTACGACGACGCGGCCCGCAAGCTCACGGGCTACGACGTGCTCGCGACGCCGCCCGAGGGCCGCCACTTCTCGTGGCCCGTCTTCACGCCCGACAGCCGATTCGTCATCTACCAGGACGGCACGGGCGACGACCTGTCGAGCGTCCCGTTCAACACCGGCAAGCTCTACGCGATCGACGTCGCCACGCGGCAGGTCACCTACCTCGCGAAGGTGAACGGCGACGGCGCCATGCCGGGCGGCAAGCGCGACGAGGCGCTCAACTTCGAGCCGGGCTTCGCGCCGGTCGCGTCGGGCGGCTACTACTGGCTGCTCTTCACCTCGCGCCGCACGTACGGCAACAAGCTCACGGGCGACGCCTCGAAGACGAAGCGCCTCTGGATCGCCGCGTTCGACGCCGACGCAGCCGACGGCGTCGACCCGTCGCACCCGGCCTTCTACGTCCCCGGGCAGGAGCTCGGGTCGGCCAACAGCCGCGGATTCTGGGCGCTCGACCCGTGCAAGAAGGTCGGCGTCGGCTGCGAGTCCGGCGACGAGTGCTGCGACGGCTTCTGCAACCCGAAGGCCGGCGAGTACGTCTGCGCCAACTCGTCGAACCTCTGCTCGGCCGAGTTCGACGCATGCAAGAAGAGCACGGACTGCTGCGGCACCCTCCAGTGCATCGCGGGCACGTGCTCGGAGCCCGAGCCTCCCAAGTAGCCGCGCCCGCCCGCCTGCCCCTCGCAACGCCCGCGGGTTCGCGCTAGATCCGCGGCCCGATGGCCCCTCGCACTCACCGCGCGCCCAGGCTCCTGGCGAAGCTCGTCACCGCGGCCGGCGTCGCGATCGCGATCGGGGCGTGCGGCCCCGCCGCGGCGCCCGCGCCCGCCGACCCCGTGAAGGCCGCGCGCGAGGCCGCGGCCGCGTCGACCGACGGCGAGGTCGTCGGCCGCTGGCTGCTCGCGGAGCTCGTGGCCCCCGGCGGCGACGCGACCCGGGCCGCCGACGCGGCCAAGCGGCTCGGCGACGCGAAGGGCCTCTACGCCTCGCTCGGCCGCGCGATCGACGCCGAGGCGCACGGCCGCTTCACCGACGCGGCCGCGGCCCACCTCGACGCGCTCGTGGCCGCGCGGTCGTCCGCGTCGCCGGACGCGCCGCTCGTCGGGTGGTTCTCCGCCAACCACCTCCTGCGCCTCCGATCGAGCGTGCAGGGCCTCTGGGGCAAGGCGAAGGACGTCGTCGTCCGCACGATCGATCACCCCGGCAACGTGGGCTGGCGCGCGCGCGGCGAGCTCGTCGAGTGGTGGAGCGTCGACGGCCTGCGCGGCGCCGTCGCCGCCGAGCTGCCCGGCGGCAGCGTGCTCGACGCGCTCGCGCGCAAGTACGGCTGCGTCGAACGCGCCCGCCTCGCGGGCCCCTTCGGGCACCACGCGCCGACCGATCACCGCGGCCGCTTCGACCCCGAGCGCCCCGGCCCCTGGCCGCTCGTCTTCCCGCGCGATCCGCGCCGCCTCGAGGCGCCGCGCGTCCTCAAGAGCGACCGGCGCGGCTGCATCGTCCGCGCGACCGAGCCCGTCGGCGGCGGCGTGTTCTACGCCGAGACGTTCGTCGACGCGCCCGCGGAGCGCGAGGTCACGATCGCCGTGCAGGGCGCCTACTCGGTGCGCGTGGACGACGTCGAGGTGCTCGCGCGCGACACGCGCCAGTGGGGCGTCTGGCCGCGCTTCGGCGCCCACGTGCGGCTCACGGCGGGCCGCCACCGCATCCTCGCGCGCGTCGGTACGCCCGAGACCTCGATCCGCGTGATGACCCCCGCGGGCACGCCGGCGGACCTCGAGAGCTCGGTCGACCCCGGCCCCCCGTACGCCGTCACGCCGCCCGAGGTCCTCGCCGACCCGAACCCGCTCGACGGCTTCCTCATCGCGCTCGGCGTGCCGCCGCAAGCCGGTACGCCTCGCTCTCCCGCGCCCGTCGGCGTCACCGACGCCACCTCGCGCTACCTCGCCGCCTACCTCGCGCACGTCGAGTCGCAGGACGACGTCGCGGACGTGCTCATCGAGCCGCTCGTGAAGGACCCGGCCCGCGCGACCGGCCCCGCGCTCGCGATGCAGGCCATCTTCACCGAGAAGGACCCGATCTTCCCGCCAGGCGAGGCGCGCGATCTCGTCAAGGACGTGCGCGCGCGCGCCGCCGCGAAGGACGCGCACCTCTGGTGGCCGCGCCTCTGGCTCGCGCTCGACGCGGCCGACAAGCAGGGCCTCCCGGAGGCCGCGCCGAAGGTCGCCGCCCTCGCCGACGAGTTCCGCGAGGTGCCCGACATCCGCAAGGGCCTCGCGCAGATGTACGGCCGCATCGGCTGGAAGCCGGAGCAGTCGCGCGCCATCAAGGACGCGGCCGCGCGCTTCCCCGACGACGTCGAGGCGCTCGGCGCGCTGCTCAAGCTCTACGACGAGCAGGGCTACGTCGCCGAGGCCGACAAGGTCGCCGCGCGCATCCGCGACCTCGATCCGGAGTCGGAGCTCGACTTCGAGCGCGCGCTCGAGCGCCGCGACTACAAGGGGGCGATCAAGGAGCTCGAGCGCCTCGGATCGCGCCGCAAGGACCGCAAGGACATCGCGCTGCGCATCGCCGACCTGCTCACCCGCGCGGGGTCGAGCGACGAGACGCTCGACAAGCTCGAGCGCGCCCTGGCGCTGAAGCCGACCGACGCCTCCGCGCGCCTCGCGATCGCCGACGCCCGCTACGCGCGGGGGGATCGCGGGGCGCTCCATCGATCCCTCGTCGACGCGATCCAGACGGGATCCGACACGGCCGGCCTAAGGGAGGCCATCGAGCTCGTCGAGGGCGTGACCGAGCTCTCCCCGTTTCGGATGGACGGCAAGAAGGTCATCGCCGAGTTCGAGGCGACGGGCCAGAAGCTGCCCGCGGCCGCCGCGCGCGTCCTCGACTACTCCGCGATCTGGGTCCACCCGAGCGGCGTCGCGCGGATGCTCGAGCACGAGATCATCTTCATCCAGTCGCGCGAGGCGATCGAGGAGCACGCCGAGCAGCGCGTGCCGCGAGGCCTCGTCATCAAGCTCCGCACGGTCAAGAAGGACGGGCGCGTCCTCGAGCCCGAGCTCGTCGACGGCAAGCCCACGGTGACGATGCCGCACCTCGAGGTCGGCGACTACATCGAGACGGAGAGCATCACGACGCTCGGCGGCGACGGCGGCGGCGGGCGCATCTTCGAGGGGCCGCGCTGGTTCTTCCGCGAGGAGAAGATCGCCTACTGGCGCAGCGAGTTCATCGTCGTCTCGCCGAAGAGCCGCCCGCTCGACATCGAGACGGGCGGTGAGGTGCCTCCGCCCGTCGTGACGGAGAGCGGCGCGCTCGTCACGCGGCGCTGGCGCGTCGACAAGAGCCCGGCGCTCCCCGAGGAGCCCGGCAGCGCGCCCATTCAGGAGTTCCTGCCGAACGTGCGCATCGGCTGGGGCATCACGCTCGGCGAGGTGCTCTCACGCATGGTCGACGCCGCGAGCGACGAGACGCCGCGCGACCCGCGCCTCGCGCGCGTGGCCGAGTCGATCGTGCGGAGCGGGCCTGCGGCGGCCCCGGCGAAGGACGCGCCGCGCATGAAATCCCCGGCCGATCAGGAGGACGGCCTCGGCCCGATGCCCGCATCGCTCGACGACCGCGCGCGCCGCATCTACCACTGGGTGCTCGCGAACGTGGAGAACGGGCGCGAGAGCGACCCTCGGCGCGTGGTGCTCGGCAAGAGCGGCAACCGCACCGAGGCGTTCATGTACCTCTGCCGCCTGCTCGGGATCGACACGAAGCTCGGTGTCGTCCGCGACCGGCTCACGCCGCCGAGCCGGGGGCCGATGAGCGAGGCCGAGTCGTTCGGCGCCGTCGCGGTGCGCGTGAGCACCGAGCGGGGCCCGCGGTGGATGCTCGTGCGCGACAAGTTCGCGCCGTACGGCTGGCTGCCGAGCTCGCTGCGCGGGCAGCCCGCGGCGGTGCTCGTCCCGAGCACGCCTCGCGAGACGACGCCGACCACGGGGCCGCAGGACGGCGTGACGTACGAGGGCACGGCCGAGCTTTCGCCCGACGGCTCCGCGCGCCTCGACCTCGAGCAGCGCTTCGAGGGCAAGTTCGCCATCGCGGTGCGCGCGGCGCTCGAGACGCTGCCCGACGCGCGCCTGAAGGACACGATCGAGTCACGGCTGCTCTCGCAGGCGCTCCCCGGTGCCCACCTGATCTCGATCGACGTGAAGAACCTCGCCGACCTCGATGCGCCGCTCACGCTCGTGATGAAGGTCGAGACGGCGAGCTTCGCGCGAACGCGCGGCGCCGAGCTCGTCCTCTCGCCGCCGTTCCTCGTGAACATCGGCGGGCTCGCGGCGCTGCCCGCCCGCGAGACGCCGCTCTACCTCTCGGAGCAGCTCGCGACGCGCACCTCGGTGTCGCTCCGCGTGAAGCTGCCCGACGGCGCGCGCGTCGTGACGGTGCTCGCGCCGGTGACGGCCGCGGACGGGCCCCGCACCGCGACCATCGGCGATCGCGCGGAGCCCACGGCGATCGTCTTCCAGCGCGTCGTCGACGTACCTGCCGGCCGCGTGCAGCCCGACGCCTACGGCGCGTTCCAGGAGTTCGCTCGGAGCGCGGACGCGGCCCTGCACCGCGACGTCGTGATCGCCCTGCGGGCGACCCCCTAGCTTCGTGCGACATCGCGTCGCGCCCGCCATGGGAGCGACGCCTTGAGCCACGCCAGGTTCCGTGCGGCGCCCATTGCGATGGCGAAGCCTCGGTAATGGCGGGCGCGGTCCGCCCTGGCGGGTCGCAACGCGCGTACTAAGGTCCTCCGAGACTCCGGCGCCGACGACGGCTCCACATCGAGGATGCACCCACCATGGTCACGATTCACGAAGCGCAGCGGGGGGGAACCGAGAGCGCGACGAGCCGCATCCAGCGGGCTCTGCGACAGTCTCCGATGTTCGATCGCGCGTCGCGCGAGTCCCGCGACGCGGTCACCGACGCGGCCTCCGTCGAGGTCGTGCCGGGCGAGACCAGGATCGTTCAGCAAGACACGCAAGCCGCTTCGCTCGTCGTCCTCGGGAGAGGCCGCGCGCGCGTCGAGCGCGCGACGCCAGAGGGTCGCTCGGTGCCGCTCGGCTATCGCGGCAGCGGCGACGTGATCGGCGAGTCCTGCCTCGGCAGCTCGCGAAAGCACACCGAGTCCGCCCTCGCGATGGAGGAGGCGGAGGTGGTCCGCGTCCCCCTCGACCTCGTCCTGCAGCTCATGTCGACCGACCCGACGCTCGGCGCGTCCGTGGTGTCGCTGCTGCTCGATCGACAGCGCCAGGTCGAGAACCGCATCGAATCCATGCTCTTCCGCAACGTGGAGGGGCGCCTCGTCGAGTTCCTGCTCCAGGCGGCGGACCGCTGGGGGGTCCCGACGCCGCGCGGGGCGCTCATCTCGGCACCGATCACCCACCTCGAGATCGCGCAAAGCATCGGGTCCACCCGCGAGACGGTGACGCTCACCCTCGGCGCGCTTCGCAGGGAAGGTCTGCTCGACGTCGCGGGTAGGAGGTTCATCGTCCGCGACCGAGACGCCCTCGCGACGCGCATGTAGCCTCGGCTTGGCCCGAGCGGCGGCTTGCTTCGTTTCTCTGCCGGCCCCGTCCAACGGGGCCGCGCGACGCGCCGGACGGTCCGAGAGCGTCGCGGTGCCCCGATTGCGCGGCCGAATCGTCGGCCGCCGAGACACCCGGAAGGTACCTTCGCCATGATCAACGTGTGGAAAGCCTCGACCCTGTTCCTCGCGGGGGCCCTCGCCCTCGTCGTCGGCCGCAGCGCCGTCGTCAGCGACGTCGCCGCCGAGCCGCAGCCGGCGATGCACAAGGCCGTCGAGAAGCTGGTCGAAGCCAAGCGCCTCCTCGACGCCGCGACGCCCGACAAGGGCGGCCACCGCGTGAAGGCGCTCGCGGCCGTCGAGATCGCGATCACCGAGACGCGCGCCGGCATCAAGTTCGACGACGATCAGAAGGCCGACAAGGACCGCGAGCCGCCGACGCCCGCGCCCGCGCCCGCGCCGACCAACAACGACAACCCGAACAAGCCGCACACGAAGCGCCTCGAAAACCCGAAGTGACGTGAACCGCCCGGCCAGCCGCCGGTCGGACTGCGAGCCTCGAGCGTAGCGTGCGACCCGGCGCGAGGGAGCCCGACCGCGAAATACTTCGGTATTCCGAGGAGGGCGACCGACGCGCCGGGGTGCGCAGCAGGCGAATTCGCACGCTCCCGAACGAGCCGTCGGACGCGCGCCATCACCACGGCTGACCCCGGGCTGCGAGCGTGCTACGCGCCGCTTCGGTGGCTCACACGGTCGACACGTACCGCATTCGTCTCGAGGGCATCCGCTTCCGCGCGCGCCACGGCGTGTCGCCAGCCGAGCGCGAGCTCCCGCAGGACT
The DNA here is from genome assembly GCA_903906315.1 of uncultured delta proteobacterium. GTDB lineage: Bacteria > Myxococcota_A > Polyangia > Polyangiales > Polyangiaceae > CAIVJW01. The sequence goes on along the minus strand of CAIVJW010000293.1, from coordinate 36,565 downwards.
TCGTCGTAAACCTCGAGGTGGCGCTGCCGGCATCGCTGCTGCCGAGCGCCGACGCCCGCGCCCGCGTCTTCGACTACGACCAGCTCGCGACGCTGATCGTCGACGAGGGAACGAGCACGTCGTACCTCCTGCTCGAAACGATCGGCGCGCGGCTCATCTCGCGCGTGCTCGCCGACACGCCCGCGACCGAGGTCGTGGTGCAGGTGAAGAAATTCGGGCCGCCGACGGCCGTGAGCGTCGACGCCGTCGCCATCGAGCTGCGCGGCTCCCGCCGCTGAGCCGGCCACGCCCGCCCCGCACCGCCGAGCCTCGGTGGTCGGAGCCCGCGTGCGAAAACGCTGCGCGAACGTGCCGCAAGGGGAGCGCGCCCCGCACCGCGAGGTGCAGCGGAATGGGGCGAAGTGCCCGATTTCGCACGGCACGACCGCTGCAGGCTCCCCTGCGACGAAGGGGGAACGGAGAAGCCATGATGGGTTCGCCCGAAATCCGGTTCCGCGACTTTCAACCGAGCGACGACCTCGTCGCCAGCGTCAACGAGGACGCCGAGAAGCTCTCGAGGTTCTTCGACCGCATCCAGTCGTGCCGCGTCACCGTCGACGCGCCGCACCGCCACCAGCACAAGGGCAAGCGCTTCCACGTCCACATCCACCTCGCCGTCCCGGAGGAGACGATCGACGTCGACCGTGAGGCCGACGAAGACGCCGGGGACCAGAGCATCCGCGCCGCGCTGCGCGACGCCTTCGACGCCGCGGGCAGGCAACTGAAGGAGTACGCCGCGCGCCGCCGTGGCGACGGCAAGGGCCGCGACGCCATCGGCTGAGCTCGAGGGCGGCAACGCTCGCCGAGGCGGCTCGGCTCGACCGGCGGGGCGCTCTCCCCGCCGGCGCGTCGATCGGTCGTTCGAAACGAAAACGGCCGGGAAGACCCGGCCGTTCATCGATACTGCTTCGGTGGACCTGTGGGGGATCGAACCCCAGACCTCTAGAGTGCGATTCTAGCGCTCTCCCAGCTGAGCTACAGGCCCGGTGAGCCGCGAACTCTACCCGCGCCGCCCTGCCTGTCAAGCATTACCGCCAGACCCCCTCCGCGATTTCGGTGCGGTCGAGTCCTGAGCCGCTTCGTCGGGCGGAAGGTCGGCCGGTTCGAGGACGAGCGGGGGCCGCCCGAAACGCCCGCGAAGGTCGTCGACGGCCCGCCGAACGCGAGGCCTCGACACGAAGCGGCGCTCGATGCGCCGCTTGCCCGGGAAATCGAGGAGCATCACGCCGAGCAGGATGGTCAGCGCGCCCTGACCAGGGACGCCGGGGATGGCGAGGACGAGGCCGATGGCGACCAGCATCGCGCCGAGGAGGTTCTTCGCGATGCGCGCGGGGAGGCCGCCGCTGCCGAGCACGGGCCCCTCGCCCAGGAAGTAGGCAGCCGGCAGGCGGACGAGGACCGTGGTCACGAACGCGAGGCTGCCGCCCGCGCTGATTACGAGCAGGAGCACGCCCCACCCCGCGTTCGCCCAGGTGAGGTCGAGGCGAGCCGCGAGGTCCACGAGTGGCGGCATGGCGAGAGACAGCGTAGGGCGCCCACGGCAAGGGGCAACCGGTGGGGTCAGGGCACGAGGACCGTGCCGACCGAGCCGGGGCTCGCGACCTCGCGCTCGAGGTCGCCCGGGCGCAGCCGGCCGAGGATGTGGATGCGGCGGACGCCCTCGGCGAGGGCGGCGAACGACTCCTCGAGCTTCGGGATCATGCCCTTGGTCACCGCGCCCGACGCGATGAGCGCGCGCCCCTCGGCCACGGTGAGCCGCGGGATGCGCGAGCCCGGGTCGGCGACGTCGCGGAGGACGCCGGGGACGTCGCTCACGAGGAGCAGGCCGGCCGCGCCGAGGCCGACGGCGACGCGGTTGGCGACGGCGTCCGCGTTGATGTTGAAGACCTCGCCGCTCGCGCTGGCGCCGAGGCACGCGAGGACGGGGACGTAGCCCTGCCCCGCGAGGACGGCGAGCAGGTCGCGGTTGACGGCGGTGACGTCGCCGACGAGGCCCAGATCGACCGGATCGGGCCCCGCGCCGACGTAGACGCGGGGCGGGCGCCGCTCGGCCTCGATGACGCACGCGCTCGCGCCATGCAGGCCCACGGGCCGCGCGCCGGCCGCGAGCAAGGCGGCGCACAGGTCGACGTTGAGCTTGCCGGCGACGACCATCTTCATGACGTCGAGCGTGGCCTCGTCGGTGACGCGGCGGCCGGCGACCTGGCGGACGGGCTGGCCGAGGCGCTCCTGCAGGCGGGTCGCCTGGGGGCCGCCGCCGTGCACGATGACGACGCGGGTCTCGCCGTTTGCGAGCGCGGCGAGGTCGCTGGCGATGGGGCCGAGCAGCTCGGGGTTGCCGATCACCTCGCCGCCGAGCTTCACGACGACGAGCGCGCCTGTCCTGGGGTCGGTCACGGGAAGCCTCCGGCGTCCTCGAGGGTGGTCTTCTCGGGCAGGCCGAGCGCGAGGTTCATCGATTGCACGGCCTGCCCGGCGCCGCCCTTGATGAGGTTGTCGATGGCCGAGAAGCACGCGAGCGTGCGGGTCGCGCCCTCGGGCGCGCCGAGCTCGAAGCCGACCTCGACGTAGTTCGACCCGGCGACGGCGATGACCTCGGGCAGGCGCCTCTTCGGCACGCGCACGAAGGGCTCGTCGTCGAAGGCCGCGGCGAACGCGGCCGCGATCTGCTCCTTGGTCACGGCGGCGGGTACGCGCACGAACGAGGTCGCGAAGATGCCGCGCGCGAGCGGCGCGCTGACCGGCACGAAGTGGATGGCGAAGTCGCGCGCGCCCGCGAGGCGGAGCGTCTGGGCGATCTCGGGGATGTGCTGGTGGTGGAGCGGCTTGTACGTGCGGAGGTTCTGCGAGCGGACGGGGTGGTGCGTCCCGGCCTGCGGCGCCGCGCCGCTGCCGCTCGAGCCGGTGATGGCGACCGTCTCGACCGCGCCCTCGAGCAGCCCGGCCTTGGCGAGCGGGAGCAGGCCGAGCTCGATCGACGTGGCGAAGCAACCTGGCGACGCGATGAGGCGCGCCGTGCGGATGGCCTCGCGGTGGAGCTCGGGCAGGCCGTAGACCGCGCCGGCGAGCAGCTCCGGGCACGGGTGCGGCGCGCCGTAGAAGCGCTCGTACTCGGCCGCGCTCTTCAGGCGAAAATCGCCCGAGAGGTCGATGACGCGCGCGCCCGTCGGGAGGATCGCGGGCACCGCCGTCGCGCTGACCTTGTGCGGCAGACCGAGGAACACGACGTCCACGCCCGCGGCGGCCTCCTCGGGCGGGAGCTTCTCGAACCGGAGGTCGGTGAGACCCTCGAGGTTCGGGTGAGCTGCCGAGAGCGGCTCGCCGACGAGGTCGATCGAGGCGACGCGGACGAGCTCGACGTCGGGGTGGATGAGCAACCTGCGGATGATCTCGGCCGCGCCGTAGCCGCTGCCGCCGAGGATCGACGCCTTGAACCTCTTCATGGGGCCGCGGGTCTAGCACCGGCCGGCGCCGGCCGGGAGACGGGGCGCGCACGCGGCGCGCGTCGCCGGTGGGGTGCTAGGCTCGCGCGCATGGGCGAGCGCATCCGGGAGCTCCTCGCGTCGCGGGAGGCGTCGGCGCTCGCGCTGCTCGAACGGCTGGTGAACGAGGGATCGTTCACCGAGAACGTGGCCGGCGGGACGCGCGTGGCGCACCTGATCGAGCGCGAGCTCGCCTCGATCGACGGGCTCGCGGCGCGGCTCGTGCCGAGCGAGAGCGGGCGGTTCGCGCCCCACGTCGTCGCCTGGACGCGCGCAGCCGAGGCGTCGGCCGAGGGCGCCGTGGCGCTCGTGGGCCACCTCGACACGGTCTTCCCCACCGGGACGTTCGAGGGCTTCCGCCGCGAAGGGCCGCTCGCCCGAGGGCCGGCCGTGCTCGACATGAAGGGCGGGCTGGTCGTGGTCGTCGAGGCGCTCCGCGCGCTCGCGGCGACAGGCGCGCTCGGCGCGATCCCCGTGCGCGTGGTCATCGTGTCCGACGAGGAGGTCGGCTCGCCCGAGGGCCGGCACGTGATCGCCCGCGAGGTGCGCGGCGCGCGCGCGGCGCTGGTCTTCGAGGCCGGCCGCGCGGGAGACGCGATCATCACGGCGCGCAAGGGCACCGCGAGCGCGCGCGTGATCGCGACGGGCAAGGCCGCGCACGCCGGCAACGCGCACGCAGCGGGCGCCAACGCGATCTGGGCGCTCGCCCGCTTCGTGGAGCGCGCGCAGGGCCTGACCGACTACGCGCGCGGCCTCACGGTCAACGTCGGCACGGTCGGCGGCGGCACGAGCAAGAACACGGTGCCCGACCGCGCCGAAGCGGCGGTCGACCTGCGCTTCGTCACCCCGCCGGACGGCGTCGCCCTGCTCGCCGCGCTCGACGCGGGCGCCCGCGACTCCGCAGCGACCCTGCCGGGGACGTCGATCGAGGTCGTGCGGGGCCCTTCCCGCGCGCCCCTCGTGCGCGACGACCGCAACGTCGCGCTCTACCGAGCGTACGGCGCGTGCGCGCGGGCCGCCGGCCTCGGCGACGGCGAGGCGCCCCTCCTCGGCGGCGGATCGGACGCCAGCACGACGGCGGCAATGGGCATCCCGTCGATCGACGGCCTCGGCCCGCGCGGGTCCGGCTTCCACACGACCGACGAGGTGGTCGAGGTCGCGTCCCTCGCCCCCAAGGCCGAAGCGCTGGCCCGCTTTCTGCTCACCGGTCGCTGACCCGCGTCGCGGACGCGACGCCCTGCGCCTCGGTCGTGTAGACTCGCCCCATGGGGCTTTCTCCCGTCCGCCGCGCGACCTCGCGCGCCCTCGTCGCCGTCCTCCTGGGCTCGTGCACGGTCGCCGTCGCTCCCTCGTTCGCCCTCGCGCAGGCCGCGCCGGCGATCGACAAGGCCGCGATCGACAAGGCGCGCGAGCAGTTCCGACAAGGCCTGTCGCTCGAGGCGGCCGGCGATTTCTCTCGCGCCTTGAAGGAGTTCAAGGAGGTCGCGGTCGTCAAGTCGACGCCCCAGGTGCGCTTCCACATCGCCGTCTGCCAGGAGAGGACCGGCGACCTCGTGCAGGCGCTCGGCAGCTACCGCCTCGCGCTCCACGAGGCGCACGAGGCGAAGGCCGCCGACGTCGAGGGACCGGCGCAGGAGGCCCTCACCGCGATCGAGCCCCGCGTCCCGCAGCTCACGCTCTCGCGCGGCTCCGGCGCCAACGGGGCCGAGGTCATCCTCGACGGCGTCCCGCTCGGCGCGACCGCCATCGGCGCGCCCCTGCCCGTGAACCCGGGCCCGCACCAGCTCAAGGCGATCGCGCCCGGTCACGTCGACATGAACGTCGAGTTCTCCGTGACGGAGCGCGATCGGAAGGAGATCAAGCTCAAGCTCGAGGAAGCCCCGGTCGTCGCGCCTCCGGTGTCGATCGCCCCTCCGCCCGACGAGAGGCCGAAGCCCGAGCCGAAGAAGTCGAGCACGATGAGGACGGCGGGCTACGTCGTCGGCGGCGTCGGCATCGTCAGCCTCGCCCTGTCCGGGGTCTTCTACGGCCTGCGCGCGGGTGCGGTCGGCCGCGTCGACGACAAGTGCGGCGCGGACCGCCTCAGCTGCGCGGTCCCGCAGTCGGCCGTCCAATCGGACATCGACAGCGGCACGAGCATGGCCGCGGCCTCGACGGCGACCTTCGTCGTCGGCCTCACGGGGCTGGCCGTCGGCGGCGGCCTGATCCTGCTCTCCCCGAGCAGCGGCGGCGCGAAGGACGGCAAGGACCGGTCGAAGGCAGAGATCGTCCTGTCACCGGGCGCGGCCGGGGCCTCGGGCGGGATGTCGCTCGTCGGTCGGTTCTAGGCGCCCCCGCGGCGCGCCCGCAGGGGGCGTCGCGAGCCAAGGCGCGACGTGCAGCGCGCGCCCTGCGAGGAGCGCGCGCCGTCGTCGTTCAGAGGCTGTAGGTCCTGAGCTGCAACGTGTACGGGTTGCACGTCGGGTTCGCGGGCGGCGTGATCGACTTGACCTCGATCTCGAGCCAGCCGCTCGTGTCCGTGACGATCGTCGGCGGGTTGTTCGCGCCGATCGTGCAGGCAGCGCCGAACGCGACCGTCGTCCCCGGCGACGCGGCGTCGCGCTGGCAGCTGAACCAGGCGTTGCTCCAGTCGGTGTTCACGGCCCCGGGCGTGCACAGGGGCGGGATCGCGTTGTAGATCGCCATGTCCTGGTGGTCGCCGCCCTGGCAGTAGAAGCGCGAGGTGACCGAATACGTCGCGCCCGCCGGCACGTTCGAGAGCTTCACCTCGAGGGCGACGTCGGTGAGGTTCATCAGGTCGTCGGTGACCTTGGCCCAGTAGATGTCGACGTCGTTGTTGTTGGTGAAGCTCGCGGTGTACGACGCCGTCCGGCCGCTGACGGGCCACACGTTGTTGTTCGGGTCGAGAGGCTTCTGGTTCGCGCCGGGGGGCGGAGTCACGGGCCACCACGGCGTGTTGTTCGGCTCGTAGGCGTCGAGCGGGCAGTCGCCGAAGCACGCGCTATTGAGGCACTGCGGCTGGTTGGCCGGGCACACGACCCCGCACCCGCCGCAGTTGTTCGCGTCGGCCTTGGTGTTCGCCTCGCACCCGTTGTTCGGGTTGCCGTCGCAGCTCGACGCGCCGGCGTTGCAGATCGGCACGCACTTGCCGACCGAGCAGCTGGTCGTGCCGTTCGCGTTCGTGCACTTGAGGTTGCAGCCGCCGCAGTTCGACACGTCGTCGTTGGTCGAGGACTCGCAGCCGTCCTCGGCCAGGCCGTTGCAATCCGAGAACCCGGGGAGGCACGTGAACTTGCACGAGCCGTTCGTGCACGCGGACGCGCTCGTGTTCTGCTTGCCGCAGACCTTGCCGCAGCCACCGCAGTTCGCCGCGTCGCTGCTCGTCGCGACCTCGCAGCCGTTGTCCACGTTGCCGTCGCAGTTCGCGGAGCCGGCGGCGCACGACGGGGTGCAGATGCCGTTCGTGCAGGTCGCGCCGCCGTTCGGGTTCGAGCACACGTGGCCGCACGTGCCGCAGTTGTTCACGTCGCCGAGGAGCTGCGCCTCGCAGCCCGTCTCGTACTTGAGGTCGCAGTCCTTGAACCCCGGGTTGCAGCCCAGGATGCTGCACTTCTTGGCCTGGCACATCGCCGAGCCGTTCACGACGGAGCAGGCGTTTCCGCACGCGCCGCAGTTGTTGAGGTCCTGCTGCACCTGCGTGTCGCAGCCGAACGCGGGCAGCGGGCTGCAGTGCTCCCAGCCGGCCGAGCACACGAAGGCGCAGACTCCCGCCTGGCAGGAGCCCGCGCCGTGCGTGTTGTCGGCGCAGACCGTCTTGCACGCGCCGCAGTTCTTCTTGTCGTCGTCGGTCGAGACCTCGCAGCCGTTGTCGGCCTTGGCGTCGCAATCGGCAAAGCCCTTCTCGCAGTCGCCCATCCCGCACGCCCCGGCCTTGCACACGCCCGCGGCGTTCTTGTACGCGCAGGCGTTCTTGCAGGCGCCGCAGTTGCTCGCGTCCGCGTCGGTCGGGGTCTCGCAGCCGGTCGTGTAGTCGCCGTCGCAGTCGCCGAAGCCGGCGCCGCACGTCTCGACGGCGCACTGGCCGCCGACACACTTGCCGGTGCCGTTGGCGGCGACGCAGGCCTTGCCGCAGCCGCCGCAGTTCAGCGGGTCGCTCGCGAAGCTCGCCTCGCAGCCGTTCTTCGGGTCGCCGTCGCAGTTGCCGAAGCCGTCGTCGCACTTCGACACGCCGCACTTGCCGGCCACGCACGACGGCGTGCCGCCAATCTCGGCGCACGCCTTGTCGCAACCGCCGCAATGGTCGACGTTCTTCGTCGTGTCGACCTCGCAGCCGTTCTTGACGCTCTGGTCGCAGTCGGCGAAGCCTGGGTCACAGGCGATCTCGCACACGCCCGCGTTGCACGACGCGGTGCCATTGACCTTGGGGCAGGTGACACCGCACTTGCCGCAGTCGTCGACCGAGCGGAGCAGATCCGTCTCGCAGCTATCCTTGGGGTTGGCCGAGCAATGCGCGAACCCGGCGGCACACGCCGCCTGACCGCCGGCGCCGCCGGTGCCGACCGTGGCTCCTCCTGCGCCACCCTGCCCTTCGGCCGCGAAGCCGCCGTACTCGGGGAAACCGCAGGCGGCCTGCCCGAGCGCTGCGGCCAGCGCCAGAGTGAAGAAGCCGAGGATGCGAGCCATGGTGAGCCCGGCCGGGACGATGCGGGCCGGCGACGCGCGCCAGGTGGAAGGATGCACGCTCCCAGCTTATCCGGTGCCGCGCGGCGGGAAAAGTCGAGTTAGGGGCTTGCCCCCTCTCGGTCGGTCGGACAGCTTCCCGAGTGGGTGCTTGGTGTGGCTCGCTTCTTGAGGATTCCCGGGCGTTCTGCGATCCTCCGGCAGACCGTGCATCGAGACCGAGGCTCCGCGGGGACCGGCGAGCGTCGTGGCGTCGCCACGATCGGGCAGCCGTGCGCGCGAGAGGGATGCGCATGGGCGTGAAGAGCCTCGGCGACGTCGGCGCGGGCCACACGCTCGGCCGCTACGAGCTCCTCGTCCCGATCGCGCAGGGCGGGATGGCCGTGGTCTGGGCCGCCCGCCTGAAGGGCACCCGCGGCTTCCAGAAGATCGTCGCCGTCAAGTCGATGCTGCCAGCGCTCTCGGACGACCCGCAGTTCGAGCAGATGTTCCTGGCCGAGGCCGAGCTCGCGTCGCGCATCCGCCACCCGCACGTCTGCGAGATCCTCGATCTCGGCGAGCAGGAGGGCGTCCTGTATCTCGTGATGGAGTGGGTGGACGGCGAGCCGCTGTCGGCGCTGCACAAGGCCGCGCGGGCCCGCGGCGGCATCCCTCTGCACGTCGCGACGAAGGTCTCGCTCCACGCGGCGCTCGGCCTGCACGCCGCGCACGAGCTCAAGAACGACGGGGGTGAGCTCGTGGGCCTCGTCCACCGCGACGTCTCGCCGCAGAACATCCTCGTCACCTACGACGGCGTGGTGAAGATCGTCGACTTCGGCGTGGCGAAGGCGACCGAGGCCGAGGCGAGCCACACGCACGCGGGGCAGCTCAAGGGCAAGGTCCCGTTCATGTCGCCGGAGCAGGCGATCGGCAAGGAGGTCGACCGGCGCACGGACATCTTCGCGCTCGGGATCGTGCTCTACCAGATGGTGACGGGGAAGCACCCGTTCCGCGGCGACAACGACATGGCGACGCTCCACCGCATCACCGACGCCGCGCCGGTGCCGCCCCCGAGCTCGCTGCGGCCGGACTGCCCGACGTCGCTCGACCTGGCGATCTGCCAGGCGCTCGAGAAGGACGTCGGGCGTCGCTTCCAGACGATGCAGGAGATGGCCAAGGCGCTCGACCGCGCGCTCGCCGAGATGACCGCGGCCTCGGAGAGCGAGGACCTCGCGACGTTCGTGCGCGCGGTGCTCGGCGACCGAGCGGAGAAGCGCCGCAACGCGATCAAGGACGCGATCCGGCTCGCGGACGCCCGGCTCGTCGCGCGCAAGATCGGCGACACGAGCGGGGCCGTGGCCGGCGGCGACCGGCCCAGCCTGCTCACGGACCCGCCGCCGCTCGAGTCGATCGCTCCGCCGAGCGGGCAGCTCTCGGCGGTGACGCGGATCGAGACGCACAGCACGCACGCGAGCGCGGCGACCGGGTTCGTCGTGCCCGACAGCGTGGTCGCGCCGCCAGGGTCGTCGACGGGGCGCGCCGCGATGGTCGTGCTCGGGCTCCTCGCCGCGGGCGGGCTCGGCGCCGGGGCGATGCTGTTCGCGCGCCAGCCCGCCGCCCAGCCCGCTCAGCCCGCGCAGCCGACCTCCGCGCGCCCGCCGCATCCCTCGCCCACGACGACGACGACCGCAGCGCCCACGACCGCGGCGACGACCCAGGCCGCATCCGCGGGGGCCGGGGGCGCGCCTGCCGCGAGCGGGTCTGCGAGCGCGGCGCCGGCGATCGCGAGCGCACCGCCGGTGGGCAGCGCGCCGAGCGCGACGACGGCGATCCCGAACGTGCCGACGACGGCGAAGCTCGGCGGGCCGCTGCCGAAGCCGACGACGACGGCACCGACGATCGCGCCCGCGCCGACGAGCACTGGCGGCGGGATGCCGAAGGTCACGAACCCCGGCTTCTGAATTCGGCGTGCTGCCCGCGCGCTGCCCGCGTGCTGCCCGCGTGCGCTACCAGAGCACGACGAATTTCAGGTAGCGCCCCTCGGGCCACGCGGGGAGCGAGGGGTGGTCCTCGGGAGGACCATGGATCGCGCGCACCCGGAGGTCGTCGCGGCCGATCGCTGCGTCGTCGAGCGTGGCGAGGAAGTCGTTCGCGTCGACGTGGCTCGAGCAGGACGCGGCGCACAGGATGCCGCCGTCCGCGAGCACGCCCGCGACGGCCGCGTGGAGCTTGCGGTAGGCGGCGAGGGCCCGCTGCAGGGCGCGCTCGCTGGGCGCGAAGCTCGGCGGATCGGAGACCACGAGGTCGAAGCGCTCGCCGCGCGCGCGGGCCTGGTCGAGGTACGCGAAGGCGTCGGCCGTGACGAAGGCGTGCGCGGAGGGATCGAGGCCGTTTTCGCGGAACGTGCGCTGCGCGGTGGCGTGCGCGGCGGCGGCGACGTCGACGGAGGTGACGCGCACGGCGCCACCGAGCGCGGCGGCGACCGAGAAGCCGCCGGCGTAGCTGAAGAGGTTGAGGACGCGAGCGCGACCTGCGGCGAGCGCGCGCACGCGGACGCGGTTGTCGCGCTGGTCGAGAAACGCGCCGGTCTTCTGGCCGCGCGCGAGGTCGACCTCCATGCGCGCGCCGGCCTCGGTGACGACGACGCGGTCGGGCGGGTCGTCGCCGCGGAGGCGCCGGAGCTTGCTGCCGCCGTCCTCCGAGGCCACGCGCAGCGCGACGGATCGGACGCCGCGACGCGCGAGGGCGGCCGCTATCGGGTCGGCGAGGCGGTCGAGCCAGGGATCGAGGATCGCCCCGTCGAGGCGCACGATCGCGACCTCGCCGTAGCGGTCGACGACGAGGCCGGGGATGCGGTCGCCCTCGCCGTTGCAGAGGCGGAACGCGGTGGTGCCCGACCCCGCCGGGAAGAGCGCGTCGCGCAGCTCGAGGGCGCGATCGAAGCGGCGCGCGATCGACGCGACGTCGACGCGGACGGCGCGGTCGTGCTCGTAGACGCGGGCCGCGATGGGGGAGATCGCGTCCCAGAGGCCGGCGCCGAGGTGCGATCCCGCCTCGTCGACGATGTCGACGACGTCGCCCGTCGAGAGGCCGACGGGCGCGCGCGCAACGCCCTGGCGGTACACCCACGGGTGGCCGCGCCGCACGGTCGCGGCGGCGGAGACCGTCAGCACCGCGGCCGACGGGGGCGCCGACGGCGGCCTGGGCGCGGGCGCGGCGGGCCGATCGTCGCGTCGCGGGGGAGAACCTTGCTTCCTTCGGACGTTGCGCACGGTAGTCTCTATGCGTGGTTCGGAGCCGGAGGAGAAGCGCGTTGACGCGGGAAGCCCCGAACGCGACCGCGTGGGCGGCCGCGGTCGCGGGGATCGGGGTCGCGCTCGCGGCCGGGTGCTCGAACCGCCACGATCTGCTGGCAGCGAGCGACTCGAGCGGGGCGGGCGGCGCGGCCGCGACGACGACCTCGACCGCGACGACGACGGGATCCGCGGGCGGCGGGGGGTACGGCGGCGCCGGGGGGCAGCCCGGAGGCGGGGGCACGACGAGCTCGTCGGCCACGGGCGGGGCGGGCGGCGCAGGAGGCAGCGCGGTCGACGCGGGCCCGCCGGGCCCCACGACGCTGACGATCGTCGACGGGGTCGCGGACTATCCGTCGGTGCGCCTGTGCTTGATCGGCCACCCGGGCGGCGAAAACGGCGACGCGCCACCGTGGCCGGCGGGGGGCCTGCCGTTCGCGCACGCCGAGGCGGTGGACGTGACCGACGTGATACCGGCCGGCGTCGACGTGCGACCGACCGTGATCGCGGGCGATCTCGCGAAGACCCTCGGAAAGACCTGCTCGGCGATCCTCGCGGCGCCGCCGGAGGGGGTCGTCACGGCCGCGCTGCCGGTCGTACCGCGGTCGGCGTTCACGAGCGGCAAGAGCCTCGTGATGGTGCCGATGGGCTGCCTCGGCGGGCCGGCGCACGTCGACGCGTCGATGAAGCTCGCGTGCGGCGACGCCTACGGGCCGGACGCGCCGACGGCGTCCCTCGCGCTGGTCGCGGTGTACCACGCGGCCGACCCCGGGCACGTGAGCCTCCAGGTCGTGCACGCGGACCTCGCGCTGCCGATGGTGGACGTGCGCGTCACGCCGGGGACCGACGGCGCGGCGCCCTGGCAGGTCGCGTCGTCGCTCTCGCTCGGCTCGGTGGGCCCGGTGCCGCCGTTCGACGACCTCGACCAGGTCGCGTACGGGGCGCTCGACAAGGCGTTCCTGAGCACGCACGCACCCGGCGACTCGACGCCGACCTCGGCGACGCCGATCGCTCCGCTCCTGGCGCAGGCCGGCCTGGACGCGACGGATTTCGTCGACGGCGCCGGCTTCGCGCTGGTGGCGATCGGCGGCTACCCAGGCGTGCAGCCGGCGCCGTGGTGGCACGGCCTCACCTACGCGGTGATCCGCACGGCTCCCTGACGGGCGCCGCAGGCCCGAGGATGGCGGAGCCCGGGATGGCGCGCGTGACGATCAACGTGGACCTCGGCGAGCTTCCCGGCGAGGACGAGGAGCTCTACGCGCTCGCCGGGGTGTGCAACGTCGCGTGCGGCGGGCACGCGGGCGACGAGGGGTCGATGCGACGGGCCGTCGGGTGCGTCGCGCGCGCGCGGGCGGCGCTCGCCGCGCACCCGGGGTACCCGGACCGCGCGAGGTTCGGGCGCGCGAGCGTCTCGATGGCGCCGAGCGCGCTCGCGGAGTGCGTGGCCGATCAATGCGGGGCGATCGCTTGGATCGCCCGCGCGGCGGGGATCGCGGTCGACGCCGTGAAGCCGCACGGCGCGCTCTACCACGACGCAGCACGAGACCCGGCGATCGCGCGCGCGCTGATCGACGGCGTCACGGCCGCGCTCGGCGGCGGCGTGCGCCTCGTCGGCCCACCGAGGGGCGCGCTCGCCGACGAGGCCCGCGTTCGGGCGATCGCGTACGCGCGGGAGGGCTTCGCCGATCGGGCGTACCGGGCGGACGGCTCGCTCGTGCCGAGGGGGGATCCCGGCGCGTCGATCGAGGAGCCGGACGAGGCCGCGACGCAGGCGCTCCGGCTGGCGAGGTCGGGCGCGGTCGAGACGATCTGCGTGCACGGCGACGGGGCCCGGGCGGTCGCGATCGCGCGCGCGGTGCGGACCGCTCTCGCGACCGCGGCGCTCCTCGACGCGCAGGTCGCGCCGTGATCGCGGAGGCGTTCGGCGAGAGCGCCGTCTACCTCGATCTCGCGATCGACGGCGCGACCGACCGCGCAGAGCGGACGCACGCGGTCGCGCTCGCGATCTCGCGCGCCAGGCCCGACGCCGACGTCGTCGTGGGCGGCGGGTGCGTCGCGGTGCACGGGGCGCGCGACGCGGACGCGCTCGCGGCCGTCGCTCGCGCGGTGCTCGCCCGCGCCCGCGTCGACACGCCGCCGGGGCGCGCGCACGTGATCGCGACGACGTACGACGGGCCGGATCTCCCCGCGATCGCGGCCGCCACGGGCCTCACCCCCGAGGGGGTCGCCAGCCGGCACGCCGATCGCGAGTACGTCGTCGAGATCGTCGGCTTCCTGCCCGGGTTCGGCTACCTCCGCGGCCTCGACCCGCGCCTCGTCGTGCCGCGCCGGCCGTCGCCGCGCCCGCGGGTCGCCGCCGGGAGCGTGGCCGTCGCGTCCGAGTTCACGGGCGTGTACCCGTTCGCCTCGCCGGGCGGGTGGAGCCTGCTCGGGCGCGCGTACGACGCGGCCCTCTTCGATCCCGCGCGCGATCCGGTCACCCTCTTCGCGCCCGGGGATCGCGTGCGGTTCGAGGCCGTGCCAGGGGCGCCGACCCCGCGTGCGCCCGCGGTCTCGCTGCGCGCGGGCGACGCCTCGCCTCGTGGTGGCGGCGGCGGGCTGGTCGTCGAGAGTGCGCCGCCGGGCTCGACGATCCAGGACCGCGGGCGCCCCGGCCTGCTCGCGCGCGGCGTGCCGCCGTCGGGCCCCCTCGACGTGGAGGCGCACGCCGCCGCGAACGCGGCCGTGGGCAACGCCGACGGTGCGGCGGCGATCGAGATCCCGCTCGGCCGCGCGTCGTTCCTCGCCCGGGGCGAGGTCCTCGCGTCCATCGACGGCGATCCGGCGCGGAGGCTCCGCGACGGCGACTCGATCGTCGTGCCGCCCACGGCCCGCGCGGTCCGATACGTCGCGATCCGGGGCGGCGTCGACGTCCCGCGCGCGATCGGCGCCCGCGCGACGCTGCTCGTCGCAGGCCTCGGCGGGCTCGGCGGACTTTCGCTGCGGGCCGGCGACGTCCTGCTGGCCGGCGACGAAGCGCCGATGCCAACCTCTACGCCGGCGTCGATCGAGGACCCGCGCGGATCGATCGTGATCGACGTGGATGCGGGCCCGCACGCTCGCCGCTTCCCGGCCGGGGCCCTCGACGCCCTCGCCGCGGTCTCCTGGCGCGTCTCGCACCTCGGCGATCGCGTCGGCGTGCGCCTCGAGGGGGACCGCGTGCCCCGCGAGGGCGCGGACCTAGCCCTCCCCGCGCCCATGATCCGCGGCGCGATCCAGATCGCCACCGACGGCACGCCCATCGTGCTCGGCCCCGACCACCCGGCGACCGGCGGCTACCCCGTGCTGGCCACGCTCCGCCGATCGTCTCAGCCCCTCTTCGCGCGCTTGCGTCCCGGCGCGGCGCTGCGCCTTCGGCTCGCCTGACGCCCCGCGTCCCGGCGCGCGCTAAGCTCGCGGAGCGCCTTGCCCCCCGTGATCCGACGAACGTCCTTCCCTCGGCGCGGGCTGCCGCTGCGCGCGCTCGCGCCCGCGGTCGTCCTGCTCGTCGGGATCGCCACGGCGCTCGCCATCGGCGCGCTCGGCGTCGTGCAGCTGCAGCGCACCAGCGACGACGCCTCGGGCCTGCGCGCGGTGGCGCTCTGCCGGACGCTCGCGGCGCGGCTCCGGTCGACCGCCAACGAGGACCGCAGCGAGGTGATCGATCGCGCGGCGCGGCGGTCCGCCGCCGAGATGCTGCTCGTCCGGCAGGACGGGACGATCGAGGCGAACGCGACCTTGCGCGCTCCCGACAAGGGCGAGATCGTCGAGCTCCTGATCCGCGGCGAGGGCGAGGCCGACACCGCGATCGGCCGCGCGCGCTACGCCGCGCTCCCGCTCGCCGCGCCCCTGCACCACCTGTCGCTCGTCACGTTCGTCGCGGCGCCGAGGCCCGCGCCGGGCACGACCGACCTCGTGCGATCGGTCGCCGCGCTCACCGTCGCGCTGCTCGGCGTCGCGATCGCGGTCGCTTTCACCTTCAGCCGCGCGGCTAGCGGCGACGTCGACTACGTGCGCCGCCGCATCGCCTCGATGGCGCGCCCCGAAGCGGGCACGATCGCCGAGCCGATCCCGGTCCGGTCGATCGACCAGGTCGGCGTCCTGACCGCCGCCTTCAACGTCCTCGTGACGCGCTTCGCGGCCGCCGAGCTCAGCTACCGATCCGATCTGCAGCAGGCGTCGACGAGCGACCGCGAGCGATCCGAGTTCCTGGCGGGCCTGAGCCACGAGCTTCGCACGCCGCTCAACGCGATCCTCGGCTTCGCACACGTCCTCGAGAGCGAGGTCGACGGCCCGCTCTCGAGCGACGCGCGCGAGTCGATCGCGGTCATCCGCACGAGCGGCGAGCACCTGCGCACGCTGATCGGCGACATCCTCGACCTGTCCGCGCTCGAGACGGGCGCGCTCGTGCTGTCGCTGCGCGCGGTCGACGTGCGGCAGATCGCCGAGTCGGTCGTGCGCGAGGCGCGCCCCGTCAGCCGCGACAAGGGCCTCGCGATCGCCGTGGGGGGCGAGTCCGGCGTGCTCGCCCACGCGGACAAGCGGCGCGTGCGGCAGGTCCTGACGAACCTCGTCTCCAACGCGCTCAAGTTCACGAGCAGGGGGTCGATCGACATCGCCGTCTCCGCGCAGCGCGGCTACGCGATCGTCGAGGTGCGCGACACCGGACCGGGCATCCCGAAGGAAGCCACGGCCGCGATCTTCGAGGAATACCGGCAGCTTGGCGACGCTCGGGCGCGGCGCGCGGGCACAGGCCTCGGGCTCGCGATCGCGCGGCGGCTCGTCGTCATGCACGGAGGCACCATCGACGTCACGAGCGAGCTCGGGCGTGGCGCCACGTTCAGGTTCACGCTGCCGCTCTACGTCGGCGACCACTTCGACCTGTCGGATCCCCTGTCGATCTCGGAGGTCTACAACCAATCGTCGCTGCCCCCGCTGCCCCCGCTGCCGCCTGCCGAAGCGAGCCTCGACGCCCCGCCCCCCGACGATCCGATCGGGCGCGTGCCGGCGCTCCCGCGCGTGGCGACGACGCCCACGCCCGCCTTCGCAGAGGCGATCTCCGCGCGCGTCGCGTCGCAACCACCACCGCGCATCACGCCGGCGCCGGCCGCGGGATCGAGGCGCCCTCCGGGCTGGCGGGGGCCGTGGCTCCAGCCCCCAAGCCCGCCTCGCCTCACGGGAGCGCCGCTGCCGCCCGCGATTGCACCCCCGCGCCCCGCGCCCCGCACCGAGGACCCGCCCGCTCCGCGCCCGCCCGGCGGCCCCGACGAGGAGCGCCGATGAACGCCGCAGCAGGGCGCTTCGTCGCGCGGGTCGTGGCGCGGCAGATCCTCGTCGGTCTCGCCGCGTTCATCGCGATCGCGCTGCTCGCGCCGACCCTGCTCCGCCTCGACGCGGGGGTCATGCCCGGCGCGCTCGCCGTCGACGCGGCGCTCGGCGCGATCGGGCTCGCCGTGGCGGCGACGTCGACCTGGCTGCACCTGCGTCGGCACCGATTCACCCTGCGCGCGCTCGCGCTCGGGTCCGGCGCGATCGAGGCCGACGACCTCGCCGCCCTGAGCCGCCTCCCCGGCGCGCTGACCCTCCAGTTCTTCCTCGTCACGGCCGCGGCCGCGGCGCTCGTCAACCTGCCGGGCGTGAGGCCCGAGGGCCTCGACGTCGGGCGCACCGCGAGCCTTTCCATCCTGGCGATCACGATCCTCGGGGCGTCGGCCATCCCGCACTACGTGGTGGCTCGATCGGCGACGAGCCGCCTGCTCGAGCTCGCGCCGGCCGACCGGCTCGGCGCGCTCCTCGATCTCGACGACGTGCGCGGCGCGCCTCGGCAGCGAGTCGCGCGCAAGCTGCTCCTCGCGGTGTCGCTCCCCGTCGCGCTCGTCGGCATCGGCGCCGTGCTCGTCGTGCACGCGCACCTCCGCACCCTCGTCGAGGAGACCCGCGCCGACACCGCGATCGCCGTCGCCCGCGCCGCCCTCGAGCCCACCCCCGGCGCGCTCTCGGGCGCCGGCCGCGCCGACGCGCTGCGGGCGCTCTCCGATCTCGGCTTCGTCGCGCGCCTCGATCGCGGGCCGGCGACGAGCGCGCCCGCGTTCCTCCGCGAATCCGATGGTCAGATCGCCGTGACCGCGGGGCTGGAGGACGGCCAAGCCGTCGTGCGGTTCGCCCCCGATCTCGATCCGGCCGTCCTGGCCGAGGGCGCCGCGATCGCGATCACGGCGGTGCTGCTCGCGCTCGGCGCGGGCCGCTTCCTCGGCACGATCCTCTCGGACGACCTCTACCACGCGACCCGCCGCGTCCGACTGCTCGGCACCGAGAGCGTCCTCCGCGGGGAGACCGAGATCGCCCACCGAGCGCGCTTCGGGGTCGTCGCCGATCTCGCCCGCGCGATCGAGGTGCTGACGACCCGCTTCCGCGTCTTCGCCGCAGCGCAGGAGCGCGCCATCGAGGCCCGGGAGGCCGCCCTGCGCGCGCGCGGGCTGCTCTTCGCGAGCGTGAGCCACGACCTGAAGAGCCCGCTCAACGCGGTCCTCGGCTTCACCGAGATCCTCTTCGCCGAGCCTCTCACGCCCGCGCAGCACGAGAGCCTGACGCTCATCGCGACGCGAGGCCGCGAGCTGCTCGCGCTCATCGAGACCATCCTCGACGCCGCGCGCCTCGAGGCCGGGCAGCTCACGCTCCTCGAGCGCGACACGACGCCCGAGGAGCTCTGCGCCGAGGCCGCGGCGAAAGCGCGCGAGCTCGCGACCGATGCGCGCGTGCGGCTCGAGGTCGAGATCGATCCCCGCGCGCCGTCGATCCCGATCGATCTCCCCTACGCCTCGCGCGCGATCGGCGTGATCCTCGCGCACGCGCTGCGCGCCACGGCAGCCACCCCGACGGGCGCGGGGCGCGCGGTCCGCCTCTGCGCGCGGGCAGCGCCCAACGGCCTCGAGCTCGACGTCGAGTACCCCTCGGACGCGACCTCGCGCGCCGACCTCGACGCCCTGTTCGCGCGCCGCATCGCCACGCGCGCGCGCGGGCTCACGCTCGGCCTCACCCTCGCCCGGTCCGTCATCGAGCTGCACGGCGGCGCCGTCGAGGCCGCCACGACGGCGACCGGCGCGCCCGTCGCCCGCTGTCGCTTCCCGCTCGACGTGCCGGATTACCGTCCCCGGCTGACGTCCATCACCACCCTGGGTTGAGACCGCCGCGGCCGATCGATGCTGCGATCCGCCGTCCAGCTTGAGGCCCGGCCCCGGGGGTGACTACGCTCGCCATCGCGGCCCGTCCGCGCGAGCGCGCCCGTCGCGCCGCGCTCCGAGCGCGCGAGGAGACGCTTCCATGGAGATGAGCTCGCACGCCCCCGGCACCTTCTGCTGGGTCGAGCTGTCGACGACGAATGCGGCGGCAGCGGCCGCCTTCTACGGCGAAATCTTCGGGTGGTCCGTCGCTGCGGACGGCGCCGGACGCGCGCTCGCTTCGCGCGGCGGCAAGCCCGTCGCCGCGATCCGCCAGCGCGCCGACGCAGCCTCCGACTTCCTCCTGTTCGTCGCGGTCGAGAGCGCCGATCGGACGGCCGAGCGCGCCGCAGCGGCCGGCGTGACCGTGACGGCCGCGCCCTCCGACGACGGGGCCCGCGCGCGAACGGCCGTGCTGCGCGACCCCTCGGGCGCCGAGCTCGGCGTGTGGGAGGCGCGCGAGCACCCGGGCTCCGCGCTGCTGAACGAGCCCGGGTCCATCTGCTGGTGCGAGCTCGCCACCGACGACACGCGCCGCGCCGCGGAGGTCTACGCGGGCGCCTTCGAGTGGACCACCACGACCGTCGACCTTGGCCCCGTGCGCTACACCGAGTTCCTGCTCGGCGAGCGGCCCGTCGGCGGCATGCAGCGCATCACCGAGGACTGGGGCCCCGTCCCGGCGCACTGGCTCGTCTTCTTCGCCGTCGACGACTGCGACGGCACCGCCGCGCACGCGAAGGCCCTGGGCGCGACCGTGAAGATGCCCCCGACCGAGCTGCCTCGCATGGGCCGCTTCGCCGTCCTCGCCGACCCCGAGGGCGCGACGTTCGGGGTCTTCCACCTCGGCGCCTCGGCGTAGCAGCGCCTTCCCTTCGCGCCTGGAGCGAGCTACCCCCTCCCCATGGCCGACCGCGTGGTGACCCCGACCGAGGCGGGCGACGACGATCGCTTCGACCGCCTCTTCCGGCCGCAGACGCTCGACGAGTACATCGGCCAGAACAAGCACCGCGAGAACCTCAAGGTCTACGTCGAGGCCGCGCGCCGTCGCGGCGAGCCGCTCGACCACGTCCTGCTCTGCGGGCCCCCTGGCCTCGGCAAGACGACCCTCGCGTACATCCTGGCGCGCGAAATGGGCACGCAGCTCCACTCGACGAGCGGCCCGGCCATCGAGCACAAGGGCGCGCTCGCCGGCCTGCTCACGAAGGTCGATCGCAACGACGTGCTCTTCATCGACGAGATCCACCGCCTGACGCCCGCCGTCGAGGAGACGCTCTACCCGGCGATCGAGGGCTTCCGGATGGACATCATGACGGGCGACGGCCCGTACGCGACGACCATCCAGATCGACCTCAAGCCCTTCACGCTCATCGGCGCGACGACGCGCACGGGCCTGCTCACCGCGCCGCTGCTCTCGCGCTTCGGCGACGTCCTGCGCCTCGACTTCTACGGCGTCGAGGACCTCGAGCGGATCATCATGCGCAGCGCCCGCCTGCTCGAGGTCCCGATCGATCCGGTCGGCGCGCGCGAGATCGCGGCCCGTTCGCGCGGCACCCCGCGCGTCGCCAACCGCCTCCTCCGGCGCGTGCGCGACTTCGCCGAGGTGATCGGCACGGGCCGCATCACGGCCGAGATCGCGCGCACCACCGCCGAGCGCCTCGAGATCGACGAGGCCGGCCTCGACGAGATGGACCGCCGCCTGCTCGCGATGGTCATCGACAACTACGACGGAGGCCCCGTCGGCATCGACACGATCGCGGCCGGCCTCGCGGAGCCGCGCGACACGATCGAGGACGTCTACGAGCCCTTCCTTCTGCAGCAGGGCTTCCTCGCGCGCACGCCCCGCGGCCGCGTCGCCACGCGCAAGGCGCACGAGCACCTCGGCCGCCCCATCCGCAAACCGCAGGGCGACCTCTTCTCGTGACCTCGCGCGCGCCCGCGCGCCGCGCAACCGACGCGCTCGCGTAGCGCCGCGCCCGACCGGCCTGCGTCCGTGCCTTTCGCGAGGTTCCGGCGGATACTGCCTGCATGGTTTCCCGGGAGGTCGTGCTCGTCGTGGACGACGACGCCGTCAGTCGGCACGTCCTCTCCGAGGCGCTCACCCGCGCCGGCCTCGACCCCGTGGCGGTGAGCTCCGGCCGCGAGGCCCTCGACTGGCTCGCCGATCACGTCCCCTCCGTCGTCCTGCTCGACCTCGTGATGCCGCCCCCCGACGGCTACGCGGTGCTCCGCGCGCTGCGCGACGACCCACGCACCGCCGACGTCCCCGTGCTCGTGCTGACGGGCCTCGACGCCGACGACGACGTCGGCCGCGCGTTCGAGCTCGGCGCCGACGACTTCCTCCGCAAGCCCTTCCGCCCGAGCGAGCTCGTCGCGCGCATCCGCAGCCAGCTCCGCATCCGCGAGTACGTCGAGGCCCTCGCGCGCAAGGAGCACGACGCCAAGGTCGTCCTCGAGCTCACGCAGGCCCTCGCGTCGACGCTCGACTTCCGCAACATCCTCTTCGCCGTCGTGCGCCGCATCGCCGAGGTCGCGCGCGTCGACCGCTGCAGCATCGTCCTGGTCCGCGACAAGGGCGCGGTCGGGTACGTCATCGCCGCGAGCGACGACAAGGAGCTGCGCGATCTGCCCATCAACCTCGCGCGCTACCCCGAGATCGAGCAGGTGCTCTCGAGCGGCGAGCCGCTCGTCATCGGCGACGCGTCCACGCACCCGCTGCTCGACCTCGTCCGCTCGGATCTGCCGGCCGACGCGTTCCGATCGCTCGCCATCCTCCCCATCTTGTTCGAGGACAAGCCGATGGGCGTCCTCTTCCTGCGCGGGCGCCAGCCCAACGCGCTCCGCGAGCACGAGCTCAGCCTCGGCCGCACGGTCGCGAACGCGACGGCCATCGCCCTGCGCAACGCGCGCATCCTCCAGTCGCTCCGCGACCAGACCCAGCAAATCTCCTTCGCTCGCGTCGAGGCCGAGCGCCGCCTGAAGGCCTTGCAGCGCTACGCCGACTTCTTCCACTCGGCCGCCGACGGCATCCTCGTCATCGACGCCGACGGGCAGGTCCTCTTCTCGAACCCGCGCGCCCACGAGATCACCGGCCGGTCGGAGGCCGAGCTCGGCCGCGGCACGTTCGCCGGGCTCGTCGATCCGGCCGACCTCCCCCGGCTCTCGCAGATCCGCGCCGGCTTCGCGCAAGACGAGTTCCCGCACATGGTCGACCTCTCGATCCGGCGCCAGGCGCCAGGCGGCGGCGATCGCCGCACGCTGTCGGTGAGCTTCGGATCGGTGCTGCACGAGGACGGCGGCGCCATCCTCGTCAGCTTCAGGGACGTGACAGCCGAGCGCGCGACCGAGGCCGAGCTCACCAAGACCAAGGACTTCCTCGAGCGCGTGATCGAGAGCTCCGCCGACGCGATCGTGTCGGCCGACACGACGGGCCTCGTGCTGCTCTACAACCGCGCCGCCGAGCGCACGTTCGGCCACCCCGCGGCCGAGGTCGTGGGCCGCCGCAACGCCCGCGACCTGTATCCGCCCGGCCTCGCGCGCGACATCATGCGCCTCATTCGGTCGAACGAGCACGGCGTGCCCGGCCGCCTCGAGGGCTATCGCACCGAGGTCCTCTCGCGCGACGGCACGCGCATCCCCGTCCTTCTGTCGGCGGCGCTCATCCTCGAGAACGGCGCCCCGTTCGGCTCCGTCGGTGTCATCACCGACCTGCGCGAGCGCCTGCGCATGGAGGCGCGCCTCGAGGAGGCCCAGGAAGCGCTCCGCGCCCGCGAGAAGCAGGCGATCGTCGCCGAGCTGGCCGGCGCCGCGGCCCACGAGCTCAACCAACCCCTCACGAGCGTGATCGGCTACGCGGACATCATCCGGCGCCGGGTAGGGGGCGACTCTCCCGTGGCGAACGCCGCCGCGGTCATCCTCGAGGAGGCCGGAAGAATGGCGGACATAGTGCGAAAGATTGGTAAGATAACCAGGTACGAGACCAAGATGTACGTGGGCACGGCCAAGATCATCGACCTCGACCGAGCGAGCGACGACGAGCCCGGCGGCACGAGCGAATAGGACCATGGGAGCGAAGAGCCTCGGCCGGACGGAGGGCGACCGCGCGGCGACCTCGGACACGGCGCCGTCGCCCGCGTCCGGCGCCGCGCGCTCCGATGGCTCGCGCCCGGCAAACGGGAGCGATTCGGCCGGTCTCGCGGGTGGCGAGCGCCACGACGGCGACCTGCCGACGAGCACCTTCCCGCCCCCCGAATGGACCGACGATCTGGCCCTCGCGGCGGCGGCGATCGGGCCCGACGCCTCGGTCCGGGAGGTCGCCACCGCGCTGCTCGGCGTGGCCGCACGTGCGCTGCCGGGCGTCGCGGTGGGCGGCTGCATCCCGGATTGCGACGGCGGTCAGGTCGTGGTGCGCCTCGCCGAGGGGGACGCCGCGGACGCCCCACCGAGCCCCACCCGCCTGTTCCCCGACCACGCAGCGGAGCGTGTCTTCCGCGTGCACGACGACGAGGGATCGACGGTCCACCTCGCCAGCGTCGTCGCGGAGCTCGTCGGCCCGGGGTCGCGCGCGCAGACCTTCGTCGAGCGGCTCGCGCGCGTGCTCGGCGGCGCGCTCCGACACGCGCGAGGGCACGCGGCCGCGCGACGGCGCGTGGTCGAGCTACGCGGCCTCGAGGCCCAGCTCATTCACCAGAGCAAGCTCGCGTCGCTCGGCCAGATGGCGGCGGGCATCGTCCACGAGCTCAACAACCCGCTCACGTCGATCCTCGCGTACGCGGACTTCCTGCAGAAGAAGGGCGAGCGCGGCGGCGGCGACCCGGCCGACGTCGAGCGCCTCCGGCGCATCGGCGAGGCGGCCGAGCGCATCCAGCGCTTCGCGCGCGACCTGGTCACGTTCTCACGGCCGGCCAGCGCGACGCCGTCGATCTTCGCGCTCGACGAGGTCATCGATCGGGCGCTGCTCTTCTGCGAGCATGTGCTCGATCAGGCCGACGTCCGCGTCGAGCGCAGCTTCGGCCGCCTCCCGCGGGTGCGCGGCGTCGCCGACCAGCTCACGCAGGTCTTCGTCAACCTGTTCACCAACGCCGCCCACGCGATGCGCGACGACGGCGGCGGCGTCCTGCGCCTCACGACCGCCTCCCCGGACGCAGCGGAGGTCACGGTCACGGTCGCCGACGACGGCCACGGCGTCGAGGCCGAGCACCTCCCGCACCTCTTCGACCCGTTCTTCACGACGAAGACCGACGGCAGCGGCACCGGCCTCGGCCTCAGCATCGTCCGCAGCATCGTCGTCGCGCACGGGGGGCGCGTCCGCGCCGACGGGCTCGCGCCGCGGGGAATGGCGTTCGAGGTGCACCTGCCGGTCGCCTCCGACCACGACGGGTAGTCTCGCGGGCCTCCGGTGCCGCGGGCTTCGATGGGGCCCCAATCGGCGCGTTCGGCCCAGCGAGCCCGGCATCGGCGGCCACGCGCGAGACCGCACCCCACCCGCCACGGGCGCGCGACGGGCCTCGCCGGGGCCGCCGGCGGGCCCGAGCGCGCCACGCCGGCGATCGCGCTACTCGTTGATCTTGATGCCGATCGCGAGCATGCCGCCCTTGTAGGACTGGCCCGCGAGCACGATCCACGTGTTGCCCTTCGTGCTCACCTCGACGAGCGGAAGGAACGTCTTGCCGGCCGGGCTCTCGATGCTCGCGCTCAGGGTGTACTTCCTGGGCTCACCCCGGGTCTTCGGCTGGGTGACGTCCTTGAGCGTGACCATCAGCACGCGGCCGTTCGGCAGCTTCGTCGTGGTCGCGGCCCCGCGGGCGAGCGAGAGCGCGCCGCGCTCGATCAGCCGATAGCTGTTGTACGAGGAGAACGGCGGCGCGCCGAGCTCGCTCATCTTCCCGATCTTGGGGTCGATGCCGCTGCCCTCGTTCGTGCCGTGCAGCATCAGCACCTCGGCGGCCACGGCCTGGCTCGCCGCCTGCGCCGGGGCGCCCGCGTCGTCGGCGCGTGCGACCGACGGCAGCGCGCCGAGCGCGCACGCGAGCGCCAGGGAAGAGATCACAGCGGCCGGACGCGTCATCATTGTTCTCCAGGACCAGTCTCGGCGACCCAGACCACGGTGGTCATGGCGAGGCCGGCGGGGACGTAGAAGATCGAGCCCGTATTCGAGCCGAAATCGACGGCTGCGATGGACGCCCCCACCTCCGCCTCGGCCTCGTAGGCCGCAGCCGCGTGCGAGGGCATCGGCCCCGGCGCGGCCCCGATCGAGACCGCGCTGGAGGGGACGCCCAGCGCCACGAGCGGCGCCGCCGGCTCGGTGCGCGCCCAGATCATGACGCCTGCTGCGACGGCGACGGCCGCGGCGGCGAACGAGAAGATGCGAAACGCGTTGTCGTTGGCCGAGCGCCGCGAGCGCGGCGGCGGTGCGCCTACCTCGACGCGCGGGAGCCGCTTGCGAGCAGGGAGTGCCTCGCGCTCCACGTGGGCCAGGATGGCGTCCGTGAGGTCGACGTCGGCGGCGCCACTCGCGGGCTCGCGGGCGAGCTCACGCACGACGTCCCCCACGACCCGGAGCCCCGCGAGCTTCGCCTGCGCGTCGGGCGACACGGCGAGGAACGCCTCGACCTGCGCGCGGCGCGGATCGTCGAGCTCGCCGTCGGCGTAGGCCATCAGCTCCAGATCGGTCGGTCGCGTGCTCACCGGTCGTCCTCCTCGGCGGTCGCGTTGCTCGCGCGAGGCGCGCCGCCTTCTTCCGCGTAGCAATCGGCGAGCGCGCGCTGCATCTTCTGCCTCGCGTGGAAGAGGCGGCTCATGATGGTCCCCTTCGAGACCCCCATCGCTTCGGCCATCTCCTCGTACGACATACCCTCGACCTCTCGCATCAGGATGACACCGCGGTGGTAAGGCGGTAGCGCGTCGAGCGCGGACTGGATGCGCCCGGCGATCTCGCGGCGCCGCACCACGTCGAGCGGATCGGCGCCGTCGATGCGCGACACGAGGGCGAGCTCGCCGCCGGTGTCCTCGTCTGCGGGCGAGCGCTCCTCGAGCAGCTCGGCGTCGCGGCGGCCGGGCTTGCGGACCAGGTCGATCGCGAGATTGGTGACGATCCGGTACAGCCAGGTAAAGAAGGATGAGCCGTGCTCGAACGAGGCGAGGCCTTTGTGGACGCGGAGGAACGCCTCTTGGACGACCTCTCGGGCGTCCTGCTCGTCGCGGACGAGGCCGAGGGCGATCGAGAACGCGCGCCGCTGGTGCCGCTCGACGAGGCGCCGAAACGCGGAAGGGTCGCCGCCCTGTGCTCGAACGATGAGCTCACGATCCTCCTCCGCTTCACGCCGCCGTGCTTCCTTGTTGGACGCCCCCGGGGAGGGGGTATTCACGGGCGGGCTCGGAGGCGGCCGCGGAGCGCCGACATCCGCGGGCGCGCCCGGCCTGGACGGAGCAGCAGGCGGCCGATCGAGAGGCGACACGGCGCTCACCTTATCGCAGGGGGTGCGGGCGACGCACCGACGAAGCGCAGCCGGAGCCCCGCCAGACGGCGGCCTCGGCCGAGCGCTCGCCGCAGAGCGCGGTCACTTGTCGTCCTCGTCGCGATCGGGCTTCTCGGCCAGGGTCAGCTTCACGTCGAAGACTCGCTCCTGACGGGCGACCTTCACGATCGCCGCCTTGCTCACCCCTGCGATGCTCGCCATCCAGCGCAGGTCGTTCGGATCGGCGACCGGCTTGCCGTCGAAGCCGATGATGACGTCGTCGGGCGCGATGCCGGCGCGGTCGGCCGGGCCGCCGGGCAGGACACGCATGACCCAGGCGCCCTTCCTGTCGGGACGTTTGAGGCGAGCGGCCTCGATGGCGTTGAGCGCGCCGACCTCGACCATCATGGCGCTGCGCCGGACCTTGCCGTCCTTGAGCAGCATGGGCAGCAGCTGCTTGACCATGTTGATGGGGATCGCGAAGCCGATGCTGTTGGCGTTCGCCCGGACGGCCGAGTTGATCCCGACGACCTCGCCGCGCAGGTTGAGCAGCGGACCCCCCGAGTTGCCTGGGTTGATGCTCGCGTCGGTCTGGAGGAAGTTGAAGTAGCCGTCTTCGTCGAGGCCCTTCACGTCGTCCTTGGTGCGGCCCTTGGCGGAGAGGATGCCCGCCGAGACCGTGTGCGACAGGCCGAACGGGTTGCCGATCGCGACCACCCAGTCGCCGACCTCCGTCGCGTCCGAGTCGCCGAGGGGCAGGAACGGCAGGCCGCTCTCCTCGATCTTGAGCACGGCGATGTCGGTGTGCTTGTCGCGGCCGACGACCGTGGCCTTCAGCTCGGCGCCGCCGACGAAGCCGACGAAGACGTCGGTCGCCTCATCGATCACGTGGTGGTTCGTGAGCAGGAACCCGCCCGCATCGTAGACGAACGCGGTGCCGAGCCCCTCGGCGATGATCCGGCGCCGGCCCGAGGGCGTCTCGCGCTCGACGCGGGCCTTCACCGTCGCGACCGCAGGGTCGGCGCGCCGAGCGAGCGGGGCGAACGAGATGGGCATGCCCTCGCCGGTCACGATCGCCGGGGCGAGGACGCCCGGCGGCGGCGCGGGAACCGCCGGGGGCGCGAGAGCGAGAGGAGCCGACACGGGCACGGAGCCCGCCGATGCCGCCGGCGCCCCGGTCGTGCCGCCGACGCCGCCGCGACCGCAGCCGGCGGCCGCGATCGAGAGCAGGAGCACCGAAGCGATCGCGATCGGGACGCCGCGCATGGGCTGCTCGCCGCTACACGCCGGCGTCGGGCCGGCCTGCCGCGCGCGCGACCTCGAGCCACCGCAGGCGCAGGTCGTAGAGCGCCTGCTGGACCAGCCGTTCCTCCTCGCCGGTGAGGTTGCCCTTGGTCTTCTCCTCGAGCAGGCCGAGCAGGTCGACGTCCTGCCGCGCGAGGTCGAGGTCGAGGTCGGGGTGGCCATCGGGCCCCGGCGCGTCGCCGAGGTGGACGTAGGCGCTGCCCACGACCGACAGGACGAAGGTCGAGAAGTCGAGCTTCGGGAGCGGCCCCTGTGCGTAGGCCGCGGCGTCGTCGGGCTTCGTCACGGGCCGTCCGCGTCGTCGTCGTCGTCGTCGTCGTCGTCGTCGTCGTCGTCGATCTCGAGGCCGTCGAGCGCGGGCTGGGGAACCTCGATCGTCACCGCCTGTGCGTCGCGGTCGGGAAGCGCGGCGAGGAAGGCGGCGAGCACCTTCGGCTCGAGAATGCCCTTGCTGAGCATCCGGTCGCGAACGCGGATGTCCAGCTCGAGCGCCCCGAGCTTGCCCTTCTCCATCGTTACCTTCATCGCATCTCCTTGGGCGTGATGACGCCGTCCGTCCGTCGTGCGCGGGCGCTCGCGGCGCGTCGCCCCCAGAACCTGTCCGTACCCGAGCTACGCCTTGCGGGCGCGCACGAGGCCCTCGGCCGGGACGTGCACCTCGTCGTGCGCGTGGCCGTGGTCGTCGCCATGATCGTGCCCGCAGCCGCAGCCGTCGCCCTCGTCGAGCAGGTCGTCGAGGTCCGACTGGGCGCTCGCGATCTCCTCCTCGGTCGCAGCGCGCACGCTCGTGACCTCCACCTCGAACCGCACCGTCTGGCCGGCGAGCGGGTGGTTCGTGTCGACGAGGAAGCCCTCGGGCAGCACCTCCACGACGCGCATCGCGATCTGCGACCCGTCGGGGCTCTCGGCGACGAACTCGTCGCCGGGCGCGACCTTGGCCTCGTTGGGGAACTCGGCCTTCTCGACCTCGAAGACGCCCTCGTCGTCGTGCTCGCCGAACGCGTGCTCCGGCTCGACCCGGATCGTGCGCCGCTCGCCCGCCTTCATGCCCTCGACGCCCTTCTCGAGGCCGGGGACGATCTGGGCGTATCCGTGGACGTACGAGAGCGGATCGCTCTTCGTCGCTCGGTCGACGGCCTCCCCCTGCTCGTCGAAGAGCTCGTACGAGAGGACCACGTAGGTGTCCGGCGCGACGGGGAGGTCGGTCATGTGGAGCGGGGGTTTGCCACGTCGACCGACGTTTTTCAATCCGAAGCGTCCGACCGCCCCCCGGCGGGGCCCTGGCGGTCGGTCCTCGAACGTGGGCTGGTGCAGGTCCCGTGCTATGACGCCCGCATGTCCGAGCCGTCCGCCGAGCTGCGCGCCGCGCCGAGCGCGCTCCAGGGCAAGCCCAGCAACGGAAGCTCGGCGGGCGCGCCGCCGGGCACCGTGACCGCCGCGAGGGGCCGGCCGGCGCTCGAGCGGGAGCTCGGACGCGCGGAGGGCGGCAAGTGGCGCCGCCGGCTCGTGATCCTCGTGGCGCTCGCGGCCGTCGTGGGCGGACTCGTCACCTGGCGGGTCAAGACGCGACCGCCGCCTCCGCCGAAGTACGTGGTCGGGCAGATGACGCTCGGCGACGTGACCGAGACGGTGCAGTCGACGGGGCAGGTCAAGCCGCTCACCGAGGTGCAGGTCGGCGCGCAGGTGTCGGGCCGCCTCATGCGCGTGTTCGTCGACTTCAACAGCACCGTGAAGAAGGGCGACGTCCTCGCCGAGATCGATCCGACGCTCTTCGGGGCGCAAATCGACGCGAACCGGGCCCAGCTCGCGGCCGCGCAGGCGCAGACCGTCAAGGGCGAGGCCTCGCTCGCGACGGCCAGGCAGCGCCTCGACCGCGCGAGGAAGCTCGTGGCGGAGGGCATCGGATCACAGGCCGACCTCGACACCGCGCAGGGCGCCTACGAGGTCGCGGTAGCCGACGTCGCCGCGGCCAAGGCGCAAATCGCCCAGATCCAGGCCACGCTGCGCTCCTCGCGGACGAACCTCGAGTACACGCGGATCTTCTCGCCGATCGACGGCGTGGTCATCAACCGCGCGATCGACCCCGGCCAGACGGTCGCGGCCAGCTTCCAGGCGCCGGTGCTCTTCGTCATCGCGCAGGATCTCCGCAAGATGCGCGTGCTCGCGGACATCGACGAGGCGGACGTCGGCAAGCTGAAGGAGGGCATGGAGGCGGACGTCTCCGTCGACGCGTTCCCGGGAGAGTCGTTCCGCGGCAAGGTCAGCCAGGTCCGGTTCAGCCCGCAGTCCGTGTCGGGCGTCGTCACGTACGCCGCGGTCGTCGAGGTCGACAACCCGGACGTCAAGCTCCGGCCTGGCATGACGGCGACGGTGACCATCCGCACGGCCTCCGCGAAGGGCGCGATGCGCGTGCCGAACGCCGCGCTCCGCTACAAGCCGTCGCCGCCCGTCGACAAGGACGGCAAGAAGCTGCCGCAAGAGCCGCTCGCCGCGCTGGGCGCGAAGAAGGGCCGCGTCTACGTCGTCACCGACGACAAGCCGGGCGCCGAGAAGGCCGACGCGCGCGTGGTCGACGTCGGCATCACCGACGGCATCAACACCGTGATCCTGACCGACCTCGCGGGCTCGAAGATCGTCACCGACGAGACGGACGACCCCTCGGGCAAGGGCAAATCCAAGGGGAGGACGTTCTAGCCGCGCGCGGCGCGCGCCCGCGGGACGGGGCGCGCCGGGTGAGGCAGGAGCGGCGGGACATGGCCGGAGC
Source organism: uncultured delta proteobacterium (assembly GCA_903906315.1). Taxonomy (GTDB): domain Bacteria; phylum Myxococcota_A; class Polyangia; order Polyangiales; family Polyangiaceae; genus CAIVJW01. Next base: position 6,334 of record CAIVJW010000293.1, on the reverse strand, counting down.
GGGCGCGGACGACGGGGCGGACGACCTCATCCAGCTGGAGGAGGTGACGAAGGTCTACGCCACCGAGGCGGTGACCGTGCGCGCGCTGCGCCGGATCGATCTCTGCATCCCGCGCGGCGAGTTCGTCGCGATCGTCGGACAGAGCGGATCGGGCAAGAGCACGATGATGAACATCCTCGGGTGCCTCGATCGCCCGACGAGCGGCCGCTACGTGCTCGACGGCATCGACGTCGGGACGCGCAGCAACGACGCCCGCGCGATCGTGCGCAACCGGCTCATCGGCTTCGTGTTCCAGGGCTTCAACCTGCTGCCGCGCACGACCGCGCTCGAGAACGTCGAGCTCCCGCTCGTCTACCGCGGCATCCCCGCCGCGCAGCGCCACCGGCAGGCCGAGGCCGCGCTCGAGGCCGTCAGCCTCGCCGACCGCATGCACCACACGCCGAACCAGCTCTCGGGCGGGCAGCAGCAGCGCGTCGCGATCGCGCGCGCGCTGGTCACCTCGCCGCCGCTGCTCCTCGCCGACGAGCCAACGGGCAACCTCGACACGCGGACGAGCTACGAGGTGCTCGAGCTCCTGCAGCGGCTCAACCGCAGCGGCATCACGATCGTGCTCGTCACGCACGAGCACGACATCGCGGCGTGCGCGACGCGCGTCATCACGATGCGCGACGGGCTGGTGAAGACCGACCAGTACAACCGGCCGGCGGTCGACGCGGCGGCGGCGCTCGCCGAGCTGCCGCGCCCCGACGAGGAGGCCGCCCCGGAGGCGCCGGCGTCGTGAGGTCGATCCTCGCCGCCGTCCGCCTCGCGCTGCGGGCCATCCTGCGCTCGAAGCTGCGCGCGTCGCTCACGGTGCTCGGCATCCTGATCGGCGTCGCGGCGGTCGTCGTCGTGGTCGCGCTCGGCACCGGCGTGCGCAACCGCATCGGCGGCGAGATCTCGAGCCTCGGCGCCAACCTCATCTACATCTGGCCGCAGGCCACCCAGGTGTCCGGCGCGAAAGGGAGCGCCAAGGACTCCGGCCGCCTCACCGAGGCCGACGGGATGGCCCTCGGCAAGGAGGCGACGAGCATCGCGCTGGTCGCGCCCTTCAGCTCGACGAGCATGCAGGTGGTCGCCGGCGACAAGAACTGGGCGACCAGCGTGATGGGCGTCACGCGATCGTACTGGGAGGTGCGCGCGTTCGAGTTCTCGAAGGGCCAGTCGTGGACCGAGGCCGACGAGCAGCTCAAGACGAAGGTCATCGTCCTCGGCGACACCGTGCGCGAGAACCTCTTCGGCAGCGGTGACGGCATCGGTGAGTACGTGCGCATCGGCAAGTACCCCTTCCGCGTGATCGCGGTGCTCGCGAAGAAGGGCCAGTCGCCCTTCGGCGAGGACCAGGACGACCGCATTCTCATGCCGATGGGCAGCTTCCGGTCGCGCATCCTGCCGACGGCGCCCGGCCGCGTGCAGCAGCTCATGGCGTCGGCGACCGACACCCTCACGGTCGACCGCGCCGTCGGGCAAATCGAGCAGATCCTGCGGCAGCGCCACCACATCGGGCCGGACGAGGAGCCCGACTTCGTGATCCGAACGCAGGCCGAGTTCCGCAAGTCGCAGGAGCAGATCTTCGACACGCTCCAGGCGCTGCTCGCGTCGGTCGCGGCCGTGTCGCTGCTCGTGGGCGGCATCGGGGTGATGAACATCATGCTCGTGAGCGTCACCGAGCGGACGCGGGAGATCGGCATCCGCATGGCCATCGGCGCGGGCGAGGCCGACATCATGGTGCAGTTCCTCGTCGAGGCGGTGACGCTGTCGGTGCTCGGCGGCGTGGTCGGGCTCGCGTTCGGCGTCGCGATCATCGCCGTCCTGAGCCGCGCGCTCGAGTGGTCGATGGAGCTGCCGCTTCAGGCCGTCGTCGCGGCGGTCGGCACGAGCGGCGCGATCGGCATCGTCTTCGGCTTCTTCCCTGCGCGCCGCGCCGCGCGCCTCGACCCCATCGACGCGCTGAGGCACGAGTGAACGGCTCGCTCGCCCGCGTCTGGTCGGCGATCGTGATCGCGCTCCGCGCCGTGCGTCGCAACACGCTCCGCGCGGCGCTGACGATTCTCGGCATCACGATCGGCGTCGCCGCCGTGGTGACCGTGACCGGGCTCGGCCAGGGCGCCCGCACCGCGGTAAACGAGCAGATCGCGAACCTCGGGTCGAACTCGCTCATCGTGTTCCAGCGGTCGGCGCGGCCCTCGGGCGCCAAGAGCGCGGTGGGCGGATCGCGCCTCTCGGAGCTCGACGCCGACGCGCTCGTGCGCGAGTCGACGAGCATCCGCCTGGCCGCGCCGTTCCTGCGGTCGGGCGGTCAGGTCGTTCACGAGGGCCAGAACGCGAAGCCGAGCATCGTCGGCACGCGCCTCTCCTACTTCGAGATCCGCAACTGGAAGATCCTCCGCGGCGAGCTCTGGACGCCGTCGGCCGAGGCGATCAGCGAGAAGGTCGTCGTCATCGGCACCCAGACCGCGCGCGACCTCTTCGGCAGCACGGACCCGGTCGACCGCACGGTGCGCATCGGGCGCTACCCCTACCGCGTCGTCGGCGTGCTCGAGGAGAAGGGCCAGTCGCCCTTCGGCCAGAGCCAGGACGAGATCGTCGTCATGCCCATCACGACGATGCGCACGCACGTGCTCTTCACGCGCCCGTACGACACGCACGCTCTGTTGCTCAGCGCCACGGCCGAGAGCACGGCCGAACGCGCCAAGGACCAGGCGGAGGCCATCCTGCGCCAGCGCCACCGCATCAAGGAGGGCGACGAGGACGACTTCGCGGTGCGCAGCCAGGCCGAGTTCCAGGCCATGCAGGACGCGATCTTCGGGGCCCTCTCGGCGCTGCTCATCGGCATCGCCGCCATCTCGCTCGTCGTCGGCGGCATCGGCGTGATGAACATCATGCTGGTCTCGGTCGCCGAGCGGACGCGCGAGATCGGCATCCGCATGGCGATCGGCGCGCGCGAGGGCGACATCCTCGTGCAGTTTCTGATGGAAGCGCTCGTGCTCGCCACGCTCGGCGGGGTCGTCGGATCGACGCTCGGCTACGCGGCGGTGTTCGGCCTCGGCAAGGCGCTCGGCTGGCCGATGAGGGTCGACCCGGTGTCGCTCGCCCTCGCGCTCGCGACGAGCACCGGCGTCGGCCTCGTGTTCGGCTTCTTCCCCGCGCGACGCGCCGCGCGCCTCGACCCCGTGCAAGCGCTCGGTCGCGAGTAGTCAGCGCACAAAAAAGCGACGAGGCCGCTCGCGTGAGCGGCCCCGCCGTCGGACCGAGCCGCGGGCCTCCGAGAGGGAGACCCGCCAGCGCGATCAGCCCTTCTTCATGAGATCGGCGAACGTGCCGAACTTCGCCTCGCGCTGCACGCCCTGCCGATACTGCTGGTAGGCGTGCTTCTCGGCGTCGTCCTTGAGCGCACGGATCGAGAGCTTGGCCTCTCCGCGGCGCGGATCGACCTCGAGCACCTTCGCGTCGATGCGCAGGCCGACGGGGAAGTCCTTGCGAAGGTCGGCCCCGCGAGCCGTGCCGGTGTGGCCGGCCGGAATGAACGCGCGCGCCGCGCGGCCCGTCGTGCCGAGAATGCGGACGACGAGCCCGCCCTCGACGATCTGGGCCACGATGGCCTTCACGTTCTTGTACTGGACGACGCGCTGGCGCGGCTCGTCCTCCTCGCCCGCCGGGGGGGCGGGGTGCAGGCCGATGCGGTGCGATCCGGCGTCGCACGAGGCGACGACGACATCGAGGGAGTCGCCGACCTTCACGACCTCGCTCGGATCGTTGATCGGCTTGAACGACAGGTCGGCTGTGTGGATGAGGCCGTCGATGCCCGACTCGAGCTCGACGAACACGCCGAACGGCTGGATGCGCGCGACGATCGCCTTGTGGCGCGACCCGATCGCGTATTTCTCCCGCACGGCGTCCCACGGGTCGGCCACGGCGCCCTTGCGGCTGAGCCAGAGCTTGCCCTTCTCGTCGACGCGCAGGACCTTGACCTCGATCTCCTCGCCCGGCTTGAACAAGCCGGAGAGACGGGCTCCGCGGTCGTGGCTCGCCTCGGTCATGTGAACGAGGCCCTCGGCGCCGCCCGCTTCCGGGAGCGACACGAAGACGCCCCAGTCGACGACCTTGCGCACGATGCCCTTGTGGACGCTGCCCGGCTCGAGCGTCCTGAGCGCCTGAACGCGCGCGTTCTGGGCCTCACCCTCGAGCGCCCGGCGACGCGAGACCACGATGTCGCGGCCCTTCTTCGCGAAGTGGGTGATCTCCCACTCGAGCAGCTGCCCGACGAGGTAGCCGAGGTCCGCGCCGTGGCGCAGATCGACGTGCGACGCAGGCGCGAACGCCCGCAGGCCGCCGATGTCGACCTCGAGGCCGCCCCTCACCGCGCCCGTGACGAAGCCCTCGAGGAGGGCGCCGTCGTTGAGCGCCACCTCGACCCGAGCGCGGGTGGCTTCGAGATCGGCCGCCTGGCGCGACAGCACCAGCATGCCGCCGCGGACGCCCGTGCTCGCCACCGTCGCGATGAACTGGTCGCCCTCGACCGGCGGCTCGTCGAGCGTGAGCTCGCGACGATCGAAGAGGCCCATCGCCTTGGCGGCAATGTCGACCCACACCGCGTGGTCGGTGAGCATGTGCACGCGACCGAACACCTCCTCCCCGACGCGGAAGGGGGCGTGCTCGTGGTGCGCGTAGGCCGGGCCTCCGCGCTTCTTGCGAGGACGCTTGGCGCCCTCCTCGCCTTCGGCGTGCGGCCCTTCGCCGCCCTCGTGGTCGTCGCCGGCTTCATGGCCTTCGCCTTCAGGCCCGCCCTCGGCCTGGGCCTCGCCCTCGGCGCCCTCCGCGTGCTCGCCTTCGGCGTGGGCCTCGCCTTCCGCGCGAGCCTCGCCCTCGACGCGGGCCTCAGCCGCGACGTGAGCCTCGCCCTCGGCGCCCTCGGCCTCGCCGTCCTCGTGGTCGCCGTCCTCGTGGTCGTCGCCCTCGCCCTCGGCGGCGGCAGCCTGCTCGGAGCCCGGTACCCCCGGAGCTCCCGGCACCGCGCTCGCGCCCTTCTTGCGGCGACGACGACGGCGACGCTTCTTCGCGGGCGCCTGCCCATCGGTCGTCGTTCCAGCCTCGCCGGCCACGACCGCGGTCGCGTCGGTGCCCTCGACGGGCGCGGCGCCCTCGAGCTGCGGGTCGCTCGTCGCGGCGCGCTCGGCCCCGTCGGCGCCTTCGACGGCGGGATCACCCTCGCGCCTCGGCGCGCCCCGCTGCTGCGGAACGCGACGGTCCTCGCGCGGGGGATTCGGCCCCGGCCGGCCGCGCGGAGCACCGCCTCGGCCTTCGCCGCGCGGGCCCGGGCCCGGTCCCTGCGGCCGCGCCTGAGGCACGAAGTACCGCTGCGCATACGCCGGGAGCCCCGCGGGCATCCGGTTGCCGACGTCGTCGCCGGGCTCTTCGTGCGGCTCCTCCGAGCGCCGTCTCGGCGGCGCCGCAGGACGCGGAGGCGGCGGCTGCGCAGGCTCTGCCTCGTGCGCGACCGGTGCGTCGTGGGACTCGTGAGCCGCGGGCTGCTCGGCCTGCGACCGCTCGTGGGCGGATTCCGCCGGGGTGGTGTCGTCGTCGTTGGTGGTCATTGCGCCTTCGCGCCTCGCGTTCGCAGCCGATTGGCCACGTACGAGCTGTGTGAGACGGCGGGTAGTCGCCGTCTTCAGGGAGCGGGAACATATCGTACCTCGCGCGTCAGTGCGAGAGGACAACCGAGCGCGCCGAGCGCGCGAAGCGAGGAAGGGAGGAAGCGCCGCCGACCACGCGGAGACGCTCGTTCACCGGATCACCGGTTCAGCCCCGCGAGCCGGGCGGACGTCGCCGAGGCCCTCAGCGGGCGATCGGCAGGTGTCGCTGCACGCCGCCGCTGCGGTCGATCCGAAGCCCTCCGGAGCGGCCGACGTTCTGCGCGCTCACGCGCCCAGCCAGCTTTCGACCGAGCTCGAGGAAGGCCCGGCCGACCGGGCTTTCGGGCGCCGCCTCGACGACGGGCGTGCCGGCGTCGCCCCACTCGCGCACCGACGGGTCGATCGGGATCTGACCGAGCAGCGGCGCACCGGCGAACTCGGCGACCTTCGCGCCGCCACCGGAGCCGAAGATCGTGTGCTTCTTCGAGCAGCCGTCGCACACGAACCAGCTCTGGTTCTCCACCACGCCGAGCAGCGGGATGCCGACCTTCTGCGCCATCGAGACGGATTTGTAGACGTCCTGCAGCGCGACCTCTTGCGGCGTCGTGACGATGATCGCCCCCGTCGTGCGGAGCTTCTGCGAGATCGTCAGCGCGATGTCG
>CAIVJW010000292.1 GCA_903906315.1 uncultured delta proteobacterium | reverse complement strand
GGCGCGGTCGTGCGCGAGGCGGGCGCGCAGGGCCTCGGCGGCGCGGTCGAGGGGCGCGGCGCCGCCGGCCTCGTCGACGACGGCGTGCGCGAGGTCGCGCAGCGTGGCGATGGCGGCGTGCTTCGCCCAGCCGTCGCGCGCGTCGACGATCGCGGCCTGCACGCCGGCGCGGGTGATGCCGTGGTGCGCGGCGACGTCGCGGACGGTGACGTCGACGCGGCCGAGGAAGGGCTCGGCGAGGCCGTAGAGCGACGCGAGGTAGGCCGATCGCTTCTTGCCGCGCGGCAGGGCGAGGTCGACCCAGGCTTCGAGCGTGGCGGGCTCGGCGCGGTCGCCGGCGCTCTTGGCCTCGCGCGCGAGCAGGGCGACGAGCTTGCGATCGTCGAGGCCGCGCCGATCGAGGACGGCGCGGACCTGCGCGGCGGGCGCCCCCGCGGTGGCGCCGAGGCCGTGCAGGCCCGCGTCGGCGAGCGCCGCGACGAGCGCCGGGTCGAGCGTGGTCGTGGCGAGCGAGACGTCCTCGCCGCGATAACCGGGGTAGAACGGCTCGGGCGCGAGGGGCGCGTCGGCGATCGCGGCGCGCACGCGGCCCTGCAGGCCGAGGATCTCCTGCGCGACGAGGCGGCCGACGCCGCGCACGGACGAGAGGCGGTTGTCGGGCAGCGCGAGGAGGTCCGCGGCCGAGAGCACGCCCGCGCGATCGAGGGCGTTCCGGGCGCGCGCGGAGAGCGGCAGCGCCTCGGCGGGCGTGTCGAGGCGGACGGCCGCGATCTGCTCGGGGGTGAGGTTCTTGGGATCCCACGCGGCCGTCGCGTACTCGGGGGCGCGGGAGGGCTCGCCCGCGAGATCGCCCATCGGCGGGGGCGGGGCCGAGCGCGCGGCGGGCGCGTCGAAGGCCGCCGTCCACGCGCGCGTCATCTCGCGCGCGGAGGCGAAGCGCAGCTCGGCGTCGGGGCGGAGGGCCTTGTCGAAGAAAGCCACGAGCCGCTCGCGCACCGACGAGTCGAAGCGCTCGGCGGCGAGCGTCGCGCCCGCGCCGCCGCCGGCCGGCGCGTCGTCCGGCACGACGGGGCGCGCGCCGGTGAGCATCTCGTGGAGCGTGACGGCCGCGCTCCAGCGGTCCGCGGCCGGGTCCCACGCGCCGCGCTGCCGGAGATACGGGTCGCGGTACGCGGCGGTGCCGACACCGAGCTCCGTCTGCGACGCGAGGCCGAGCGAGAGGTCGAAGAGGGTGAGGTGATTGGCTGTCTTGCCCGCCGCGCCGACGCCGAGGTTCGCGGGCTTGATGTCGCGATGGACGACGCCCTTGGCCTCGAGCTCCTCGATGGCCGAGAACAGGTCCTCGCCGAAGCGACACGCGTAGTCGAGCGACACCGACCCTTCGCGGGCGAGGAAGCGCTGGAGCGTGGCGTCGCCCGCGAGCGTGAGCAGCAGGCACGCGCGGTCGCCGATGGTGCGCGACTCGACGAGGCGCACGATGCGCGGGTGCTCGAGCCGCGCGAGCAGGCGGCCCTCCTCGACGAGGCGATCGTCGTGATCGGGCGCGAGGCTCACCTTGAGCGCATACACGCGGCCGTCGGACGCGCGCAGGACCTCGAGCACGCGCGAGCTCGCGCCGTAGCCGAGGACGGATCGCACCAGGAGGTCGCCGCCGACGACGTCGTCCTTCCGGGCCTCGAGCGGGTCGGGCTCGGGCGCGGTGGGGGCGACGGCGGCGACAACCGGTCGCGTGACCTCGGCGAGCAGGATCTCGATCCACAGGCCCGCGTCGTCGAACCGGTTGGCGACGACGCGCTCGGTCGCCGTGGCGACGGCGTCCGCGACCGCCACGGCGACGCGATCGTCGGTGATGCGCGCGTCGAGGTGGCCGTGCTTCGCGAGGCGGACGTCGAGGTCGACGACGCTCTCGGCGGGCCGGCGCCCGGTGAAGACGAGGTACGCGATGGCGCCGAGGCTCCAGAGGTCGGACGCGGGCGTTGGCTCGCCGCCCTCCTCGCGCAGCTCGGGCGCCTGGTAGAGGGCCCACGGCTCCGACGAGAGCGACGACGCGTGCACGGTGCCGGGCACCTGCCGGCCCGATCCGAGCTGGAAGTTGTGAATCCGCACCTCCGGCTCGCTCGTGTCGGCGTGGCGGCGCACGAGCACGGCGTGTGGGCCGAGCGCGCCGTGGCGGACCTCCTTCTTGTGGCAGTGCGCGACGGCGCGAGCGACCTGCGTGACGAGCCCGAGGCGGTCGTCGAAGCCGAGCTCCGGGCTCTGGCGCAGGAACGCGTCGAGGGGAATGCCGCCCTCGAAGTCGTCGAAGAGCACCGTCGGGCCGGAGGGCGCGTCGGCGACGTACTCCTCGAGGCGGAGCACGTTCGGGTGCTCGCGCACGCTGTGGAGGAGCTGCACCTCGCGCTCGGCGGCGCGGCGGAGCTGCTGGCGCCGCTCGACGGTGGTCTGCTGCGGGACGCGGTAGACGCGCGCGCGCCGGCGGAGCGAGGGAGTCTCGCGGTGCGTGGCGAGGCGGTCCTCGAAGCCGGAGGGCGCGGCGGGGCCGTCCTTGCCGCCGTCGATGGGCAAGAGGCCGTCGGCGACGAGCGGCCCGAGCTCGTACGATCCCACGAAGAGCTTGCCCTTGCGCTTGCGGAATCCGAGGGCCTCGAGCGCCTGCGTGAGGTCCTTCGCGAGGGGCTGGTCGATGCGCTCGGCGCGCCACCCCGCGGGCGCGCCCGGGAACTCGTGGCGCGTCACCGCGCGGAGGAGGTCCTTGCGCGTCACGACCCCGATCCGGCCCTCGTCGGTGAGGGCGAGGTCGGTGTCGGGGTGCGAGAGGAAGACGAGCGGCACGACGCGCGGCGCGCGGTCGGGCAGCTTCATCTTGGAGCGGAGGCGGCTCTTGAGGATCTTCGCCTTGAGGTTGGCGAGGCCGAGCGGCGGCTCCATCCAGCGCGCGCGGCCGCCCGGCTCGGTGCGGTGCCAGTCGACCTGGTCGCCCTCGTAGCGCCCGGGGCCGCTCTTGATCTCGACGAGGTAGATGGCCGAATAGCCGATCACGAGCAGGTCGATCTCGTAGAGGCGCCCCGTCGTCGGCTCGAGGAGCTCGACGAGGCCCCAGACGCGATACGGATCGGTATTCGGGAGCTGCTCGACCGCGAACTGGATCGCCTCCTGCTCGTGGGCGTAGGGCGACTCGCCGACGAGGACGATGCGCGACGCGGCCAGCATCACGCGGGCGCGCCGGATCGGCCCTCCGCGACCGCGACGTCGGCGGGCGCGGCGTCGCTCGACACGAGGAGGCGCCGCCCCGCGAGCGACCCGGCCGGCCGCGCCGACGAGACGAGGACGGTGGCCTTCTGCGCGTGCAGCAGCGCCGCCGCGAGCGCCGCGAGCTGCCGGTGCGGCGCGGGCGTCGCGACGCAGACGACCTGCGCGGCCCAGTCGAGGTCGCTCCCCGCGGCGAACGCGGCGACGACGGCGGCGACGGCGCCGGGGCCGACGACGAGGAGCCGGTCGGTCGGCCCGATCGGGCCGGGATCGAAGGGCGCGAGGCGAACGTCCCACGCGCCCGCGGCGGCCGCGAGCGCGGCCCCGACGGTGGCCGCCGGCGTGTCCTGCGCCGATCGCCGCCACAGTTCGTCGGCCTCCACGGGGTCGAGCGACGACCACTCCGCGCCGAACGCCTCGTCCTCGGCCACGGCGCGGAGGTCGAACACCGCGCGGGCGCCGAACGCCTGCGGCCACTGGGCGTCCCCGTCGCGCAGCAGCAGATCGATGCGGTCCGCGGTCGTCAGGTTGCCGCGCAGCGCGCCCCAGCGCGCGTCGGCCTCGGAGCCGAAGCGGCGCGCGCTCGGCGATCGGGCCTCGACGAAGCGCAGCGCGGAGATCGCGGCGGCGTAGTACGAGGCGCGGGCGGCGTCGTCGATGGGGGAGGAGTGGGCGGCTGCGTGCATGGTGGAGGTGCTCGCGCGGGCGACGTCGCGAGGGGCGGGAGACTACGCGCGCGGCGGCCCTGGTTCTAGCGGCGTGCGAAGCGCGGACGAGCTGCGCCCGTCGAGGCCGACAGAGCGCCTCGCTTCGCGGAGTCCTCCGCGCGCGACGTCGCTCTCAACGAGATGAGGGAATGCCCCACGTGAGCGAGCCCATCCACCTGCCGCAGGGGGACGAAGCCGCTCGTGCGACGCGCGCAGGCCGTCGCGCTCGCGGGTGAGCGTCGCGACGGGCTCGCGCTGCACGCCCAGCGCACTACGTTGCTCCGCGAGCTCGGCCTCAAGCGCGGCGATGCGCTCTTCGGGGCTCTCGGTCGACAAGCTCGCTTCGCGCGACATCGCGAGCCCATCGGTCGGGCCTCGCAAGCGGCTTGTCGAGGCCCCATCGACGCGCTCAGTGCATGCGCCGTCGACGCGCGGGTCGTGGCCTTTCTTCGACGTCGATGCCGTCGAGCAGATCGTCGAGCGTGCGCTCGTCGACGGCGATGCTCGTCGCGGTCGGGTCGGCCGGCTCAGGCAGCCGGAACGTGCCGCGATCGAGCCGCTTGGAGAACAGGCACATTCCCGTGCCGTCGAAGAACGCGATCGCCAGCGCGTCGCGACGCCGGCCGAAGAAGACGAACAGCGCGCCGCCGCGCGCCTCGCGGCCGACGCGCTCGCGCACCACGCCGGCGAGCCGGTCGAAGCTCCACCGCAGCTCGACGGGCTCGAGCCCGACGTACACCTCCACGCCGTGCGGGATCACGACGCCCCTCCTCGCGCAGCGAGAACGTCGAGCACCGCCGCGAGCGCGCCGCGGTCGAAGCCACGCGTCACCGCCACGCGGGCACCCCCGAGCTCGACGAGGATGGCGCTCTCAAGCTCCTCGACGGGCGCGGAAACCGCGGCTGGCGCGGCGGGCCGCGCGACGCGAAGTACTCGTGCCACGCGCACGGTCGGCGCCTTTCGGCTGCGTGCCTCGCTCTCGACCACGTGCGCCGCGTTGCGCAGACCGCCGGGCGTGAACCCCTTGCCCACGCAGAACGCCTCCGAGCTCAGCCCGCTCCCGCGCCACTCGTCCACTCGCTTCGCCCATGTCGCTCGAGCCGCCATGCCAGGGAATGTGAGGCGCCGTGGCCACGACCACGAGAACGGAGGCCGTGCAGCGGACGCCTGCAAGGCGGCTTCCCTGTTGCCAACCCAAGCGTTCCGCCATCAGGCGGCGAACGCCGCATGAGGCCGTGAACGCGTACCAGCAGCGCCGAGATCGTGGTCGCGTTGCGATCGCCGAACCGTCTCGACGCGCACGCGGTCCCCTCGCGCGCGCTCGCGATCGCGGCGCCGGCGCGCCCGCACTTCAGCTCGGCGTTCGAGCAGATCCGCGCGGTCGTCAGCGTGTCGGGTGTTCGGGCCCGAGGCGGCGCCGCCGTCGCGCCCAGGTGTCCGCCGCGACCGCCGCGGCTTCGGCGGCGCGCCCGGTCCGGAGCAGGCCGAGCGCGACGTTACTCGAGGCCGTGAGCGTCCTCGGGTCGTCGTCGCCCTTGCGCTCACGGAGAATCGCGAGGTTCTGCGCGTGCAGCGCGAGCGCGCTCGCCTCGTCGCCCTGCGCAGATCGCATCGCGGCGAGGTTGTTGCGCGCGATGGCCGTGTCGACCCCGCTCGGCCCCTCGCGCGCCTCCGTCGAGCCGAGGTCGCGGAGCAACAGGGGCTCGGCCTCGTCGAGCCGCCCCAGCCTCATCAGCAGGACCCCGAGCGATCCGACGTAGTCGACGACGTCGACGTGATCGGGACCGAGCGCCTCCTCGGCCGCGGGCAGGAGCGCGCGCAGGACCGCCTCCGCCTCGCGGTGCCGCTCGGCGGTCTGGAGCAGCCTCGACTGCAGGTAACGCGCGCGCTGCGCGTCGCGACTCGCAGGCCCGAGCGCCCGCTCGTGCACGACGGCGCTGCGCTCGGCGAGGGCAAGGAACGCCTCGGAGGCCGCGCCGAGCGCGACGCCGACGCGGACGACCGTCCTCAGCGCCGCCGGCGTCCAGCGGTCGCCCGGGTCGTCGTCCCTGCTCGCGGCGACGTGCTCCGCGCCGACGTCCTCGACCCCGAGATACCCCCACCAGCGCCCGGCGCTCGCCGCGTCGGTCGCGGCCGCCATCGCGTCGGGCTCGTCGGGTCCACCAGCCACGCGCGAATTGCCCCGAGATCGCCCACGACGGCGAGGTGCGCCGCGCCGTGGATTGCCACGTAGCGCCCCCACGAGGTCATCGACGTGCCGGGGCGCACCGACGCGATTCGAGCGTGCGCGAGCCGCTGTTGGGATGGACGGAGGCAGGTCACCGTGTGCTCGGATGAGGAGGGGGCCGCCGATTGTAGTCCTACCCGAGCGGTGAACCGCGGGCGGCCGATGCGCCCCTCGGCGCCGGCTGTGCGCGGGCGAGGTCGGCAAGCTGGCACGGCATCGGCGCGGGCCCGAGAGGGATGACGAGGCGGAAACGGCGCCGGTCTCCGATCGCCCTGACGGTGCCCTCGACGAGAAGCGAACGCGCCGCCATGAGGTGCGTGGCCCTCACGGGCGCTCCCCGCGGACGCGAGGTCGTGTCGCGCGGGCGCCGAAGCGAGCGTCGGCGCCATCGCGCGTTGCAGAGCGCCGGCACGTCTGCAAGCTGCGGCGGCTCGGCTGGGGCAAGCGCGACTGGTGCGCGTCGTGCGCCGGCGCTCCGGCAGCGTCGAAGCGCGAATCGTGCGGATTCGCCGTGGGGCGCGGAGATTTCCGCGTCCGACTGATCCGTGACACACCCATTCCGCCCTCGCTTCACAAACCCATTCCTCCCCCACTGCCGCCGCCTCCCCGCGCGGCCGACGGCGCATTGCCCCAGATGTGGCGAGCGCTCCCAGGGCGCCGCCTCGTCCGGCGGCCCCGACCGCTCGGGGAGCGGTTGCCCTGGCCGCTCGCCGCGCCTCCTCACCGCCGTCTCCCTCCGGGGTACCCTCGCGGCTCCGCCTCGACCGCGGTCACCCGCACGCCCCGCCCATCCGGCAGTACCCCGCACCGCTCCAGCCACTCGACCATCCTCAGGGTTTGCGTCACGCGCAGCTCCATCGGGGCGTCGGGGAACGCCGCCGCGACCTCCTGCGGCGTGAGCGGCGCCCAGTGGAAGCCGCGCTCCCCGGTCGGCTTTCGCGGCCATCGGCGCTTCGCGGAGACGGTCGGCGGGTAGGGCGTCCACGGTGGCCACGTGCCTTCGCTCGCGGGCACCGTCGGCACGCCATAGTTGTAGCCCTCGAGGAAGCGCTCGAGCGGCACGCCGCATCCGCAGAGGACGCAGTACGTCGTCGCCTTGGGCGGTGACGGGGTGACCTCGCCCGCGCGCCGCTCACCCGCCTGGAAACGGACTCGTTTCGGCCTCGCCATGGGGTGTGAACATGGGCATGCTCGCACCACCCGCCAACCCATTCGCTCCTCCGTGTTCGGCGCGTGCTGGTGCGGCCGCCGGCCGGTCGTCACGGGGGAGGTCGGCGCTCCCAGCGCGAGCTCCCCGTCGCGCGGCTCGCCCGCTCGCGTCCCGGCGACGAGCACCGCCGTACCTGGCGATTCCACCGTGACGAGATCGGCCCCCCGTGCGGCGGCGTCCCGGTCGACCGCTTCGCGGGGCCGCCGACCTCGATGCGCGTTGCGGCCGCCCGCCGTCGTGCCCATCGACTCCAGAAAACACAACGAAGAGCCATGGCGCAACGGCGCGAGGATCGACGCGGGCTCGAGGCCGACCTCCTCGTGCCGCGTCGAAGCGAAACCTCGTTGTGGGCAAATCATACGCTCGACACAACATCTCCCCCGAGCGCCCCTCCGACCCGGTTTCGCGGGTCGGGCGAGGGCTCGACGCGCGATCGAACTGCGGGACGTCGGTCGAACGTGAACGAGCCCTCGGGGCGACGCCTGCTCCCGTCGTCCGCGACCGTGGCCCCGGGCCGCGCGCCCGAGCCGTGCACACCGTCGACGAATGGGGCCGCGCTCGCGACCTCATGGACCGGGTCCTCCGCCGCCACGACGAGCTCGCGACCGTGCTCGTCGGCCTTCCGCCGTCCGTCGGCGAGTCCGGCGAACAGCGGGCGCTCGTCGCCGCCCTCCGGGTCGGTCGCGACGACCTCCTCGCCCCGAGGGCGAAGAGGTTCCCCTGGAAGGCCGATCTGGACGCGGTCGTCCGCACGCTGCGCGTCGCGGCCGAGCACCGCGCTCCGGCTCCAGCGCAGTTCCTCCCCGGCAACGTCCTCTCGCGCCGGGCGCCGTTTGCCGAGGCGGTCAGCGGCCGGCTGCTCGAGGTCGAGGCGCAGGTGGCCTGACTCGCTCGGCGTCGGCTCCCCGTGGGCAGGACGTCGTCGCCGCGTCTCCGGCCGCGGTCACCCCGGCGCGTCGCTCCGCGGCTACCGCCCCACGGCCTCCCCCCGCACCCCGCGACCATCCGGCATCACGCCGAACCGCTCCAGCCGCCCCACCATCCGCGCCGTGGTCGCGCACCGCGCCGTTGGCGCGTCGGGGAACGCCTCGGCCGCCTCGCGCTTCGTCAGCGGCGCCCAGTGGAACCCGCGCTCGCCGGTCGGCTTCTGCGGCCACCGCCGCTTCGCGCGCACGATCGCGTACGCGACACACCGCGCGCCCACCGCGCACCGCGCTCGTCGGGGCGTCGCCATACGGTGCGATCATGCGCAGGATCGCACCACTCGCGACGCCCGTCCGACCCGCGTCGCCGCCGAGGCTGCGCGCGCCGCCGGCCCCTGGTCACCGGCGACGTTCGGCGCGCCCGGACCTCGCGCCGTCGCCGCCAAAGCGGGCTCCGCCGGTCGCGACCGCGCCGCCCGAGCGTGACGCCAGCGGCTCGCTCGACCTCCTCGACGACGCCGCGCTCGTGCGCAGGGTGGGGTCAGCCGCCGTGGTCGAAGCCGTAGCCGTCGATGGTCGCGAGGTCGCCGCAGCCCCGGGAGCTGCAGAGGCGGCGAACCGGGCGCAGCGAGAAGGCGTTGTCACGCGGGAAGAGCGCGTGACATCCGCAGAAGGATCCGCTCCGTAACCCCATGAAAGGCTGTCGGATTCGGCCGGCGCCCCGTGACAACCGCCGTGACATCGCTCGAGCCTCTCGCGAGCGACGCACCCCTCGTCCGCATGCGCCGTTGTCACGGGGATCGAGGGCGTGACATCGGGCGTGACATCCGGGCGATGCATCACCGCGCCCACCGCGCCCACCGCCCCACACGCAGCCTGAGCACCGCCCCGTCGTCCATCACCCCCGCCTCGCGGCACGTCCTCCGCGCGCCCGGTGCCCCGCCGGCTGCGGTTCGAGTCCGCCCGCGCCGCGCCGCGGGAGCGCCGCCGCCGCGTCCGCGACGCCCGAGGCGGCTGGACCCGCGGTGCTCCGTGCGACCCGCCGCTATCTCGGCCGACCCGCGGCCGCCCCATCGGCCGCCTCCACCGCCGCCACCCGCGCCCCCCGCCCATCCGGCAGCACCCCGAACCGCTCCAGCCACTCGACCATCCTGGCCGTCGTCTCCACACGCAGCGTCGTCGGCCCGTCGGGAAACCATTGGGCCGTCTCGCTTCGTGAGCGGCTCCCAGTGGAACCCGCGCTCGCCGATCGGCTCCCGTGGCCAGCGCCGCATCGCGAGCACGATCGGGGGGTAGGGCGCCCACGGCGGCCACGCGCCGTCGGCGGCGGGCACCGATGGCACGCCGTAGGTGTGCCCCTCGAGGAAGCGCTCCAGCGGCACGCCGCACCCGCACAGCACGCCGTTCGTGGTCGCCTTCGGGGCCGAGGGCGCGACCTCGTAGGCACGCCGCACGCCCACCTGGGACCGCACTCGTCGGGGTCTCGCCATGTGGTGCGAGCATGCGCATGATCGCACCACCCTCGAGACCTGTTCACCCCTCGGCGCCGGTCCGCGCCCGCGCCTCCCGCCCTCGGCCTCCGACGTCGCCTTCCCGCCGCCCGCGTCGGGCGACCGCCGCCGCTCGCCGCGCGTGTTCAGTACCCCGGCCGCCCGTCGCCGCCCCTCGTCGAGAGGCGGGCCGCCCCGGCGAGGTCCGGCGCGGCGACCGCGCCGAGCGCCATCGTGCGCTCCCGGCACTGAGCTCGTTCAGGTCGGCGGCGGCCGCTCGCGGCCATCGCGTGGCCGGACCTCGACGGTGATCCCGCGCCGCCGCCCCCCGCCCACCCAACCGCGAGCCTCGAAATCCAGCCGAAATTCAGGCCTCGAGTCCAGGGCGAACGCATGCGCCCACTGAACTGTTCAGTGCGCCCGCCGGGCTCGACGCTGGCCGCGCCGCGTTCGACGCGCGGCTCGACGCCGCCTCGCGCGGCGCACACGACGTCATCGGCCTCCGCGACGCGCGCGCCCCCGACGCCCTCTCCGGCGCGATGTGGAGGCGCCCAGGCACGGGCGCGTGTTCAGGTGACGTATCCGCGGCGCGCTCCCTGCCAGAGCCTTCGCCAGGGTCGTATCGGTGGTCTGGGAGGGACTCGTCGTCGACGCGCTCCAGACTTCGAACCGGTCGCTCCTGCGCTGGTCGCTCGCTTCCGCTCGGTGCGCTACCTTCGCTCCCCGTGGCGCCGAACGACCCGCCGACCGGCCCCACCGCCGCCCAGGTCGCCGTCGCGATCACCGCGTCGGTCGACGCGCCGAAGGTCGTCGAGTCCCTGCGCGGTCGCGTGGAAGCGGCCCTGCGCTTCGCCATGGACGAGGTGGCAGTGAAGCAGGCCCCCGGTTTCGTGCTCCCGCCCGCCGAGCAGCGCGAGGTGGCGGTCCGGGCTGCGGCGGCGACCCTCCTGCTCGGCCTCGAGCCCGACGCGAACGCCAGCGTGTCGCTCGATCTCATCTACGACGCCGCGCTCCGCTGGATCGAGCGTCGATCGAGC
>CAIVJW010000291.1 GCA_903906315.1 uncultured delta proteobacterium | reverse complement strand
TTGAGCTGGCCCGCGTAGGCCGTGCAGGCATTGTCGACGACCGGGTTGATGAACCCCGGGTGGTGCAGGAGCTGCATCTCCACCACGAACGTCGTGCCCGCCCGGTCCTTGCAGCGCACGTCGAGGATGGACAGCTTCGATCCCTCCGCCAGGGGCAGTTGCTCGCTCGGCAGGTACTCGATCGAGAGGATGGTCTGATCCTCGCGCCGGTCGAGCAGGTCGTTCAGCAGCCGGCGCAAGATCTCCGGGTGCGTCGCGAAGATGCGCCGGAACACGAAGTCGTTCTTCAGGTCGGCGAACCGCATCCGGTGTATTTGCCGAAGCCACGGCGGCAAGGCAAGCGGCGAGGCGGTCCCGAATCACCCGAGGCAGCGCCGCGCGACGCGCCGGAAGGCGTGGCCGCGCGCGACGTAGTCCGCGTGCTGGTCGACGCTCGTGCACGCCGGCGAGAGCAGCCGCGCGTCGCCCGGTCGCGCGACGTCGCCGCCGGGGGATCGCGAGTCGCCGCGAGCGCGATCCCGCGGTGGCGCCCCTCAGCCGCCCGGCTCGGTCGGCGCGGGCGCGGGCTCCGCGTCCCGCTTCTTCGCCCGCCGACCCGCGCGGGCCTGGAGCGTCGGCACGTGATCGTCCACGTCGTCGACCCAGATCCACAGGCCGGCGCGCCGCGCGTGCGCCGGGTAGTCGGCCACGAGCAGCGTCCACAGGCGATCGCGCAGATCGATCGCCGCGCGCACCTCGGCGCTCGGCTTGCCCTTCGCGCCCTTCGGCTTGAGCGCCGCGAGCAGCCGCTCCCCGAGCGCGCCCGCCTCGTCGATCGTGTCCTTGCCGATGGCCGTCTTGCCCTTGATCGCCGCGGCGTTCGCGCGAAACAGCGCGGCAAGATCGACGCAGTCCTGCGCCAGATCGCGCGGCCCCGAGCCCTTCTTGATCGTGGCGACCTTCGCCGGCGGCAGCGCCTTCGCGTCGGCGAGCGTCACCGCCGCGTTGAGCAGCAGGGCGCGCACCGCGGACGCGCGCGCGAGGTCCTTCTTCGTGTCCCCGGTCGAGGACCTGTCGACCTGCGCGTGCGCGTGGACGACGGCCGCCGCGAGGCTCGGCAGCGCCGCGAGCGCCGCCTTCGAGAACGGGGCGGGTAGCTCGCCGATCGCCTTCCTGTGCGGCGCGAGCGCCGCGATCGCGACGCCGACGTTGTGCGCGGCGAGGGCGGGGTCGCCGCCGAGCCCACGCACCTCCTTCGAGGGCAGCGCCGCCGCGCGCGCCCGGTGCTGGTCGACCGCCGCCGCGGAGCCCGCGACGTCCAGCTTCTCGGGCGCCTCGGCCCCGCCCTTCGCCTTGCCTGCCTTCTTCGACGCCATCGTCACCTCCCGGGCCGCCCCAGCGGCCCTATCGAACCGGGAACAACGGTAGGAGAGCCCCCCGCCGAAGGGGAAGCGGATTCTCCGCGGGCCCGACCCGACGCGCGCGATCGGGTCCGCGGCCACCGAGGGGCCCCGCGCGAGGGGGCGGCCTCGGGTCGGAGGCGAGCGGGGGGCCTCGTGCGAGGGGGCCGGCTCGGGTCCGAGGCAGCGAGGGGGCCTTCGGCGAGGGGTCGGATCGGGTGGGAGGCGAGCTGCGGGCCTCGCGCGTGGGGGTCCGCTCGGATCCGAGGCGAGCTGCGGGCCTTCGGCGAGGGGGTCGGCTCGGATCCGAGGCGAGCGCGCCGCTTCAGCGCCC
Organism: uncultured delta proteobacterium; assembly: GCA_903906315.1. Taxonomy (GTDB): domain Bacteria; phylum Myxococcota_A; class Polyangia; order Polyangiales; family Polyangiaceae; genus CAIVJW01. The sequence continues at coordinate 7,032 of CAIVJW010000291.1, read as the reverse complement.
GAGCCGCGCGATCTCCGCGCGCAGCAGGTCTCTTGCGGACTCGACGGCATCGCTGTCCTCAAGAACGACGGGGCAGGGAGGCTGACCGCCTCCGTTGGAAACCCGTCTCAAACCCAGTTGTACGACGGCACCACGGTCTCGCTTGCCGACGTAAACAGTGACGGTCATGTCGACGCCGTGGCTGTATTCACTGGCTATTGTGGGCCTGCTGTCTCGGTTTGGTGGTTTCCCGGCACAGGAAGCGCGACGCCCACCGTCGCTCGGAAGACCGAGCGCCGCGCCACGAGGTCGCGCTCGCCCGCGGGCGCGAGCGTTCGCCTGGGCCGCTCGATGAGGTGCAACTCGACGGCCCACGAGCCGCGCGCTCGCACGCGCGCCGGTCGGCCGCGCTCGCGTCACCCCGCCGGCCACACGCGGTCGCGCACGATCGCGATCGTGCAGCTCCCCGAGCGCCGCCGCGTCGAGCCGCGCGAGCTGGGCCCGCCGGGCTTGGTCGATCGGAATGCCGACCGCGGCGCAGATCGACTCGATGCGGGATCGCAGCGCCCGCCTTGCTCTCTGGAGCGATGCCCTGCAGGATTGCGGGGTCTTGGACCTCGCTCCGAGGAGGGCTGAACGTGACGTCGCGGAAGGTGTCTCATGTCTCCTGACGGCCCTGCTGGGGAGGTGCGGCGAGGTCGAAGCGGTGGCTACCCGGCCGGATCGCATTTGGAGCGCCTACCCGCTCGCGACACGAACGCGCCGCGAGCCCGGTTCCAGCTCCCACGCCAGTTCCGGCTCGCGCGCCGGCCGCCGACCGAACGAGCCGCGTGATCGGGTTCTGATCCCATGCGTGTGAGAGCCCATCGCCTTCCGTGGATCCTTGCGGTCCTCGCCGCCGCGAGCGTGTTCGTGGGTTCGCCGCGCGCCCAAGCCGAGCCCGGCGCGCGCACGGACCCGGCGCGCGTGCGGGCGCGCGAAAAGGGCGAGGAGGGGCTCGGCCTCTTCGGCGCGGAGAAATACAGCGAGGCCTACGAGCGCTTTCGCGTGGCTGACGAGCTCTTTCACGCGCCGACGCTCGTGCTCTACATGGCGCGCTGCCGAAGGAACGCGGGAAGGCTCCTCGAGGCGGCGCGCCACTACGATCAGCTCCTCGCCGAGCGTGAGCGGCCCGACGCCGCGGCGGCGTTCGTCGAAGCGAAGGCCGAGGCGAAGCGGGAGCTCGAGGTGCTTGGCCTGCGCATCCCGACGCTCACGGTGCGCGTCCTCGGTGCGAGCGATGCGGGCCTCACGGCGACGCTCGACGGCGCGCCCGTGACGCTCGCCGAGCTGCGCGGCCGCGCGGTCGACCCCGGCGTCCACACGATCACGATCGCGGCCGGTGATGGCCGCACGCGCACGCGCAAGGTGCAGCTCGCCGAAGGGAGCGAGTCGCCGATCACGATCGATCTCGGCGCGCCCTCGGCCTCGGCCCCCGATCCGCCGACCGCGATCGATCCGCCACCGCCCGAGCCAGCCGCTGCACCGGGAGGTTCATTCGTGCCGGCGGGCGTCGCGTTCGGGGTAGGGGCCCTCGGCCTCGGCATCGGTCTCGCGACGGGCGCGGTGTCGCTCGCGAAGGTGTCGGACGTCAAGCAGCGCTGCGAGGGCACGCTGTGTCTCCGGGCCGACGGCGCGAACGCCGACTCCGCGAGGGCCCTCGCGACGGCCTCGACGGTGGGGTTCGTGGTGGCGGGCCTGGGAGTGGCCACGGGCGCCGTGCTCCTCGTGGTGCGGCGGCGCACCGGGGTCACGCAGCCACCGCCGGCCGTCGAGGCCTCGATCGGGCCCGCTTCGCTGCTGCTTCGGGGGGTGTTTTGATGAGGCCCATTGCGCGCAGTGCGCTCCTTCTCGTCGCAGTCGGGCTCGTCGCCCCGGCGTGCAGCGCGCTCTCGGGCCTCGACGGCCTGGAGTTCGTGCGCGACACGACGACGTCCGCGCCCACGGCTTCGGGCGGAGCGGGAGGCCAGGCGAGCGCGGGCGGAGCGGGGGGCCGCGGCGGCACGGCGTCGCAGGGAGGGGGCACCCCGACGGGCAGCGGAGGCGCGGCCGGCAGCGGTGGTTCGACCGGCGGCGCCGGGCCCTGCAAAGACCCCTCGGTCGACTGCCCTGCTCCGGGCACCGACTGTCGAACGGCGGTGTGCGGCCCCGGCGGGCAATGCGGGGTCGACGTCGTTGCCGCGGGCGTTCCGACCGCGGCCCAGACGCTGGGCGATTGCCTTGAAGTCCGGTGCGACGGCGAGGGAGGCACGCAGTCCGTCCCCGCCGACGACCCGAGCAACGACGACAAGGAGTGCACCGTCGACGCCTGCAGCGGCGGTCAGTCGGTCCACGCGCCCAAGCCCCTGCGTGCTCCGTGCTCACAGGGTGGCGGCTCGCTGTGCGATCTCGTCGGCGACTGCGTGGCGTGCGTCGACTGGACCGACTGCAAGGGTGGCGCGTGCAAGGGCGGGGCATGCCAGCCACCCGCATGCGGTGACGGAGTGGTCCCCCAGGGCGAGGCCTGCGACGACGGTGACGCGCTCGGCGGGGACGGGTGCTCCGCGACGTGCATGGTCGAGACGGGCTACGTCTGCTCCGGACAGCCGAGCGCCTGCACCCCCAAGTGCGGCGACGGCCTCCTCGTCGGAGGCGAGACGTGCGATGACGGCAACGCCGTCGGGGGCGACTGCTGTTCGGCGAGCTGCCAGATCGAGGCCGGCTGCGAGATCGAGCCGAACAACTCGAAAGCGGCGGCGAACGACCTCGACGCGCTGGCGGTCGGCGGGAAGGTGAAAGGGCACATCGTGCCGGACTCGGACGTGGACTTCTTCAGCGTGATGATGCCCGTGGGCGCCGGCGGGCAGCTCACCGCCGAGGTGCTCGACGGGGGGAAGTCCATCTGCGCCGCGAACGCGCTCGACAGCTACCTCACGGTATACGGGCCCAGCGGCTCGATAGTCGGCATCGATGACGACTCCGGCCCTGGCTACTGCTCGGCCTTGACGCTGAAGGGCTTGCCCCTAGGTAAGTACACTGTCGCGGTGAAGCGGTCGCTCATCCAAGGAACCTTCGACTACACGCTCCACGTCACGGTTCAGTAGGGGCCGTCGGCAGGGGCTTGGAAGGCCGGCGCAACCTCCGGCCCGGCTCTTGGCGCGCGCCGAGCTCGGCGACCCGCGGTGCCGGGCGTGGACGAAGCTCGCCGAGTAACGCGCAGCGCGACGGACTTCGTTCCCCGGGTTTCATGCCCAGAGGTGGTACCTGCCAAAGGAAGAGCTCGCGCTCGCGGCGACCGTGAACAGCGACGATGGCAGTCAGAATCCGATCACCGCGGCGGTATTGACGGCCCTCGTGAGGCCCTGACTACGGCAATGCCCCGTGCGTCGGAGCGTTGAAGACGGGGCTCCAGCAAGACGTCCGTGCGCGCCTTTGAAGAACCCCGGCCGGTCGCCTGGAGAACGGGCTGTTTGACATCCCGCGAGGAGGTCGAATAGGCTGGCCGCGCACTTCTGCCACGTCTGGAGCATCAATGACACGTTCCTCGTCCGTCCGTCGCGCCCTCCCCGCATGTCTGACCGGCAAGTCGGATGCCATAACGGGAGTCCGGCGCTGGGCGCCCCTCGCGGCCACCCTTGCGCTGGGGCTCCTCGCGGCGGCGTGCGAGCCCGGAGCAAGCTCCGCGACCGCTAGGGCGAGCGGTGCTGGAGGTGCCGGCGGTGCTTCGACGGCCTGCAAGCCGGGCGAATTCCGCTGTACAGGGGACGTCCTCGAGCACTGCAGCGAGGACGGAAAGGCCTTCGCCAAGGTCGTGACGTGCCCCGTGCCGGGCCTCTGCGACGCCGTAGGGGGCCAATGCGACGTCTGCTCTTCGACGGCGGCGACGTGCCAAGACGCGACGACACTGGATCGCTGCTCCGCCGATGGGCAGAAGAATACCCCCGTCGCCTGTACGGGAAAGACGCCCTATTGTGCGCCCACGAAGGCTGGCGATTCCTGCGTCGAGTGCACCAAGGCGACCGACTGCGTCTCGTCTGCGTCGGAGTGCGAGCTCGCGGTCTGCAGCGCCGATGGCGTGTGCGCCGCGCAGGCGGTGACGGCCGGCACGGCGTGCGGGCCAGTTGGGCAGAGCGGCGCATGCGATGCCAAGGGAGCGTGCACCTATTGCGCACAAGGCCAGGGAAAGTGCGAGGGATTGGCTCCGAGCATCTGCGACGCAAAGGGGCAGTGGAAGGCCGGCGCGCCCTGCAATGGCGCGGCCCCGATCTGCCTTTCGGGCGGCTGCGTCGCGTGCGAAGCTGCGGGCGATTGCCCGAGCTCGGCCAACGAGTGCCAGGCCCCCTCGTGCTCGGCCAAGAACTCCTGCGGCTTCACGCCGAAAGCGCTAGGGACGCCCTGCGCAGACGGCGCCGGGACGTGCGACGGTGCGGGGCAGTGTAACTCGTGTCCGCCGGGCTCGAAGGTATGCAATGGCGACCAACTCTTGTTCTGCAGCGCGCAGGGCAAGTACGACGCGCCGATCAGCTGCTCGGGCGCGACGCCGAAGTGCGACCCGCAGAACCCGAAGTGCGTCGCGTGCTACGACGCGAGCCAGTGTCCGGCGGGGGCGAATGCGTGCTTGGTCGCGACGTGCAAAGGGAATGCGTGCGGGTTTGAGAATGCCGCGAATGGGGCGGCGTGCGGGGGTGGAACCTGCTCGGGCGGCGCGTGTGTGTGCTCGGCCGGTCAGGCGAACTGCGACCTTCAGGCGGCCAACGGCTGTGAGGTGAACCTCAGCACGGACAGCGCCAACTGCGGAGGGTGCGGCGTCGTCTGCGGAGCAGGAAGCGCCTGCGTGAGCGGGCTCTGCTCGGTAGGCGGGCTCTCGTGTCTGGGTGGGCTCTCGTGCGCGGGCGGCGTCTCCTGCTGCGATGCGCAGGTCGTCCCGGGCGGCACGTTCCCCATGGGGCGGGGCGCGGGGACGGATGCCTGTCCGGGAGGAATGGCGTGCGACCCGAATGAGCAGCCCGAGCACAACGTCACCGTGGCGAGCTTCAAGCTCGACACGTTCGAGGTCACCGTCGGCCGCTTCCGCAAGTTCGTCACTCAATTCAACGGGACGCCGCCTGCGGTTGGGGCCGGAGCGCATCCGCTCATCGCGAACAGCGGCTGGCAGGCGGGCTGGAACGCGAGCCTCGCGGCCAGTCAGGCGGCGCTCGTCACCAAGCTCAAGTGCGACGCCCAATACCAGACCTGGACGGACGCGCCCGGCGCGAACGAGGGCTACGCCATCAACTGCGTGTCCTGGTTCGAGGCAGCGGCCTTCTGCGCCTGGGATAGCGGGCGCACGCCGACCGAGGCCGAGTGGGAGTATGCCTCGGCGGGGGGAAGTGACAATCGCCTCTATGCGTGGGGCGCGGCGGACCCCTCGGTGACCAAGGCGCTCGCCAACGATAGCTACAGCAACAAGAGCCCGTTCATTGCGGTGGGCAGTCATCCCTCGGGCAATGGCAAGTGGGGCCACCGCGACCTCGCCGGTGGAATGTGGGAGTGGAACCTGGACTGGTACGACGATGTCAGTTGGTACAAGAACGGCACGTGCAATGACTGTGCCAACCTGGCGGTCAATCCCTACTCGTACCGGGTCGTCCGCGGGGCAGCTTGGGGCGGCATCGCCTTGCTCATGCGCTCGGCCACCCGCAGCTACGGCACGCCGACGAGTCGCGGCAGCCACATCGGCCTCCGTTGCGCCAGAAGTGCGCCGTAGTTCCGCGACCACTCTCACCGTCGCAGCGGAGATAGCCCCTCGCTCGAACAGCCTCCGGACGAAGACCGGCACGCGCATCACACGCTCGCCGCGCGCGAAGAGCTCGTTCTGCGTCTAAGGCCGACGAGCTCCTTCTTCTTCGTGTCCAGCCGTCCCCCCCCCCCCCGTGTCCGAATTCGAGCCATCACGGAGAGCATCTGGCGGGCCGTGTTCGGTCTGGAGTTCGTGCCGTGGCGTTCGGGCTCACCTGGCCGCGGCGACATCGTCATCACCGCGTTTGTCGCGATTTCTTGGGCGTGGGACGGGGTCGTCATGCTTCGGTGCTCGCCCACGCTCGCCCGACGGTCGTCCGCGCACATGTTCGACATTGCGCCAGAGGCTGTCTCGCAGGGCGACATCAACGACGCTCTCGGTGAGCTCGTGAACATCGCGGGGGGCAACTTCAAGGCTCTCATCCAGGACGGCTGCGCGCTCTCGCTGCCCGCGGGGATCGAAGGAGATGACTACCGGGTGCGGGTAGACGACGTCCGATCGCTGCGGAGCGTGGCATTCGATGCCGGCGGCGAGGAGCTGGTCGTGAGTGTATTCGAGCGTGACGACGCGCGGTCGACCAGGAAGGCTTGGGCGCTGGTCGAGTCGTCTCGCTTTCGGAGCGAAAGCGAATTCGGGGATGCGGTCCGCCGGCCTCCGACCCGCGGTCGACCGCGAGCTGCGCAAGGCGTCGTCGACGGTGCTCGACTTCTGCACGAAGCAGGCGCGGCGCCGCCCGGCCCCGAAGGCGAAGAATCCTGGGGTTTCAGGGCAGTGTTCGACCTCGGAGGTCGAAAAGGGACCTCCGAGGTCGACGCGGGCTCCACGGAGGTCGCCGCGCGGGCCAGGCAGGTCGCGCGGCGACCATGCAGGCTCCCGATGGTTCCTCGGAGGTCGATCGAGGGGCGTTGGCGGTCGGCGCGCGACCTCCGGGGAATGGACGCCCACGCGCGACGCAGGGGCCGATGAGGCGCTGAGAACGCCCATGGTTCTGCAGGAATCCTCGAGGAACGGCACCTCGACCCCGCGACCTCTACGGGCTGCGCATCACGGGCACCGAGCCGTGGGTCGAGGGCCTCCACGCGCGCGACGGCGGGCGCACGCTGCTCGTGCCCGCGAGCAAGCTGACGGCGGAGGATCGCGGGAGGCTCGAAGCTGCGCTCCGCCGGATGATCGAACGCTGAAGGGGCGCTCTTCGGAGAGCCTCGACGCGGCCGGCCTGCCGCGCCCGTTCGTGTGCCTCGGCGCGATGGCGATCG